>JANMHA010000148.1:0-42617 GCA_031374925.1 Pirellula sp. | reverse complement strand
CCCCCCCACCCCCCCCCCCCCCCCCCCCCCCAGGGCGTCCCCGGCGGGAGCGGAGTGCGGTACTTAGAGGTCTGAGCTGCACTTTTTAGTACGCCAAAACGGCGTCCGTCGGAGGCAAGCTCCGATCGGACTAAAATGCTTCACAGCGTTTCAGCGGGAGGGTGACTAAACAAGACGATCTCCCTGGGGAGGGTGATTAAACTGCTTCATCCATCGCAGTCTTGGTTGAGGCTCGCCCAATTCTGGCCCGTCTCGTCGAGAAACGGCTATTCTGACCCAGGTGAAGCCCGTCTACAATATCGGTTTGATCATCCGCAGCAATACCACCAAGTAGGCCAGGCAACCGCCAACCATGCGAATCGGAAATGTCTCTATTGCCCATTCGATCACGCTTGCGCCGATGGAGGAACACACGAATTATCCGTTTCGCCTGCTCTGCAAACAGCTCGGCGCGAGTCTTGTTTGCGGCGAACGAGTAGATGCAAGCGATGTCGCGAAGCGGGATCGCCGCGCGATCAAGCTGCTGCACACAACTCCGACGGAGAAACCAGTCGTGGGTCAGATCAGCGGCAGCGACCCGCACGAACTAGCGGAGGCGGCCAAGGTGGTTGCTGAGCAGGGGTTTTCGATTGTCGATCTCAATTTTGAGTGCCCGATTCGGCGGCTAATCGGTCGCGGCGAAGGCGGTGCGTTGATGTCCGACCCACCCGCGATCGCGAGGCTCGTGGCTGCCGTTGTCAGAGCAGTGGACATCCCGGTAACGATCAAGATTCGCACCGGTCCTGACGCGGAACACGAGACTGCGGTCGAAGTCGCGCGGTTGGCCGAGTTGTCAGGTGTCGCAGCCGTCGATGTCCATGCCCGCAGTGTTGCTCAGAGTTATGTCGGCGGTCCCGATTGGTCCGTTGTGGCAAGAGTCAAACAAGCAGTGAAAATTCCCGTCTTGGGAAGCGGCGGAGTTCGCGAACCCATCGACGCGATCCGGTTCCTCAACGAGACAGGCGCAGATGGAGTTGCCATCGGTCGCGGTTGCCTTGGCAACCCATGGATTTTTCAACAAGCGAGAGCTCTTGTTCTAGGAGGGGCCACGATTGCGTTGCCAAACATCGACGAACGTGCGCGGGTACTGCTGCAATTGGTCGAAGGCGAGTTTGCTTTGTACGGTAGCCCGCTGGCGGTTAGGCGTTTGCCTCGCGTCGCCTGTTACTTTGCCAAATTCCTGCCCGACTTCGATTCATTCCGTGAAGAAATTCAGCGAGTGAAGAATTTCCCTGATTTCAAGCGACTAGTCCGTTCGCACTTCACGTATGCTTGAGACGGAACGTCCATCTGTTCGGCGAGCCTTGTCAGTCGAGATCCGCGTAACGCAGGCCCCTCACTTACGTATCGGGTTGTGTCAGGGCTTTCACTTTGCGTCGTCGTGCGTGCAAAATGAACTCGGTGTAGCCGTTGGGTTGCTCGCCACCTTTAAACACAAGGTCGCAAGCGGCTTGGAATGCAGTATTTTCGTCGAAGTTCGTCGACATAGGTCGATAACTTAGATCGCTGGCGTTTTGGCGATCGACCACTGCTGCCATCCGGCGAAGTGTTTCGTTCACTTGTTCCTGCGAGCAGACACCGTGCCGTAACCAGTTGGCGACATGCTGGCTGGAGATGCGCAACGTGGCGCGGTCTTCCATGAGACCGACGTCGTGGATGTCGAGCACTTTCGAGCAACCCACACCGCTGTCAATCCACCGCACGACGTAGCCGAGAATACTTTGCACATTGTTGTCGAGTTCTTGTTGGATTTCCTGTGCCGTTGGCCATGTTGGACCTTGCAGCGGCAATGTCAAGATTGCGTCAAGGTTTGCGCGAGATCGTTTGGCGAGTTCCGTCTGGCGTTGTGCCACATTCACCTCGTGATAGTGCAGCGCATGAAGTGTGGCTGCGGTTGGAGAGGGGACCCAAGCCGTGTTGGCTCCGGCCATGGGATGCGCACGCTTCGTTGCGACCATCTGCGCCATGAGGTCGGGCATGGCATACATACCCTTGCCAATCTGCGCGCGACCGCGCAGCCCGCAAGCGAGTCCGTTATCCACGTTCCAATCTTCATAGGCAAGGATCCAAGGCTGCGACTTCATAGTGTTCTTTCGCACCACTGGACCGGCCTCCATACTCGTGTGAATCTCATCGCCCGTGCGGTCGAGAAAACCAGTATTGATGAACACCACGCGATCCTTCGCCACGCGAATGCATTCCTTGAGATTGATCGTGGTGCGGCGCTCCTCATCCATGATTCCTAGCTTGACCGAGAAGCGAGGCAGACCGAGCGCGTCTTCAATCCGACCGAACAGTTCACAGGTCAACGCGACTTCCTCCGGACCATGCATCTTCGGCTTAACGATGTAAATGCTGCCGGTACGCGAATTACGGAATTTGCCATGGCCCTTCACATCGAAGGACGAGATCAGGCAGGTGAAAAACGCATCGAGAAAGCCCTCGGGAATTTCGTTTCCTTCGCTATCGAGCACGGCATCCGTGAACATGTGATGGCCGACATTTCTCGCAAAGAGCAAACTACGCCCCGGCAGAGTCATCGTTCCGCCATCGGACTTTGTATAGGTGCGGTCAGGGTGTAGTGTGCGAGTCAGCGATCGACCACCCTTTTCAAAGGTCTCGGACAAATCGCCTTGGATTAAGCCAAACCAATTGGCATACGCATGCGTTTTGTCTGTCGCGTCGACAACCGACACGGAATCCTCCATGTCTTGAATCGTCGTGATCGCAGATTCAAGCACCACGTCCTTGATACCTGCAGCGTCGGTCTTGCCGATGGTGTGAGCGCGGTCGAACTGAATCTCGATGTGCAAACCGTGATTAATGAGCAGGATGCTCGACGGTGCCCCTGGCTCTCCAACAAAGCCTGAAAATTTCGTAGCGTCAGCTAGCGTCGTTTGCTGGCTGCCAACCAAACGGACTAGAAGTTTTCCGCCTTGCACAGAATAACCAGTGGCATCTTTATGACTGGCGCTGGCGAGTGGGGCTGCTTTGTCTAAGAACTCGCGTGTGAAGGCGATGACTTTCGCACCACGCTTAGGGTTGAAGCCACCAGACTTTTCACAACCGTCGGTTTCCGGAATCACGTCTGTTCCGTAGAGCGCGTCATAGAGACTGCCCCAGCGAGCGTTGGCAGCATTGAGCGCGTAGCGTGCGTTGGTGACAGGCACAACCAGTTGTGGCCCGGCAATGTTCGCCACTTCATTATCAACATTCTCTGTCGTCGCGGAAAAATTTTGCCCTTCAGGTAGAAGATAACCGATCTCGGTCAAGAACCGCTTATAGGCTCCTGCATCATGCGGCTGGCCAGCGTGGGTGCGATGCCACTCGTCGATCTTTGACTGTAGTTCGTCTCGCTTGGCCAGCAGCACGCGAACTTTGGGTGTAAGGTCGGAAACAATTTTTTCAAACGCAGCCCAGGCGGCTACTGGCTCGCGACCCGTGCCGGGGCAGATACGTTGGGTAAGAAGATCATTCAGTACAGTGGCGACTTGGAGACGGCCTTGTAAGATGCGTTGAGTCATAATGTTGGTTGTTTTATTCTCGTCACTTCGTTTCTGTGCACTTTATTTGCGGAAGCCTTTTTCTGCGCCGGAGCGTTTCCCGTCGTCTTTGAGGGTGCCCGGCGTCCAGTTTCGGGCGATATCGAGATCGGCGGCTACTTGCTTGGTCAACGCGGTCACATCCACGTAGCCCACGCGGTTGTAGAGGGCCGGGACATAGTGGGCGTCGCGCACGGCAGCGTACTGATTCCAGTGGGTAAGGGCCACGCCGAGGTGACGAAGCGCCGCGTCGTGTTCAAACTCGTCGCTGCGGGAATCATACAACGCCAGCGCACATGCACCGCGAATCTTGGATGCATAGTAGCGGCCCAGCCAGGCCAGTGCCTCGCAGTCGTTCACGTTTTTTTGCAATTCGTAGTCCTTTTTCGCAGCTTCGCGGAGCACATCGAGCGAAGCGAACGTTTCCGATGCCGAGCCGTCGAGCGCATCCGCGATTTCAAGCGGAGTGGTTTGCGCCATCGGTTGGCGGGAGTTGAGGCGTGCGCGCCAGTCGCGGATGCATAGCACCTCCGAGCCCGGCATGGAGCTTCCTTCCATGAACTTGGACACGGTGTAGAAGCCATCGTTCTTGCTTTTGGGGTGGCTCAAGCACGCCTCCGGATACCACTTGACGTCGATATCGCCCCAAAAGAAACGCGTTATCAACGGCATGACCTGCGACGCACCTTGAAGGGCGCGGAAGAGATGCTGTGATGGAGCCGTGGGATGGCGGGCGGCGAGTATCCGTTCGAAATGCGAGTCCGGCAGCGAGGGATCATAGGACAGCCTTCCCCAGAGCATGAACGAATACCATTGCTTGTCCATCACCAGCGGGCGCGGGCCGGAATCGGGATGGCGCTCGAGGAAGTCGCGTCCGCACACGTAGCCGTCCGGCCCTATGTAAAAGCCAGCCATCTTGTCATCCGGGGGCATGTTCAGAATGTATTCGCGGGCGTAAGCAGGATCGCCAAACCGGAAAGTGTAGATATCGTCGTTTCGAACGGTGAGCCAGGTCTTCCTGCCGGGCGCGAGGTTCTCCAGAAGCGGTTGGATGAAGGGCGGATTTGGAATCGAATACATGTGCGCCACCGAATACTTGAAACTGAAATCGAACGTCCCAGGGTAGTCTTTGAAGGCGTCCAAGATCTCGCTTTGCGCCGTCCAATGGAAGCGATGAATCATGTTGAACTTGCGCTTGGGGTCCTCCTTCAACGCATCGCGCACACCTTCGCCGTAGGTGTCCCACAGCCAAGCTTCTTTGAGTTTGGAATCCATGTCATGCGGCATGCCTTCGCCTGCGGTAATGCCCATGCCGGCGAGCAGTGGGTAAGTCTTTACCATCTCCCGCACACTGGCGCGGAAATACTTTTTCGTGATCTCATTGCTCAAATCGTTGGTGATACCGTGCTTGCCCTCAGCGCCCCACGTGAACACGTTCCAAGTGAAGAAATAGACTCGAATGCCGCGGTCTGCGGCCTGCTGCATGACCCAGCGCCAGAAGTCGATCTTCTCATTGATCGTCATGCGCTTGACCACTTCGTGGTCGGCGAGCATGGCGGGGCGTACCATGTCGTTGCCTGCCATGCTGAAGGTATCATCGAGTTTGGCGCGAGTGCGCCAAACATCGTCCAATGCTACTTCGGGAAACTCCGGCACTTTTACCAGCGACGGAAACGGGTGAAGGCTCCAGAGCGATAGGACGTTGTAGCGATGGCGAGCCATTGAATCGAGGAACGTCGTCCAGAACTCGCGCTCCCACAACTCTGGGATGTTCGCCTGCGCGGCGTCGGAGCAGTCCGTGTAGCTGGGCGTCCTCAGATCGAGCGGGATATTGAACTTGATACCGCGCTGCGCGATGTGCGGCTTATGGTCGGTGTCCTTTAGCGAGTCGAGCGTGCCCGTGCTGATCGCCTCTGCGATATCCAACCCGCCATACATTGCGCCGGTTTCATCTGCCCCTCGCACTGTGATAACACGTCGACCGTTCTCAACCTTCACGCGAATGCTGTAACGCTGCGCGGAGGCTTTATCGTCCTTTTCGATCGTAAGCGCAATTCGAGTTGCATTCGCGTCCTTGTTTAAAGCCATCCCTTTTGCTGCAGCTTCACGACGAATCTCCTCCTCGGCAAACTTCCCCGGTCTGCCCGTTGCCGGATCGTTTGTCAAATTGAGGTTCGCTGCCATTAGGGGAGCAGCAAACATCCAACCGAAGAATGCGAGACGTGTGAGAATGCCTGTGGGGCTTACGAAGAGCAATGGAGCTCTTTTGATGCTGCGTCGGTGGTTGATATCCATGTTTGAAGTCGGGGTAGGAAGTTTATTGGTAAGAAAATAGGACACTTCTCGCTGATTGCCACCAAGCTCCGTTAGCGCTTTCACCAAATCCCGCAGGTCTAACCTGCGGATCGTTCGGCTTTTAGCTACACACAGTAGTCAAAAACCTGATTTTTGCTGCTGCTGAAGGATTGAGTTGATTTAGGTCATTATTCTTGAGCTGAATTGTAGTCGATCGTGACAAGCCCCACCCGGGTAAGCCGCGGGTAAGCCGCGGGTAAGCCGCACGGGGGGTAGAGATGGTCGAGCATCCGTCGGATTTGGATTGTGAAATGTGCTTATTATCGAAAAAACCATGTAAGGGTTTGCCGTAATGCTCGTGTTACTGGCAGAATGCTATTTTCCCCGGAGCGAGCCACATGGTGATTCCCGACACTCGTTGCTTCGAAGACTGCATGATCGTGCCGACGCGTCCGCTTGGTCGGAATTCTGCACCATCTACGAGCCGGTGATCTATCGATTTGCCAAACGCTTTCACTTGCAAGATGCAGACGCTCGCGAAGTATCTCAAGAAGTCCTGCTGGTCGTCAGCCGAAAGGTCGAGATGTTCGATACCCAAGCCAACGGTCGATTTCGCGGTTGGCTGTCGAAATTGGCTCGCAACGCAACGATCGACTTGTTGCGCAAGCGACGCGAGCGTCCCATTGGAGGAAGCGACGTGGCTCGAATGCTGACCGATGTACCGTCAATCGACTCCGATCCTACGCAGATATTCCTGTCCGAGGCCAGACACCAGCACTTTCATTGGGCAGCGGAACAGGTTCGTCAGTCCAGTCAGCCAACCACCTGGCAGGCATTCTGGTCGACCGCCGTGGAAAATGTGCCGGCCAGCGAAGTTGCTCGAAGACTGGATATGACCGTCGGAGCCATCTATGTAGCCCGATGCCGAACACTTGCCCGTATCAAGCAGTTGATTGATCCGTTTTTAGAGGAGGATGCTTCATGATTGCATACCGCGATGAATGCGATCACGATTTGCTCGTGGAGTTACTCCACTCACGACTAGAGCACGATGAAGAACTCTGCGTCACTTCTCACCTTGAACGATGCGATGCTTGCCGACGCGAGCTTGATCAGCTCACTGCCCCGGTTGGATGGTGGCTCGATACACAGCGAATCTTAAAGGACTCGCGATCGCTTGCTACGCCAGTGGAATCGAGTCCAACTCTACCGATCGAACATGCCGTGGCGTGGGTATTGAACTTGCTACAGCCTGCGCGGGATTCGCATTCGATCGGCGTGCTAGACGGTTGGCCTGTGCGCGAAGTCATCGGGCAAGGAGGTATGGGAGTGGTTCTCAAGGTGTGGGACGAAGAACTGCATCGACCGCTGGCGGTGAAATTGCTCTCGCCGATGTTGGCGAGCAACGGCGCATCGCGTCAACGGTTCTTTCGTGAAGCGCAAGCCGCTGCCGCCGTGGTTCATCCCAATATTGTGCCAATTTATACGGTTGCGTGTGATAGCGTCTTGCCGTACTTGGTCATGCCCTTTGTAGCCGGAGGAAACCTGCAACAACGCATCGATCGAGAGGGACCATTGCCGCTCACGGAGGTTCTTTCGGTCGGGGTGCAAATTGCGGAGGCGTTGGTGTCTGCCCATCGGCTAGGACTGGTGCATCGCGACATCAAGCCGGCCAATATTTTGCTGGACGACGGCGGGCACCGGGTGTTGCTCAGCGATTTTGGATTGGCCCGCACGATTGACGATGCTTCGTTGACCAATAGCGGGATGGTTGCAGGCACTCCACAGTACATGAGCCCCGAACAAGCTCGCGGATTGTCGATCGATCATCGATCCGATTTGTATAGTTTGGGGGCAGTACTCTACGCGATGGCGACCGGTCGGCCACCTGTGCGCGGTGACTCTACGTTGGCAATCTTAAGAAAAGTTGGCGAGGAAAAACCGGTCCCCGTTTACGACATCAACGAAACCATGCCGTTATGGTTGGACCGATTGGTGCGACGCTTTTTGGAAAAGCACGTTGATTCCAGAATTGCGAACGCGCAAGATGCGGTCGAATTGCTCCGAACATCGCTTGCGCATGCTCGAGCACCTGCCAGGAATCCACTGCCACTGGTCCTGCATGAGCGAACTCTTCCAACGAAAAAACGATTCACTATATACACGGCGTTGATTATTGGGATCATCTTGGTCGGGACTTTGATTAGGTCAGCAAGTCAATTCAACGCAAAAGGTGTGATTCCGATTCAATCTGTTTTGGGTGTTCACAACAAGAACCAACAAGTTGATCAGACGGTCCCCACCAGCCTTAGCAGTATACACCAACTCGTGCCGACATTTCCCGATGAGATGAGCTTTGACTCAGATTTGCCGCATCGTTTGCTGCAACTCGAAGCCAATTTACGGGATCTAAAAGCGAGCCTCGAAACGGAAGGAAACAGTTCTTAAAACCGGTATACAGAAACCCAAGAATCCGTTGGAAAGGCCAGTGGACTTTACGGCCGAGATAATAAAAAATACTCCTTAACGTGGCGCACTTTCGCGGATCGAAAGACGACAATGATAACTTCTGAAAGTCGAAAATAGATCATGGATATTCAAGCAAACCAAACAACCGACTCCGTATTAAAACAATCATCGATACGGAGACCGTTTTATCGCTACGCGTTCTTTATGCTGCTCTTCATTGGCCTAGTCGTAGGAGTTTTTTCTTTACTTGTGATGACGCAAGCAAGATCAAACGCGCAGGCCGAACAGCGTCGAGCAATGGTCGTGATGCTGGACACCGAACAAGGGTCTCGCTTGCCCGAGGGGCCAACTAGTCGTCTTTCGGAACCCGTGCCTTTTTCGACGCCTGCTTTACAGCCATCCCCAAAAGGTTTCGATACCGCTGTGAACGACTTTGCGCCCTCCATCGCAGGATCGCTTGCCGATCCGAATGGCGCGCCCCCCGCGGTTAGGATGCAAGCCGTCACACGCATGGTTCCGCAAATTCGAACCCAACCAGTATTCGACCCGGTTACGAAAGCAACGACGCTAACCCAAAGCACTTTTTATGTTCCGGTTACCACGATGGAGCCTTTCAACACCATGTCTTTTACGTCTGATCCTCCCGTGGATTATCAGCCGTTGGAAGCCGAGATCCAAAGTCTTTCACAACGGTTCCGAGCCGCGGATATCAAACAACGGGACAGTCTCAACGAAGCATTAACTCGGAAATTAACCGAGTTGTTTGATGCTAGACACAAAGCGCAAACGTCGCGCGTCGAAGCCATCCGAGCCGAAGTTCAACAGACACAGGACTTACTGGACAAACGCTTGCAGTTGAAATCGCAAATAGTCGATCGCCGCCTCAAGGAACTTACAGGTCAGCGGGACGATCTCAGTTGGAACCCATCCGTTGCGAATGAACTCCCAGGCGTGGTTCCGCGAGAAACTCTCTCAAATAGAATGGAGAGTCTCATAGGGATACCATTTGGGACTCCAGTCCCCCCGAAAGTCCCCCCGAATTTTCAGGAGTTGAGAGATTCGCCGAGGTCGATGTCTGGGCCAAATCTAACGCAACCGACTGAGCATCTGATTCCGATCCCCAGCAATCAAGAATCTCGCCCAACTCTGGGGCCGATTCCAACGCCTTATGATGAACCCACCATTGCAACGACGAATAGAGCCGCTCCAAGTTTTGACCCGATCTACCCAGGTGCAACTACTGATACTCCTTCTTCCAACCTTTCGCGCCCTTCACTTCCTCTCAACCCTCAACCCTTATCCCTCAACCCTCAACCCAACAATGCAGTTCCTACCGCTGGCGAACCGACCAACAACACTCTTGCGATTACTGGAGCGTCTTCGGACTCTCAGCGGTCGTTCATGAGCATTGGCTTCAAGCTAAAGAAACTCGTCAAGGATTTGGCAGAACTCAATGCCAACTACTCGGAGTCAGGAACGAGCAAGGCTGCCATCAACCTACAGAACGCGATCGATGAAACTCGGTCTGTCTGGGACTTTGAAAAGACTTCTTTGCAGTCGGACCTAGAAACGACGGAGTCCGAATACGGAATCGTCAAGAATCAACTAGAACATACTATGGAAATTGCGATGGCTGAGAAAGCACGCCATGCAGCCGGAGTCACTTCCAACGATTTGGCCAAAACAGAGCTTTCCAAGTTGGAGATTGAACGTCAATTGCTTCAGATTCGCTCCCGCCTTGCAAGTATCAAGAAGTCACTTGATTGGATAAACAAATTCGAGGAAACCGTGCAAAAGCGATCGGAATCGGTTTTGGGACCATAAACCGCGTGAAGCTACTGCATGACA
Organism: Pirellula sp.; assembly: GCA_031374925.1. Lineage (GTDB taxonomy): Bacteria > Planctomycetota > Planctomycetia > Pirellulales > Pirellulaceae > JBKCUI01. The sequence continues at coordinate 32,424 of JANMHA010000148.1, read as the reverse complement.
TTGCCCCCGAGTTTACCTCGGGGGATGTGGCGCAATGAATTCCGCAGGTTTACTTTGCGTTGCCGAATGGGGCGGCAATCTGCTAAACTAGTCCTATCTCCACCCGACAGGTGAAGTTATTTTGGCCAAAACAGATTGCATCATCATACTTTTATCTCGAAGAGGATTTGACCATGCGTCGAGAACTTACTTTGCACGCCAGGCGTACGTGTTTCCGATCTCTGCTACTTAGCTCCTTATTGATTGTTCCGCTAGGTGCAACAGTACTCGCACAAGACACTGAACCGAAAAAAGCTAAGGTTGTTGCGGACGACACAAGCAAAGTGAAAGAAGACGAAAAGGACGACAAGTTTGCCATACCTTTGGACGCCTCGTCAGAAGAGCTCCTCACATGGATTGCCAAGCTCAAAAGAATTCCACCGCCGCGCGATGCGATGGCCGAAACCGCGAAGAAGATGTTTCCCGCTATCATCCAAGCATGCGATTTGGTTATCGAAAAGAGTCAAAATGCCGATGAGTTGAAGAAAGCTATCGAAGAGAAATTTTCAGCCTATGGAGTGCTAGTTCGCTACACGCCATCGATAAGCAAGGAATTGGATGCGATGGCGGAAAAGTATGCTTCCGATACAAGGCCTGAGATCGCACAAATTGCAGTTGGTCATACTCTCATGGAAAAAGCCCAATCGTTGAGAAACGCGGGGGCTCAGCAGGCCCAAGAAGTAGCGGATGCGTCCATCGCGTTCCTGGAGCGTTTCGGTGCGAACAAAGCGACCTTCTCCACGGTTTCTCGGGTCGCAAGCAGTTTGGGGTACAGCTCGCATAATGAAATCGCTGCTCTCACGCACGAAAGGCTGGCCTCGCTATTGGCTAAATCAGACGACCCCGTTCTTGCAAAGCGGAGCACCAAGCTTATCGGGGCTGCGCGACGCATTCGATTGCTTGGAAATGAGATGCTGCTGTCGGGAGTTACCTCCGATGGAAATGCGTTCGATTGGGAATCGTATCGCGGCAAAGTTGTGTTGGTCGACTACTGGGCCAGCTGGTGTGGGCCATGCATTGGCGAGATTCCCAACATGAAGAAAAACTTGGAACGTTATGGCGACAAAGGCTTCACCATCGTCGGTATCAATATGGACGACACGCGCGCGGCATTCGAGAAGTGTGTTGAGAACAAAGAGATCACTTGGGTCAACATTGTGAGCGAGGAGGAAGGCAAGCGTGGTTGGGATGCACCCATGGCGGATTACTACGGTGTATCTGGAATCCCCACGGCAATTCTCGTGGACCAGAAAGGCAAAGTCGTCTCATTGCAAGCGCGAGGTGCCGAACTGGACAAACAACTCGAAAGCCTATTGGGCTCGGAATAGCTTTTCGTGACCGAAAGTCGTGGCGGCGAAGCGACGTGTTCTAATTTAACCAATGGATCCCGCAGGTTTACCCTGCGGGATTTAGCGTAATCGCTTACGGATTTTGGTGGCAATCATCGAGAAGTGTCGAGAACTTTTGGTTAGAATCAACCACCTCCCCTGAACTTTACGCCTAATACACCCGCCATAACTTCCTCTCAGTAAGTCAACTCATGACAACCCGTTTGCTTTTCGTTTTCCTGGCATTCGTACTTTCTTTCGTCCAAACCTCGTCTGCCGAAGAACCGCTTTCCTTCGAAGGTACGAATGGGCCGGGGAAAGGAAAGCATATCGTTTTCCTTGCCGGCGACCATGAGTACCGGTCGGAAGAGTCGTTGCCCGAACTTGCACGCATCTTGGCCAAGCATCACGGTTTTAAGTGCACCGTGCTCTTTAACATAGACCAAGCGACTGGCGAGATCGTGGCCGGCAATTCGAACATGCCAGGCATGGAGGCTTTGGATTCTGCGGATCTGGCAGTCGTATTTTTGCGATTTCAGAATTTCCCGCCCGAGCAAATGAAGCACTTCGACGACTACCTCAATCGCGGCGGCCCGGTTGTCGGTCTTCGCACTGCGACCCATGCGTTTAAGACGAATGCCAACGATCCGTTCTCGAAGTACTCGTTTGACTCTAAAGCAAAGGATTACGAACTCGGCTTCGGACATCAAGTGCTTGGACAAACATGGGTTGGGCACTACGGAAAAAACCATTCCCAAAGCACACGAATCACCATCATCGACGACAAAAAATCGCATCCCATCCTTCGCGGGGTGAAAGAAATCTGGGTACAAGCGGGTGGATACGTTGGCAAACCCGTTGATGGTGAAGTCTTGACGATGGCTCAGCCTCTCAACGGCATGACACCCGATTCGGTTGCGGACGCGACGAAACCACCAATGCCATCGGAGTGGACTCGCTCGTACAAGTCCGCATCTGGAAAAATCAGCCGCGTCTTCACCACGCTCTACGGCACGCCAGAAGATATCCTCAATGACGGCTATCGACGTATGCTAGTGAACGGGTGCTATTGGGCATTGGGCATGGAAGCGTCGATTAAGCCAGATGCTAACATCGCGTTCGTCGGACCATTCAAGCCGAACACATTTGCAGGCGAAGGTTTCGCTCGCGGAATCAGGCCGGCGATGTATGCAGGTTTTGAATCCCCTATTCCAGCCAACAACGATGTAAAGAAACCTAGTGCAAAAGAAAAGAAGCCGCAGGGTGACGCACCCAAGAAGGAACTGCCTGCGAAGGATAAGACTGCCGGCAAAGGCAAAGCCGCTCGCTTCGTTCGCATCGAACTTCCCGGAGCCTCGAGGATCCTAACACTTGCCGAAGTGGAGATTATCAGTAGTGGCAAGAATATTGCGATAACTGCCAAAGCAACTCAGTCCAGTACGTTAGGGAATGCTGTCGCCTCAAAGGCCATAGACGGCAACAAAGATCCCGATTTCAAACAAGGTGGGCAAACGCACACAACCAATGGAGGCACTGCGAATACATGGTGGGAACTGGATCTCCAAGAATCGGTCCAAATCGAAAGCATATTTATCTGGAACCGCAAAGGATTTGAAAGTCGACTCGACGGTTTTACGCTATCTCTCATGGATCGTGATCGAAAAGAGGTCTTTCGCTCTGAGAATCTTGCTGCGGCCGAGGTCATGCAAATAGATATCACCAGCGGAGGTAAACAGAACCAATTGACTTACGCGGGTCAACAAGGCAAAGCCGCCAAGAGCGACGAAAAAACTGTCCAGAAGGATACAAAAAAAGCCGACCGCAAGAAAGAGACAACCGAGTCCGACGAGCCAGCACTTGCCGACGTACCACCCGACTATCGCGACCCAACACCATTCGTGTTTCAGAAAGGGGATGTCGTAGCCATTTTAGGAAACGGTTTACCAGATCGCATGCAACACGACGGTTGGATGGAAACCCTCTTACAAAGCACGCTTCGTGATAAGCAAGTGCGTTTCCGGAACATGAGCGCAAGTGGCGACCGTCCCGATTCGTTTCCACGCAGCAAGGGTGCAACGTCGATGACGGAGTACTTGCAACACGTCAAGGCAGACGTCGTGTTCGCTTTCTTCGGCTACAACGAATCGTATGATGGGGTTGGAAAAGCTGGCGAGTACCAGAAGAAGCTGGTCGCGTTCGTGAAAAAGACGCGAGGTTCGAAAGCGAACGGGAAATCTTTCCCTCGTATCGTTTTATTTAGCCCCATCGCTCACGAGGACACGCACAATCCGAATGTACCTGACGGCAAAGCCCACAACGTTCAACTCGAAGCCTACACCAAGGCGACGGAAGCGGCCGCCAAGGAAGCTGGTGTCGCGTTCGTCGATCTGTTTCATCCGTCTTTGGAGCTCTACAAACAAGCCAAAACGCCTTTGACGATCAATGGCGTGCATTTAACTGAAGACGGTAATCGTCAAATCGCCGAGGTTATCGCCACCGCGTTTGCTGGCCATCAAGTCACCGCATCGATGTCGATGGAACCGCTCCGCAAGGCAGTACTTGATAAGGACAATCATTGGAACAATCGTTACCGCGCTCGCGATGGGAACGACGTTTGGGGTGGCCGATCCACTTTGACATTTACCAACGATCAATCTAATGCCGTCGTTTTGCAGCATGAGCTTTCCATGCTCGACGTCATGACCCTCAATCGCGATCCGATTGTTTGGTCGGCAGCCAACGGCAAGAATGCCAAGGTTGACGACGGCAATGTTCCAAAACCGATTGAAGTTATTTCGAATGTTGGTGGTGGGAGCAAAAGCTCGAGCGCCATGAAGGAAGGCAAGTTAGAATATATCAGCGGCGAAGAGGGCTTAAAGCACATGGCTGTCGCAAAGGGATTCGAGGTTAGCCTGTTCGCGGATGAGGCTCGATTTCCGCAGATGGTGAATCCTGTTCAAATTCAGTTTGACACCAAAGGACGGTTGTGGGCCGCCGTTTGGCCGACGTATCCCAAATGGGAACCGCTCAAAGAGATGAATGATGCCTTGCTCATCCTGACCGACGACAACCAGGACGGAAAAGCGGATCGTGTCACTGAGTTTGCTCGAGTCCAAAATCCGCTGGGCTTTGAGTTTTGGAACGGTGGTGTCATCGTCACCTGCACGCCAGAGCTGCTGTTCCTTAAGGATACCGACGGCGACGATGTGGCTGATGTGCGAATCAATCTGTTGCAAGGGCTTGATTCATCGGACACCCACCACGCTGCAAATAATTTGATCTACGGCCCCGATGGCGCGATTTATTGGCAGAGCGGAGTCTTTATGGTGCACAATCACGAACACCCATGGGGGCCATCATTGCGGGCCGAAGCGTCTGCTATGTATCGGTTCGATCCCCGACGCTTCACCATTTCGATGCACGCTCTAAATTCTCCAAATCCGCACGGCATTGCGTTCGATTCCTGGGGTTACCACTATGCTACTGACGGCACCGGCGGTCGCGCGTTTCAAGTTCGTCCGGATGGCAACGGCTTTAAGATGCACGAGCTGCTAAAAAAAGAAGTTAGGCCGGTTACCGCCAGTGAGGTGGTCAGCAGCACTCACTTCCCCGAATCGATGCAAGGAGACTTCCTCATCTGCAACGTGATCGGATTCCTCGGTATCAAGCACTATCATCTCGAACGAAATACAGAAACCGGTACCGTTTGGGGCGAACCTGCTGGCGATGATCTTTCCGTTACCACCATCAACGCGGACGGTACAACCACGATTGACAAATCTCGCGGCTTGCTCATGAGCGGCGACAAGAATTTTCGTCCGTCGGATGCTGTTTTCGCACCGGATGGGTCTTTGTATTTTTCTGATTGGCACAATGCTATCATCGGCCACATGCAACACAACGTGCGTGACCCAAACCGTGACCATATTCACGGGCGCATCTACCGCGTAACCGCAGTGGGTCGGCCGTTGCAGTCTCCAGTCGCGATTGACGGTCAACCCATTCTTTCGTTGCTGAATAACCTGAAATCGCCCGTAGACAGCATTCGTCATCGCACTCGTGTTGAACTCAGCGAGCGCGACTCCAAGGAAGTCATCGCAGCCACCAACGCATGGATCAAACAATTCGATCGTAACAAGCAAGCAGATGCGCATCATTTGCTCGAAGCGCTTTGGTTGCATCAGCAGCACAATGTAAAGAACATTGAGTTGCTTAACGACCTTTTGAAATCCCCTGAGCCTCATGCGAGAATCGCGGCAAACACCGTGAAGCATTTGTGGTTCAACGTCGAAAGCACCATGCGGGGTGGCGTGATTGCTGCCGAAAAGGAAGCGGCTGCGGAGAAGTCCGGAATCCTTAGCGACACACCTGAACTGACTACGATTCGCATAGCCACAGTCCGCGAGCGAATGATGTACGACGTCAAAGAACTCACCGTTAAGCCAGGCAAGAAAGTGAAGCTTACGTTTGCGAATATCGACTTTATGCCACACAACATTTTGCTCGTGAAGCCAGGTACGGCGGACGATGTCGGCTTGAAGGCAGTTGCACTCGGAGCTGGTGGCTTTTCGGTTGGCTACGTACCGGAGAGCACCGATATTCTTTGGGCCAGTAAACTAGTTGATAATGGACAGTCGGAGGTCATTGAATTTACAGCTCCGACGACCGAGGGTGCATACCCCTACATTTGTTCGTTCCCTGGCCACCATTTGGTGATGCGCGGCATACTGTACGTAACAAATGACCTCAAGGAATTCCTGGTCAAGAATCCTCCAGTCGAGGCAAAAATCACCGAATGGAAGCTGTCCGACCTTGAGAAGGAACTGGATCAAGTTTCACAAAATCGAAATTTCTTCCGAGGTCAACAGCTATTCACCACGCTCGCGTGCGCACAATGCCATCAATCCTCGGGCCCTGGCATCGTCGCAAACCATGGTCATGCTCACGGAATGGACCATGCTGCAGCTTCGAATCTCACCGTGGGCCCAAAGATCAGTGATACCCTTATGAAATATAAGGGAGATGCCAAAGCTATTCTGCAAGAGATAATTGAGCCCTCTCGGAATATCGAGGAAAAGTATCGGAAGTTCAAGTTTGAGCTTGAGGATGACATTTTTGTTAGTGGGAACATCGTCGCAGAAGATGGCGATTCGATTAAGATTCAATCGGGAGCCATAGGTGCACCGGAGCAGAAGCTTTCCAGGAAGTCGATCGTATCACGCACCCCATCTCAAGTATCCATCATGCCGGTTGCTTTGCTGAACACGTTGGACAAGGAGCAAATACTCGATCTGTTAGCCTTTGTGCTCGCCGACGGAAAAGCGGATAGCCCAGCTTTTAAGCAAGCGGCCGCACCCAAAGAGTAAACAAAAACATCGGGCGGACAAAGGTCTCACTTCGATTCGAGCCTGGTTTTCACAAAATCCCCGATGCGTTTGACAGCTTCACGAGATTCAGGGAGCTCTCGAATCTGAAAGACATGCACCATGCCAGGCCAGATCTCGAGCGACACAGGGGCGCCGTCGGCACGAGCCTTCTTCGCGACGCGGATACTGTCGTCGCGAAGCATTTCGTGTTCGCCGGTTTGAATCAGGAGCGGTGGCAGACCGCGATAGTCGCCAAAAACTGGAGACGCCAAGGGATTTCGTGGATCAGTCATGGGCAAGTATAGACTACGAAACTCGGGCATCGTCCGTGAACTGATGATCGGGTCATAAACCGACTTCAGTGACTGGCTCGACAAGGTGAAGTCCGTTCCCGGAGAGATCGCGATAGCTCCTGCCGGAAGTGGGCGTTCCCGTTCCTTGAGCGCCAGCAAAGTTGCCAGCGTCAGATTTCCTCCGGCGGAGTCACCGGCGATGAATGTTGCTTTGGTGGCACCGGGACCGGATGGACCATTTACGACAAGCCAGTCGTGTGCGGCGACGCAGTCGTCGAGTCCAGCGGGAAATGGATGTTCTGGCGCCAGTCTATAATCCGCGAGTAAAACCGCACATCGCGCGGCAAGTGAGATTTCCGCAGCCAAAGGCAGATAGTTGCCGCCTGAACCGGAAACCCATCCGCCACCGTGCAGGTACAGCAGTCGAACATCAGGATCAGCACCAGGAGTCATAACCCATTCGCAGGGTACATCACCGATTGTGACCTTGGTCAGTTTGACTCCCGGAATATTCGACGCCTGCCTCGCCCCCATGCCCGCTCGCAAGGCGGCGAGGTCAAAGCTTTGATCACCAAAGGGTGGCGATTGACGGCGTTGCTCTAGATACTGAGCCCCTTCTTTCGAAACTTCGCGATGCCAAATCTCTCGTGATGCGTGGCGAGGGGTGGGCTCAAGCAGATCGATGATCGGTAGTTTCTCAAACACCAGCTGTGCCTGGCTGCCTTCATACACGATCCCGACATGATCTCGATCGACGCGTGTCAGGCTTGGATAACCGGCACCGCGCCCGGCATCCAACAACCAATGATGCGAGTCCGGCCAGGTCATGCCGTCGTCGAAGCTGACTTGCACTGTCTGATGCGTGCGACCGAGCTGGGAATGCGGATTTGCGAACAGCAGCACGTGTTGCTGGCGACCGTCACGTTCGTAGTCGAACCGAAGCAGGCTTCCATTGCAATTCGGCTCGATAAGAGTGTTACGACTGGTCGGATGAGATTCCCAGGTGTCTCCCAGGTCCTTCGTAACAACAACTGCCCGATAACGTTCGTGGTCATTGCGAATATTGAACATGATCGAACCATCTCCGAGCAGAGCCGCTTGGCACTCATTCCCGCCGCCATAACCCGGCTTGCCGAGAATCCAGTTCCGGCCGTGATCGCGACTGATCATGATCGTCGCGAAGGTGGCCAAGGGCTCGCGACCAATACGGCCTTGAACTGGCATTACGAGTGTGCCATTGGCCATGCAGATTCCCGCCTGCGGCGAAGGTGCAAGCAGCCACCAGGATTCCTTCTTCAGTTGCCGCGTCAGATTTTCGGGTGTCGACCAGGTCAGGCCTTCGTCCGTCGAACGCACCATCAAGAACTGTGCGGACTTCCCGATTTCGAAGCCCGGTTCCGAACCGTCGTCAACCCACTGGTGATGGCCGGGTTTGCCGTTCATCCACAGAGCAAAGCAGAAGATCTCGCCAGTTTGTTGATCAACGATGAGGCCGGGATCGCTGCATCCATTCTGCTCCTGAGGCAGCCCACCGTAGGTGCCCATATCCATGATGATGCGCGGCGACTCCCAGGTCTGTCCGCCATTCGTGCTGCGGCTGAGACCGATGTCTATGTCCTCCTGCAAATCGCGCCCGGCACGGCGTCGCATGTCGTAGACCGCCAACAAGGTTCCTTTCGAGGATGTCGTCAGAGCGGGTATCCGATAGGTATGAACCCCGTCATCCTGATGCTTTCGTAAAGCGATTCCGATTCGTTGATTCGCGTTCAAAACGTCCTGCCGTGGTGCCACGTTACCAATGGAGGTGGCGATCGATGAACAGGTCGCCGACACCTGATGTTGAGGATTGGCAGAGTCCTTCAGTCGGCACGACAGCCAGAAAACACTTCGCCCCTCAGCCAATGGTCGCTCCAGCAGCATCGTGATAGTTCGCGCTGGCGCGACGGATTCTCCAATCGGTTCGACTGGTGTAAAGGTTTCCTGATCGCCTGTCGCGAACAACTGGACGGCATCAATGTCATTGAGGTCATCGGTGCCCTCCAGTGAGAACTCCATCGACAACAACCGAGTCGTCTGCCTATGTGTAACGTCGATCATGACGCACAATGCAGGCCCATGCTGATTGCGAATCAGGATCGGATGGGCTGGTCGTACCACCCTGGCAACCAATCCCAACCCCCGCTCTTGCCCGAGCCCATTCGGCTTTAACCCGAACCACACAAGAGCACACGCTGCCAAGAGAACGAACAACCAGTTCACTTGACATTGCGGAATGCAATGCTTCATAAGAACTCTTAGCAGTGTTATCCAGGTCAACGGAGCGAGTTCGGAGGTTTCAGCGGCTAGCACGAGTTGAAGTCGATTCGATTTCATTTGGTTTCTTCCAATGCGCTGTGGTACTTGGGACTCGCCTATATGTCAGCGATTCAGAACAGTCGTTGGCGGATTGCCGTCGTTTGATGGAGGACGCACCGAGAGCACCAACCGGCGACCTGGATCGCGTCGCTTCATTGGCTGCCCCAGCCAACGCTGCCCCAGCCAACGCTGGCCCAGGAGGACCAGGAAAAGGGAAAGGAGGTGAAGGGTGAGTTCAAACATCGTCTCCATGGTTTCCTCGTCGTATCTTACCACTGCAGGCCAGCGAAGTATTGAGTTACAGGCATCGATTCAGAAAAGTCAACCGCTGGTAGTTTGCAATGGATCGTGTCCTGCCCACCCAAAAAATGGTCGATAAAGGAGACACTCCTCGCCAATCGCCAGTGCCCACAAACCGACAACCGTGCTCGTGCCGCCCATTCTCTTGCTCGCCGATATCTCATCGCAAATCCAGCTAAACTGAACATGTACCCTGGTAATCACGTCCATTTTCTTGCCTCGTAACGCTATACTCATTGAAGTAGAAATACTGTGCGGAAGACTGGCGATGTCCACTACAGACACGCCGCCCGACGGCAGCAATGAACACCTCTCCCTTCCTTTCCGAGGATACTTCGATGCATTCGAATCGCTCACGACGTGCCTTTCTCACCAGCGTTGGACAAGGGACCTTAGTTGCTACACTTGGTCCGAGCATGGCACTTGATTTGGGGATTGTACCTCGTGCGTTTGCGAACGATTTGGAAACGCCCTTGACCTTTGGCAATTTGGAGCGATTGGTTTGCGCCATGCAAGAAACTCCAATTGGGAAGTTGCAAAATGATCTCGCGCAGCGGTTGAGCCAGGGGGAAACGCTCAAGAACATGATTGCAGCCGCAGCATTGGCGAACGCACGGACTTTCGGTGGTGAGGACTACATCGGTTTCCACACTTTCATGGCCTTAGCACCTGCGCTCAAGATGGCTAGCTTGATGCCGAGAGGCCAAGCGGCTCTGCCCGTTTTCAAAGTATTGTATCGAAACACGAATCGCATTCAGGAGTTTGGTGGCCGAGCAGCTGAAGTGTTAGGACGAGATGCTGTTGCCGATGGCTCCGGCAATGAATCCGGTGCCGTTGCATTGCATGAAGTGGTTCGACAACAGAATCTAGCGAAAGCCGAAGCGATCTTTGCGACGATCGTCAATCAGGATCGAAAGGCGGCTCTCGAATCACTATTGCCCCTTGTGCAAGACAATCCCGAAGTGCATCGTGTCGTTTTGCCGTATCGAGCTTGGGATATGCAAGACATCGTAGGCACCGAACATGCATTGACCTTGCTTCGCCAGTCTCTGCATTACTGCATTCGGATGGAGCCGCATCGGCGTGCCGATTGGGATGAACATGGTGTGATGTTGTCAGGATTGATGGACGAGTTCCATCTTATGGGCAAATCGCTAGGCACCAAACAAGCCGACGACAAGTTCATTGAGCACCTTGCCGAGGTGTTCTCAACTGCCTCGGCCTCGGATGCGGCCCGTGCAGCCGCGGCGGCGATTGCGGATGGATTCGCTCCTCAGGCTATAGGAGAAGCACTCTCGCTATCCGCAACCATGTTGGTATTGAGAGATACAGGTCGCGAGCCGCAGTGGGAAGACCGACTCAAGCCAGCCGGGTCAGTACATGGTGACTCGAGGGGAGTTCATGCGAGCGACGCCGCCAACGCCTGGCGCAATTTAGCAAACGCCACAAGCGGCCACTCCGCCATGTCGTGCCTGCTCATTGGAGCTTGGCAAGTGGCTCGGGATAGAGGTGAGGCGTCCAATCTTTTGTCCGCGGCGCTACCAGCGAAGCATCATTTGGACAGAATTGGGGAGAACGATGCCGACAAACTTCTATCGCGTTTGGACGACTCGATCGTGAATAATTTGCAAGGCAACGCTTGCGCTATCGCTCATCGCTATGGCGAGCTTGGATTGCCGGTCGAAAGAATATTCGAGACGCTCCTGCGATACGCCGTCAGTGAGGATGGAGCATTGCACGCTGAGAAATACTTCAATACGGTTTGGGATGATTTCTACTCGACCCGACCCAACTTGAGGTGGCGACATATCAGTTCGTTGGCACGCGTGACGGCAAGTGAATATGGAAAGCCTGCTGCGGGGCAAGCCGAAGCAAGAGAACTCGTTGGGAAGATCTATTCGTAGTTGCGAACAGTATTGCACCTGTAATTGCTATACTCAATATGTCGTCAGTATTATTATGCACTGATATCGTGACAATTAAGTTTCAATTACAACTTTTTGAGGATTCAAAATGGACCGCAGAGAAGCATTTCAGGTGATGGGTGCCGCAGCCATTGTTGGAACGGCGGGTATCTCACAGGCATCCGCAACGCAGGTGCATGGGCAAGATCATCATGAAGACGACAAGGCCAAGGTAATGCCACCGATTCAGAACATCCACTTGCACTTTTGCGGCATACATGTCGCCAAAACGAATGCGAAAATGCAAATAGTCACTCAGCACTTCTGTGCACCGATTAATGAGGAGGTGCATCAGTGCCTGCTCTATGATTCGTCGGAAAAGAACGCGAAGCTTTTGGGAGTAGAGTATATTATTTCCGATCGAATGTATCATGAGTTGCCTGTTGCGGAAAAGAGATATTGGCATCCACACACTTATGAGGTACTGGCCGGTGGATTGATAGGTCCCAACATGACACCAGCCGATGAAATGAACTTTATGAAGTACATATTAACGACGTGGGGAAAGACTTGGCACACATGGCCTGATCCGCGAACGGCGGCACCTATGGGAGACCCATTGCTTATGTGGTCCTTGATGGCTGATGATCAGGTAGATACTGCTGTTTTGGCGGAACGCGATCGTCAATTTCATGTTTCGGCCAAAACGTTGCGTGAGATTCGTACTCGCGAGATTGGATTCGAGCCGCCGCAAGTCCCCTTTCCAAAAACTGTCGACGAAATTGGTCGGCAATGGAAAGCGACAGGGGAAGATAAGCCGAAAAAAAATCCTTAGTGGTCGATCCCACTTGCCTAGATAGCTATCCCAGCCGGCAATGAAACCGGTCCGGCCTGTTGTTCTAGAAAACTCCTTTTTCGTGGCTTACGTCTGGAGAATTGGCCTAGTTTGCTATCAGCCGCTTCCACAAGTTGTCGATTCAAAAAAACGGAAGATTCTTCGTTCGTTTTCCTCAGGAATATCGCCTTCAAAATACTGTCGGATTTGGGAACTATTTGCTAGGGAAATTTGTGATCGCTAAGACTTCAAGACGGATCCAAATTAGAATATTCCCACGGGAAGTTACGCTCCCAAGTTTCAATTCCCCAACGCCATTTTTGCTTGCTCAGACATGCTTTCCCATAATCGCGGAGCCAATCACCGCCTGAATCATCAAAACCGTCGTCGCATTCAATTTGCACCGATCCTAGAACAACTGGAAGCTCGCCGTTTGCTAGCGGCTGATTTGCAACTGGATTACGAACAGCCTGCAGCCGCTTGGTATGCTCGTTGGAACCACGAGGCTCTTCAAGCGGCCGCAGTTGCTGCTGGCGCACCAACCAATGAGTGGTTCTCTGAATTTGTCGGTCCTAGGCTTTTTCAGCGTAATGACTGGATCGTTCGCCTAACAGCCGACGCGACTCAGTCGCTCGCTTCGATCGAACAAGCCACAGCGATTCTCAATCAAAACAACATCGACTTCCAGATTGTCGCTGGACTCGGCTTGCCTGGTCTCTTGCATGTCAATTCGCTATCTAAGAGCTCACTGGAGGTCGAAACATCGTTGGCCACAAACTCGCGTGTCGCTTCGTACGCCGCCAACGACAAAGTCGGCGGTCAAGTCCTACCGAACGATTCCGATTTCGGCAATATGACTGGCCTGCACAATGTGGGCCAATTCGGGGCGTCCAGTGATGCGGACATTGATGCACCTGAAGCATGGGATATCACGCGCGGCAGCCCATCGGTCGTTGTCGGTGTGGTCGACTCGGGTATCGACGCGACTCATCCCGATCTGTACCTCAACATTTGGCTCAACCAAGGTGAAATCCCAGCAGCAAAGCGTTCCGCGTTGATCGACACCGATACTGATGGCTTGTTCACATTTTACGATCTCAATAACACAGCCAACGCCTCCCAAGTCCGAGACCTGAACGCGAACGGCTACATCGACGCGATCGATCTACTCGACGATCCATTATGGGCCGATGGTCGCGACACCGACGGCAACGGCTTTACCGACGACTTCTTTGGCTGGAATTTCCGAACCGATTCGAACGAGACTTTTGCTCCTAACAATCCATCGGATGTGTTAGGGCACGGCACGCACGTGGCCGGTACGATTGGCGCGATTGGGAACAACGCGCGAGGTGTAACCGGTATTAACTGGCGCAGTTCGATCATGGCATTAAAATTCCTAGATGTGAACAATCAAGGAGACACGGCCTCGGCCATCGCGGCGGTCAACTACGCGACCATGATGCGAACTCAGTTCAATACGAACGTTCGGGTTCTCAACAACAGCTGGGGGCAACCAGGCGGTTCGAACATTGCACTCAAGAACACGATCGAAGCCAGCGGCAACGCCGGCCTTCTCTTTGTCGCGGCAGCGGGCAATGGAAACATCCTCGGTCAAGGAGTCGACAACGATCGGACTGCGTTCTATCCAGCCAGCTACGAGATGGACAATGTCATTGCAGTCGGAGCCAGCGACGGCACCGATCGTTTGGCAGGCTTTTCCAATTATGGTCTGCGCGGGGTCGACATAGTGGCGCCGGGAGTGGGTGTTCGAAGTACATTGCCGGGAGGTCGCTACGGGGAAGCCAACGGAACCAGCATGGCCACGCCGCACGTCAGCGGATCCGCGGCCTTGGTATGGTCCTTACAACCTGACGCCACGGTGCCGGAAATCCGCCGAGCGTTGCTTGAGCAAGGGGATTTGATTCCAGCCATCGGCAGTCAGATCAGCACTGGTCGTCGGCTGAATGCGAACAAGAGCTTAGCTGCGAACGTTTTTGCTCCGACGGTGCAACTGGTCAGCGCGGCCAACATTACTATTGCAGGTGGCACCGAGCAGTTGATCACGGTCAAGTACAAGAATCGGCTCGGCGTGGATAAAGCCAGTCTTGGCAACAGCGACATTGAGATCACCCGCCAAGCGGCCCTCGATGAGACACTAACCACTACGTTGGTGTCATCGACCGAGAACGCCAACAAGACCGAGGTCACCGCCATCTATCGATTGGCAGCAGTGGGTGGATCGTGGGACGCTGAAGACTACGGCAACTACAGCATCACGGCCAAATCCGACGCAGCTCGATCACTAAGCGGTCTAGCATCGCGTGAAACTATTGTCGGCAGTTTCCAAGTCAAGATCGCAGCAGCCGGGATCTTCTACGTCGACACGTTCCTGGATACGGTCGACGCCAACCCGGGAGACGGTTTAGCGAAAGATGCGCTAGGTCGCACCAGCCTCCGGGCAGCGATCCAAGAAGCCAATGCTCTCAAGCCACAGCCAGTGAAGATTTTTCTTCAGACCGGCACGTATCCCTTGACGATTGCCTCGGTGATCGATGCAAGTGTGAACTACCCGGTTCCTCCTCCAGGTTCGGGCTACGACGCGCCGGCTGGGTTGCAATGGTCCAACGCGAGCAGTGGTGACCTCGACCTGCAAGGCAACATCACACTAGTAGGTCTAGGCGTAAACCGCACCACGATCGACGCCAAAGGTATCGATCGAGTCATGAAAGTCTATGCAGGTTCGACGGTATTTATCACCGGTCTAACATTAACTGGAGGCAACGCGCCAACAAACCATTCGGGAGGCGGTATATTGAATAATGGTTACCTCACCGTCGCACAAACAAGGATCGTTGACAATACAGCGGATGACGGCTTCAGCGCACTCGGGGGTGGGATCGCGGCATGGGGTGGAGAATTGATGGTTAGAAGTTCCACACTTGGAAACAATCAAGCCTCTGGGGGTGGAGGGCTCTTTTCACATGATGCCAGCAAGTCCACTCTAGATAGTGTTTCGTTAGTAGGTAACCGGGCAAACGGAATTGGACAACTCCATCGCCATCAAGTAGGCGGCGGTGGTGTCTTCGCGACAGAAAATGCCAAGATACAGATTACCAACTCAACGTTCTCAGAGAATCAAGTGTTAGGCGTCGGACCAGGATCTGCAGTATCCAAATATCGTCCACCTCTTGAGAACGGGCCATCTATCGCTGACGGCGGGCTTATAAGCAGTGACGGTCGGTACATCTCGTTTGGTACGCCGTCAGCCCTCCTGCCATCCGACGTGAACTATATAACGGACGCCTATCTTTACGATCGTCAGACGAAAGAGTACGAACTATTGTCTGTCGCATCAGACGGTACAAAGGCAAACAACTCGGCGAGCCCCGCCGATGTAAGTCGTAACGGAAGATACGTTACTTTCCGCACACTTGCAACTAATCTCGACCCCGATGACAAGAATAACGCTTGGGACCTCTATTGGAGGGATCGACTTACAGGTCTAACCAAGCGAGTGAGTGTTGGTACTAACGGTATCGGAGCGAATGATAGTTCGTTAGCATTCGATCTAAGCGATGGTGGCAAGCACATAATATTTAGATCTTATGCAAGCAATCTTACTCCGGATGACAACAACGGAATAGAAGACATATTTCTACACAGTGTCGATTCTAACGAAACAGTGCGGGTGAGTCGTGGAGTATTGGGCACGGAACCTGTAGGTGGCGGCGGCGGGTTCGCTATTAGCAGCAATGGCCGTTATGCAGCTTTTGACAGTTCATCGGGAGATTTTGTCGCCGGCGATGAGAATCAGGCGCCTGATGTGTTCTTGCGAGACATGCTTACCGATGAGATCATCCGCGTAAGTACTTCCATCACCGGACGCACTCCCAATGGTCACAGCAGTCTTCCTGCCATATCTGCGGATGGACAATCAATTGCCTTTATTTCTTGGGCATCAGACCTAGTCGCAGATGACAACAACCAATTTGCGGACATTTATGCTTTCGATCGAATGACACGTTCAAACCAATTAATCACTAAGGGTTGGGACGGAACCCCCGCCAATGGACCAAGCGACATTCCCTCGATTTCCGCGAACGGTAGGTTCATTACTTTTCATTCGTCCGCATCCAATCTTGTGCCTGATGACACCGATGGGTTCGCAAACTATTTTGTTTACGATCGTATGAATAGACAAATGCACCGGATTTCTACAGCTACGGTAGCAGCTCCAAGGGCTTATACGTCGGTCTCGGACGACGGTGTGATCGCTTTGACTACCTCCGCGAAATTAGTTCCGCAGGACTTGACTAATTATACTGACGGCTACACATATGACCTTGTCAGCCAGAATTTTGAGAACTTCACAGCAAGTCCAAATGATTTTTGGGGTACAGGGAGAGGTGGATGGAGCAGTTCAAACGATGAAGAGTGGCTTGTTTTCGCAAGTAACGCGAGACTGAATCCGAGTGACCAGAATGAGTTCAGGGATGTGTACTTGTGGAACACGAAAACGAATACGACTACTTTGGTAAGTCGGGGCTTTGATGGTACAGCTGCGAATGGTAACTCATCATCTGTAATCGCGGACGAATCAGGGCGAAGGGTGATCTTTCAGTCCACCGCGTCAAATCTCATTCCAAACGATACCAACGGTCTTTCGGATTTGTTCCTATTTGACCGACAGGAAGGATCGCTACGGCGAGTGCTTGCGAATACTCCGAATACGACGATAGTCGGCCACAACTTGTCTAGAGATGGGCTTACGATCATCTTTGAATCAACTTCGCCAAACTGGGTGCCTAATGACACAAACGGGTCCAACGATCTCTTTTCGCTAGATATAGCAACTGGTCTCATTACTCGAATTAGCACTCTGTCAAGTGGGCAAGAGGCGAATGGCCAGTCAACGCTCTTTTCAATGAACAGCAATGCACAGTTCGTCGTTTTCGTTTCTGCCGCTTCGAATCTAGTTCCTGGCGATTTCAACGGTCAAGCTGACGTCTTCGTTAAATCTACCGTGACAGGAGCTATCGAGCGTGTGTCGGTTGGCTTGGACGGTAGTGAAGCAGTCGCGGCACGAATGGCGCTGAACGATGGGACTTATCGACCGTTTATTAGTTCAGATGGAAGGTTCGTCTCGTTCAAGAGCAGTTCGCCAAATCTAGTAGCTGGGGACTTGAATGACACTGCCGATCTCTTTGTATTCGATCGGACGACAAGAAAGACATCGAGGTTGAGTGTTGGGACCAACGGGAACGAAGATAAAGGCAAC
This sequence comes from Pirellula sp., assembly GCA_031374925.1. Classification (GTDB taxonomy): domain Bacteria; phylum Planctomycetota; class Planctomycetia; order Pirellulales; family Pirellulaceae; genus JBKCUI01. The sequence goes on along the minus strand of JANMHA010000148.1, from coordinate 14,723 downwards.
TATGGAGCAGCTAAACTAAGTGACGATGGTCGGTACGCCATTTTTCCGTCATCGACGGATTTTCGTGGGTACGGGGCATTAGAGGCGTTGACCCGACTGGTCGTCAGAGATCGCGTTCTTGGAACGACCGATTCATTTGATTTCTCTTACCCCATGCCGCAGGCCAATTCGTCGTTCGCTGCATCGAACTACAACTTCGTCAACAATCAAAAGATTTTTTTCGTAGGTGGGCAAACACCTGGTTGGTACGATCTCCGAACAGGGCAGGCTCAAACTATCAAGAAGACTGACCAGATGAGCATGCAGGAAGTCGTGTTAAATCACGTGACCATTATCGACGATGGTCAGCGTCTTGGCGAGCAGATCGAGAACATTGTGAGCGGGGACGTATTAGTCGCAAACTCGATCGTAACAAAGCCTCATGCTCAAATGCCGGCTGGCGCAGTCAGTGGTGGTTACATAATACACAATGGATTGCCAACTTTCTTAAACACCTGGTTCCCGAAGGAGTTCGAACTTAAAGCGATATTACTTAGCGACGGGGGGGTGGTATACTCGATCCCAAGCGGCAGCATTGCGCAGTCTGCTGCTTCAAAAGTAATGCCCGTGGCCCGCGATCAGCGCGGCGTAGAAAGACTTGGCTTGCAAGAGCTCGGTGCCGTTGAGATTGTTGGCGGAATCGTTCAGGGTGATTTGTTTGTAGACAAGGATGGAGACAGCATCTACTCGGAGGGCGACTCAGGTCTTGAGAATCAACGTGTGTTTGTCGACTACAATTTCAACGGCATTCGTGATATTGACGAACCATCGACACTCAGCCGAGGGAAGTCAACTTCAACGCAGGCGGACAAAAGCGGGGAGTTTTTGCTTGAGGGGCTCAGGGCTGGCGTATTCCCAATCGTGCCTGAGTTGAAAGAAGGTCAAATCTACCGGTCTTCTAGATTCATAGATCGACTACCTCTTTCCAGTACTACGGAGTCAATCGATATCTCGTCTAACGGAAGTCTACTTGCTTTCGCTACGACAGAATCGAAGCATGTTGCTGGTGACACCAATGGCGTTTTGGACGTATATGTCTTCGACCGAGTCAGTGCGAATATGACTCGTGTTTCCAATGGGCTACGCGGTGTCGAGCCGAACGGAGATAGCTTTGGAGCAACAATAAGTTCAGACGGACGCTTTGTTGCGTTTCTTTCCAATGCAACAAATTTAGTTGATGGGGATACAAACGGTGTTACCGATGCGTTTCTTACCAATCTATCGACGCGAGAAACGATTCGTGTCAATGTTAGCAACGGCGGGACTCAATCCAAGACGGCTGCTCTTGGAACGATCGAATTGTCAAGGGACGGTGGACTGATTGCATTCGCAGCTATTTCGGATGCCTTCGAAAATGGAATTGCCACGCTTCCAGTCGTTTTTGTTCGCGACACACAATCGAGAACTACTTTCCAGATAACACAGATAGACGAAGGGTTACGACGGGATGAGTCTCGAGGAACGCAATTTTTGAACGCCTCGTTTAGCGACGACTTTCAGTTCGTTGCTTTTACATCGGTTCGAACTGACTTGGTGCCTAACGACAACAATAATTCGCGGGATGCGTTTGTCCTGAATCGGCTTACTCAAACCATTTCTAGAGTAAGTATCGGAGCTGAAGGACAGGAGCCGAATGGCCCAAGTAATTACGCGAGTATTAGCGGTAACGGCAATGTCGTGGCCTTCATCTCGAATGCCGGGAATATGTACGTCGGTGATTCGACTGTAAGGCCGGAGTTGATGTTGCGAAATTTGTCTAGGAATACAACCTCGAAGACTGGTGTTCCAATATCCGATCTCTGTCCCGTGTATCGGCCAAGTTTAAGTTTTGATGGCTCGCGATTGGCAGTTCGCGGATACACGGGAGGTGAAGAAGTTCATGGATCGACTGTGTATTTACTTTTTGACGCAACTACCAACAAGCTCACAGAAGTCGGAAAATCGGCAGGCGTATCGACTTCTACCGCAAATCGGGGTACCTACGCAGTCATAAGCGGGCAAGGTAACCACGTCGCATTCACGGTTCCGGATACAAATCAGTCGTTTACTCCAGGGACTTTTGTTTGGGATAGTAGACTCTCTCCCGGAACGGTAACTCGAATAACCGATGGCCAGGTTTCATCGGTTGCATTGGCAGTGTCGCTTGCGTCTGGAGAGATTTCCGGTACTGTCTTTCAAGACTCCATTCCAAATCAAGTGATGGACTTCGGTGAATCAGGCATTTCCGGGGGGACTGTGTTTCTGGACTTAGATGCGGATGGACTATTGGATACCAATGAACCACGAACGAGCACCGATGAGAATGGAAGATACCGGTTTCTTGCTCTCGATCCTCTTAAAGAGTATTCGATCGCTATAGCACCCTTCGAAAATAAACAACAATCGACGCCGGCGAATGCCGGTTCTTGGAAAGTCTATCTTGAGCCAGGAAAATCCGTGACCGATCGAAACTTCGGTTTCGTTCCTTCGGTGACAGGTGGTCAATTTGAGAACGCAGTTCTCACTGGCAAACTATTCAATGACATCAATGGGGATGGGCTCGTTCAAAATGGTGAAGCAGCACTCGTTGGCGTCACCGTTTATCTCGATCTTAATGGCAATGAAGCGCGCGACTTCAATGAACCGCGCGCCGTGACCGATAGCGAAGGGAGCTATTCGTTTTCCGGGCTTGGCAATCGGCCTTATACGGTGCGAACTTTGCTCGCGACTGGGACTGTGCAAACTTCACCGCTGGGGACCAAGTTTGCTACGACGCCGTATACACTGACAACCGGATCGACTCAGTTGGCTAACCCGCAGGATGTGATCGCTGATGATCTTAATGGGGATGGTTGGTCCGATCTGGCGGTGGCCCTTTTCTCGGGGAACTCCGTTGCGATCAGGCTCAATGATAAAGCCGGTGGCTTTGGTGGTGCCCCCGTGTCGGTCTCTGTGGCACCCGATGGACTCGGGCCGATTGCACTGGCAAGCGGCAAACTCAATTCGGGCACTGCCGTTGATATGATCTCCGCCAATCAGCTCAATGGGACTGCAACCATTCTGCTCGATTTCCATGGCTCTGGCTTTGCCTCCAAACAGACACTGGCCGTAGGCGAAACACCGACGGATGTCGTTGTGGGTAAGTTCGATGCCGATGCCGATTTCGATGCCATCGTGGCTAACCTGTCCACCGATCAATTGACGCTGCTGGTCAATAATGGCAGCGGGGTCTTTGCAAAGGGCGCTTCGTTCTCGTCGGGAGGTAAGAAACCCACTGCGCTTGTTACAGGGCTGTTCAATAACGATGCGTTTGTTGATATCGCCGTTGCGAACTACGGGACTCATCCTACAGGTGGTGACTTTGGTAATGTGGCAGTGCTCTTAGGGCGTGGTGATGGAACTTTCCAAACTGCCGTTCCCTACACCGTTGGCTTCGGACCGATCAGTATTGCCACCGACGACTTCAATGGCGATGGATTCCTGGATCTAGTTACCTCGAACTTCTTGGCCAATACCGCTTCACTGTTGCTCGGTAGCGCCAATGGAACCTTCACCGTCGCCAGCGAACAACTCGCTACCGGCCAAGGACCACTCCAAGTTCAACTGCAAGACATCGAAGGGGACGGCGATAAAGATATCCTCGTGACGAACCTCCTTTCGCAAACGATTTCGGTCCTTCGCAATCGCAGGAGCCAAGGAGGCTCGGGCTTCGAACCAGCCGAGAACTTTGGTGTCGCCGAGTTTTCTACCGCACCGCGCTTGGCTTTCGCTGCTGGAGATTTTGACAAATCGACCACGACCGATATCGCGATCATCAACAGCCTCAGTGATTCGCTCAAAATCATGCGCAACACACTGGTCAACGGTGCCCATCGAATCCAATTGACCGGAGTCGAGAATGTCGCCAATCTCAACTTCGGTACTCGGCCCGATGTCTTGCTGCCTCGGATGGATCCGATCGACAACCCCGAGTCGCTGGTCGAAGATGCGCCACAGCAGACGATTACGCTCAATGGAATTGCCCTTGGCCGAACCGGTGGACCAGCCCTGCGTATCACGGCGTCCAGTGGCAATGCGTCGATCATTCCAAACCCGACAATCGACTATGTCGCCGGAGCAACGACAGGCTCACTGCGATTCACCCCAGCCAAAGACGCGAGCGGGCTGGTTGCCGTTACGGTTACCACTCGCGATGCGGGAGCCGACAAATTGCTTGATACGGACGACGACGCTGTCCTGAGTCGCGTCTTCACGGTGTCCATCAAGCCTGTTAATGATGCACCTACGTTTGATTTTCCTGCCTCTCGAAGTTTAACAGCGCCGGAAGATTCGGGGGCGCGTACTGTCAACGGATTCATCTCGAACATCACTTCCGGTGGCGGATCCTACGAATCCGAACAAACGCTAACTGCATTTCTCGTTGTGGCGGACAATCTGGCGCTCTTCAGCGCTCAGCCCGTCATTGATGCTTCGGGCACGTTGCGATTTACTCCAGCGGCCAATGCGGCTGGAACCGCTACGGTCACGGTCACTCTCACCGATAATGGCGATACCGACTTCGGTGGCACGAATCGCAAGATCGACCAGTTTGTATTAACCATCAATCCCGTCAACGATGCCCCATCAATCAACATCGGTGGTAAGCAAACGGTGCTTGTCGGCGCGGCAGCTCAAACCGTATCTGGATTCGCGACCGGCTTTGCGCCGGGTGGTGGAACCGATGAAAACGCTCAAGTTGTTGCTGGGTTTGTCATCTCGGTCGATAAGCCTGACTTGTTCAGTGTTCTACCGACCATCGATGGCACAGGAACGCTGCGTTTCACCCCATCGTTAACGCGAACCGGGATGGCCAAAGTCTCTGTTCAAGTGCGAGACGACGGCGGTTCGAATAATGGTGGCGTCGATTTGTCGACATTAAAGCAGTTCGATATCGAAGTGGCACCGCTGCCTGATACGGTTGCATCGACACCGACCCTCACGTCCTCTAGCCCTACCATCACCAACGTTTCCCCGATCGACTTGGCCGTTGACTTCGGCGAAGTCGTCACGGGCTTTGCGCTCAATGATCTGATGCTGACCAATGCGACGGCCGCCAACTTGACGGATCTGGGAGCGGGTAAGTTTACGGTTGCGATTTCGCCTACCGTTGATGGGGTCGTTACAGTAAGCATTCCTGCGTCCGCAGCGAAAGATTTGGCCAACAACAACAGCTTGGCATCAACCAACTTTACTCGCACCGTCGATCGCATTTTGCCGGCTGCGACAATCACGACAACGGAACCCAGTCCGACCAACAAACCGTCGTTTCCCGTCGTGTTCAACTTCGGCGAAGCGGTTACCGGTTTTGATGTCACTGATTTGGTGATTGGCAACGGGACGGCATCGGCCTTTACCGAGACGGCAACCGGGCGTTACTCAGCCACTGTGACTGCTATTTCCGACGGGGTGGTATTTATTGGCTTCTCGGGTGGTGTAAGCCGGGATGCGGCGGGTAATGGCAACACGTCGCCCGTTCCGCTGCTGATTTCCGTCAACACAGGTGCGGCATCGTATAAACCATTGCTATCAACAAGCGAATCGTCGATTACGCCCAACCGCAGCTTCACTGCTACCATCGACTTTGGACGTGTGGTGACTGGTTTCGTTGTAGGGGATCTGGAACTGACCAACGCAACGGCGACCATTAGCGATTTGAGCAATGGCCGCTATCAACTGAATCTATCCGCGGTAAGTGATGGGATAATCACAGTCCGATTGCCAGCCGACCGCGTCCGCGATGCCAACAATCGACCGAATGAAGTGTCCGATACCTTGACGATTCGCTTTGTCGATGCAACCGACAGTGATTTTGGCGACGCCCCAACCAGCGTTCAGTCGGGATTTGCCAACAGCTACCCAACTCGATTGGTAGACAACGGTGCGTTCCATAAGCGAAGTGCATTGTTCCTGGGTACAAGCAGCGATGCCGAATCCGATGGCCAGCCAAGTGTGACAGCGACCGGCGACGATAGCAATGGTGGCGATGACGAGAATGGGATTTTGTTCCCGCTAAGCAGCGTGATTGGCGTCAGCGCTGCAACGACCTCGAGTTTTATCGCGATTGCGTCTGCGACTGGCTTTTTGGATGCGTGGATCGATTTCAATCGGGACGGGGATTGGTCCGATGCCGGTGAGCAGATCGCAACCAAACTCGCCATGGCTAGCGGTTCAAATTCGGTTGCATTTACCATTCCCCCGACTACATCGGCCGGAACTACTTTTGCACGTTTCAGGTTGAGCACAGCGGGTGGCCTAGGGACCACGGGCCCGGCGACGGATGGTGAGGTAGAGGATCATGCAGTGACGTTTGTCGGCGGAGCCACGAAAACGGTTTCCCTCAATGCGCTCGAGTTGGGGGGACACGAGATCGCGATCAGCAATGGTCTTTTGGTTATACGCTCGGGAACTAAGGCGCTCTGGAGTGCGCCGGCATCTGAAATTGCAAAGTTCACGACACTCAACGACACCGGCGCAAAGTTATTCGAGGTATCAGCTCCCGCCACGAACTTACCAGGCACGGTACGTTACAGTGGCAGTGGGAAACCTATCGAACTTGTCAGTAACCGTTCTTCGATCGATCTCGCGGTATTGTCGACGGATAAGCTTTATGGTGTTCAGTTGGTTGATTTACGAGCGAGTGGTATTCAAAATCTGACGCTTCGTCGAGCGGACGTGATCGCACTCAATTCGGGCAAGAATTTGAGAATCCTAATGGATCAAGCAGACACGCTGGTGGCTTTGTCGGACTGGAAGAGTCAAACAGGCAGAGTCGAGAACAGCGTTTGGGTGCAGCCTTATGTTAGTGACGACGCAACGATCGAGGTCGTCAGTGCGACTCCTTGGCAGAACGAGGTGAATCCGATCGACGTCAATGGGGATCAAGGGGCATCGCCATTAGATGTGTTGGAGTTGATCAATCAGATCAATGCAAACAGTTTCCCGGGTGGTGTATTGCCTACCCGAGTTAGCGGTGGTCTACAGAGTTTCTATGATCCAGACGGGGACAGTCGACTCGGCCCGTTGGATGTTCTGGTCGTGATCAATGAGCTCAATCGCGTGAGCGGCGGGGAAGGTGAAAGCACTAGGTTTGGACTGGACGAAGTCAAGAATGTTGACCAACTGATGTCTGCGGACCTTTCCGACATTTTGGACGAATGGCAGGGAGGGACGCGTAAGCGATCTGCGTTACGAAGGTAGGTTACATAGCCCATCCCAACGGGCTCATCATTATCCACAATTCGCCCCGCGCTTGCGACCATAGGTAAAACTCGAAGCAAACACAAAGCAAAACCTCTCAGTCTGCGCTGTTAAAAGTTCGGGGTTGAAATGATGTTTTGCGGATCCATTTCACTCCATGATTTTTCCGCTTCTATCCCGATAGGGATTGCAGAAAGTAGCCGGGGGCCGTCGCGAAGCGACGCACCCCCGGGAAAGGAAAGGACACGCGATTGACCCTGGAGGGGTCACAGATTCTTCGATCCCTTCAGGATCGGAACGCACTGCACGAACTTTTTCCGGTGGTGTCGCTCCGCTCAACCACGGGCTACTGTCTGATATCCTTTCAGGATGAAAAGTTGCGCAAGCAGTGAATTGCAACAATACCAAACGATCAACACCTCAGCCTCAGCCCCTCTCCCCTAAAAGAGGCGAGGGGAGCAAAGTCAAAAGATGAGACCACGGGGCAAGGTTTGGCATATTGCTAAATACTCCATCCTCCTAATTCAGTGGAAAAAATGAAAAGCCTAAGTGAACATATCCAAGTTGGCCTTCTAGCTCTGGAAAAAAAATGGCTTTCCCAGGATGCGTTGGCTCTTGGCATTACGCAATGGCTAGATGGTCCGAGATCGATTGGCTTAGGAGAGCATCTCGTCGCGACCGGCCTCATTACCCAAAGCCAGTTCGAGGAGTTGGAATCCGATACTGCTTCGACGATGATTGTGCCGTCCGATCAAGGAACGCAAGACATCGCTGTAACGGGTAGTTTTTCGGACCTAGGAACATCAGCGACAGAGAATTGGCAACAGAGTCCGGCGGGCCCGTCGAGCGCGGAGCGTCCCCCGATCGAACGGTTGCGAATCAAGGACTCGCGTTTTCAGATAGTGAAGCAGCACGCTAAGGGCGGTTTAGGAGTTGTGTTTGTGGCGAGGGACTCTCAGATCAACCGAGATGTTGCCCTCAAGCAAATACGCATGGATCGAAAGCAGGATTTCGTTAGCGAAACAAAGTTCATGCTCGAAGCGGAGATCACTGGTCAGTTGGAACACCCGGGGATCGTACCGGTTTATGCACTAGGAACGGATGCTGAGGGCTCGCCATACTATGCGATGCGTTTCATTCGCGGGCGGGAGCTAAAGAAGTACATTCAAGAGTTTCACGAAACTCTGGGGCCGACCTCCCAGTTGTTTGATGGAGTGCGGTTTCGGCAGTTGCTTCGTCGATTTCTAGACGTTTGCAATGCGATGGAGTATGCGCACTCGCGTGGGATCCTGCACCGCGATTTGAAGCCAGCAAATATCATGCTCGGAAATCATGGCGAGACGTTGGTCGTCGATTGGGGGTTGGCAAAAATAATGGAACCCTCGCCTTCCGATTTTGATTTGACAGAGTCAACCAGAGAGTCTCCCGTTAACGTCAAAGCGTCTGGGAACAGTTCAGAGACCCTCTACGGCACGTTTAGCGGAACTGTCGCGTACGCTCCACCGGAACAATTACAGGGGCATTTGGACCAGCTTTGCCCAGCTTCCGATGTCTACAGTTTGGGGGCAATCCTCTACGAGTTGTTAACGAATCAAGCTCCCATCACGCAACGTCCCAAATCGCTCGACCAAGTGGTTGAGTGGATTCGAGACCGGAAGATTCCAACCGCAAAAGAGTTGTCACCAATTGTTCCCATCGGGCTATCCGTGATTTGTCATCGGGCCATGGCCTTTGATATTGCAGCAAGATATGCAACCGCCAATGAGTTGTGTGCCGATGTTGAACGATGGCTTGCGGATGAGCGTGTACTCGCCTTTGGAGACAAAGAACCCGTTATAGAAAAAGCGGGGCGATTGCTTCGTCGTTATAAGTCTTGGACCATACCGATTGCTTTTGCAATCGTTTTCTCGACCGTGGTTGCGTCGACAGGAGCATGGCTGATCAATCGAGCGAGGGTCGAGGAATCGATCGCCAAGCGGAATGCGGTGGAGTACAAGACCGATGCCGTCAATCGAATTGGAGTTGCCCGCAACGCGATCGATACTTTGCTGATGGGCAGCACCGAGGCACTCAAGGATTTCCCAGCAACTCGCGATTTGCAGAAACAATTGCTTTTAGCGGCAGCCGAGGACTACTCAAAGCTCAGCCAGGGAAATACCAAGGATGAAGACTTAGAGCTGGAGCGATTGCGTGCAAAGATTCGAGTTGCGGACATTATGCATATGCAAGGCGACTACGATGGTGCCTACGAACAGTTTCGAACTTCGATTCGCGAGATTGAGGAGCGAATAAAATCAAACTTTTCAGATAGAACAAAGAAACTATCTCTCTGGAAGATGGAGTTAGGCAAAGCTCACGCGAGATTGGGGTTAGCGTACGATCTGGACTCAAACTCTGGGCGTGTTCAGCAATCGAAAGAAGAGTTCCTAGTGGGGACTGGAATACTTCAAGCGGTTTCAAACGCCAATTCAGAAATGACGTTAGCTCATGCGGCGCTGGCTCGAACGCAAATGAACTTTGCCAACTCTCTCTCGCTTGAGGGGAGTCCTGCCGAATCCATTCGTCTGATTACGGGAGCGTTCGAGGCATTTGACCGTGCCGGCTCAGCAGACGACCCAAAGTTGCAATTGGCTCGCATGCAAGCGTACGAGAGCATGAGTCGTGCGTTGGGCAAATTGGGTAAGAATGCAGAAGCGTTGGGAAACTTGGATAAAGGGCTGAGCGGTATTCAAAAAATGTTGCGTGAAAAGCTGAGCGATCGTGAGTTGTTGTCGGCCCTGGCGAGCATGCACATTTCTCGAGCGACGATTGAGCGAGGCGATGGAGAACTCTCAAAAGCTCTTGAAGACCTCGTGCTTGCACTAGCAACGTTTCAGCAATTGCAGTTGGATTGGCCTGATTGCCTAAGCTTTGCGGAATCAGTTGCGGCGACGGAAGCGGACATCGGCTTGCTGCTGTTAGATCAATCAAAACCTGCCGAAGCAAAGAAGCGATTGGTGTTTGCGAGCAATGCATATGAAGGGCTATATCGATCGTATCCCCAAATACAAAGATTGTCAGATGGATTGGCGACTGCTTTGAGCGGGCTTGGGTTGTCTGAGCTTTACACCAATCCAGATGCCCAAGTCGCAGTCGACACGCTTATTCAGAGTTACAACTTATACGATCGAATTTTTCAGGAATCGGGCGGATTGCCCATCTATGCGTTCAAGATGGCTGCCATTCAAGGCCAATTAGGGCAAGCGTATTTGCGAAATCAAATGCTTGATGAATCGAGAAAGATGTTTGTTGAATCGCGAGCGAAGTTTGAGCAGTTGATCGACTTGCAAGTTTCCGATAGCCAAGTGCGACCAGAATACGTGTTTTCTCTAGGAGAAGTCGAATGGCATCATGGAACGCTGGAGTGGGAGTCCGAGAATCGGACGGATGGAAAAGCATTGTTCGAGTCTGCGATGGGGCGGAAAAAGAAGTTGACCGGCCTCTATCCCTCCAACGGAAAATACCTGCAGAATTACGCATACTGCCGAGTTCATTGTCCTGATTCCGATTTGGTCGATCTCATCGAAGCGGATGCTTATGCTGATCGAGCGCGATCCATTCAGCCAAAGAACAGAAATTTTGTACGAATGGCGGCGGAGTGCCAAGCAAGGCTGGGTTTTGGAGATGTTGCCCAAGCGGTGTTGGACACCATTCAAGTTGCGAGTGATGAATCTGTCGAGGGCTTGGGTACACGAGCGATGATAGCATTCTCTCAACATGAGCCCTTGATCGCAGAACGGCTATTGGAGCAGTTGCGAGAAAAGTTGGGTGCGGAGCAGCCGTTTCACCTGGAGCTTAAACGTTGGGCTCAATCGATTGGTAGTTTGCGATGACTTTAGCGTTAACCTGAACTCGATTGGCGAACTTTGACGGATTTGCCGATTATCAGGATGCTGCAGATTCGAACGCTCCGTCGCCCAGGTCCAAACGTGAGATTTACGCCAAGCGTTGATAAAAAATACGCAATTGCGATCCTACTGAGCTCGATCGCAAGTTGGACGCCACTGCACTCTGTTTTTGCACAGGTCGACGAGGAGGGAAATGAAAAAGACGAAGTGCAGCTGGCGTCGATGGTCCAGCAAACACCGTTTCTTGAACCGCGTATTAATGCGGCGGAAGAGACTCGGGGAAATCAATCTATGCCGATGACCTTTAGAAATGGTCAAGGGTTCACAGGGGGAACACAGAGTCGAGGATCCGCCAATAATACGTTTCCGACCAAGGATGCGATTTCGGGGCGAGAGTCCTTGTCCCTCTCCAGTACGGATGTTGGCAGTCTACTTCGGAAATCATCCTCGGCTTTAAGCGTTGGGGTACAAGCCAAGACTCCGGTTGTAAGCGATCCACGGGTGCGAGGGTCTCGAGTTGGTTCGCTTGCTGCGTCAGGTAGTCACTGGGTACCAGCGCGAGCTGATTTGGACACGATTCTTAGCAAATTTGATTCCCGTCAAATCTCCGGTGTCGATGTAATCCCTGGTCCGTATTCTGTCCTGCATGGTCCTGGGTTTGCTTTCACTGATGTCCAATTGCTTGGGTCACCTCGGTATCTCAACGGTCCAGAGTTGCATGGGGCGAGCGACTTGGAATACAAGGTGAATGGCAACCAGTCTTTCGCTCAGCAATCGGTACAAGCTGGGTCTAAGGACTGGGGAGCTAGGTTCAATTATGCGTCACGATCCGGCGATGACTATCGTGCGGGAGGCCGTTTAGCGGTTCCGTCAAGTTACAATTCGCAAGAGATGATCCTTGCCTTGGGGAGAGATTGGCGAGAGGATTCGATTGAGTTTGGCGTTCTACGGCTTGATCAGACGGATGTGGTTTTTCCCGGCTATGTATTCGACTTGGACTACTTGGTGACCGATGGATATGACGCAACGCATACTCGACGCAATATTGCTGGTTGGGATTCTGTTGTCACGGATGCTTGGTACAACCGGACGCGTTTCGAGGGGAACGCACAGAATGCGAGAAAGCGGCCGTTTTTTCCAGTGCTGGACCAGATTGCGTATTCAGGGACGACAGACGTCGATTCCATGTCGACGGGATATCGACAATCGTTTGTGTTAGGCGATTTGTCAAGCGATAACTATCGATTGTCGGTTGGGCATGATTTGAGATGGATCAAGCAGGAATTGAATGAAATCTCGAGTGGAACGACGCTCGGTTTACCATTGACATTCGCCAATCGAAACTCACCGATCCCTCGTTCCTTTATTGCGAATCCAGGGCTGTTTGTTGACTACAAGGAAGAGATCAGTGACAGGGTTGGAGTGAATGCAGGAGTCCGCGTTGACTATGCGGCCAGTCAGATTGTCGATGACCCAAGTAAATTGGCGAGCGTTGGGATCGGATTTTTTCCAGCGAGTTATCAGAACATCGTTGGCGCAAGTGACTTCAATCGTGAATTTGGGTTAGGGAGCGCTTTCCTGTCCTTACGATACGACTTGAGTGATGCAATCACTTCGACGATAAGCACTGGCTATGCGGAGCGAGCCCCGACGTTGACAGAACTATATGCGGCCCAGCCATTTATGTTGCTTTTGCAGAACGGCTTGAACAACGTAACTGGCGATCCCAGTCTGTCCAAAGAGAGGCTGTTTCAGATCGATGTAGGATCGGAGTTCGCGATCGATGAGGCCAAGACTGGATTTAGGGTTTTCCATGCTTGGGGGCTCGACTACATTACCTTTGAAAACACGAGAGTGAACTACGTGCCTCCATCTGGGGAGGTTGGGCAAGTGAGTTTACGGTATGTGAATACGGAATTAGCCACACTGTTTGGTGGCGAGTGGTTCGGCGAGCTATTACCGAAAAGTCCATTGACGCCCTTTGCCAACCTTCGTGTCGTCGATGGTAGAGACAGAACTCGCAACGGACGATTCGCGACATTCAATGGAAACTCGGCTGTTGCGAGCCAAAAGATACTTGGACAGGTTCGCGGAGCATTTAGTGGAATCTTGGGAAGCAACTCAGAACCGTTACCGAGCATGCCGCCCGTAGAGTCTCGCATTGGACTTCGACTTCACGACACAAGTTCTGCGAAACAATGGAACATTGAGCTTTCTGCGAGAATTGTAGACAATCAAGATCGCATTGCGACAAGTCTGCTAGAGACCCCGACAGCCGGCTTTACAACTTGGGATTTGCGAGGTGTTTTCAGGGCTCCGAAAGTGAACGGGCTTGTCATCGCGACGGGTGTCGAAAACATGTTTGATTTGCGATACCGTGAGCATTTTGACTTTAGGACATCGAGCGGTTTAGCAGTGTATCAACCCGGCGCAAATTTCTATGTCAGCGGTAGCCTATCGTACTGAATTAAGTCTAGTAATTGGGGAGCCAACTGGAGGTTGTTGTTCGCACCTCTAAATTCCAAAAACCCAAACCATTCAAGATTATTCGGAACGAAGTCAAAACGATCAATAACAGTCAATCGAGGAATCATTCCAAGTTGGAACTGCCAAACGACCGCTGACGTACCGAAGTGATAGAATCGAATTCATGGACATCTACATGGAACTGCGAAGCAATTGATTCAACGACTGGTCGCGCAAGGGACATTTCCAAGTGCTGGATCAGCTGTTAATTCGCCTTTGATGCGTTCTGCCGAGTTGTTTCCAGTCTGATCAGGAGAAATCCTGACTAGCAAAATCTCACCCTAAGACCGCGTGGTGCTGGTAGCTCGGTTGGATGACCATGTCGAACGCTCCACGCGGCGTCTAATTTTGGCTGGAACTTCTCAGAATGGCGATTGACGAGCCATTCCGCCTTGAGACGGTTGTAACGCTCTTTGCTTTCCTCGGTGGCGTAATTGCCAAGGTAGATGACCTTACCGCACCGCCGACACACGGATTTTCAGTCCCATGTAATTCGCCGGTCCACGTGGAAAATGGCACCCTCGACCGGGGGCATAGCGAACTTCATGGCGCCATGATCGACCGGCTGATGCATCACGGGGAGGCGATCTTAATTCAAGGAGAAAGCTATCGAAATAAAGACGGAACCGAAGAATAATTTAGCCCGCCGATCTTCATTGCCAATCTGTCCCCACGTTCTAAGTGGGGAAGTTCTCAAGCCAGGTAGTCGACGACTACCGATTGACCAACGCGATGTGAGGCAACCGAGTTCTATTATGAATCTGGTTGCCGAGAAACCGGTTCGCTACCCAGTATGCCATCTCACCGACGCAGAGCAATCTGAACCAGTGGGACCAGTTCGAGTTTCGTGTAAGCGAATCCGAGACCCATCCCTCGTTCTCAGTGCTGTTCTGCAGAGCTTTCGACCAGTTAGGCGTCGCTAAACAATAAGTTACCGAATTGAGGTTGATTCCTGGGGTGCATTTCCGCCAAGATGGATCGCATGCCGGATGCACAAGTCGTTACATGGATCGGAGAGAAGTATAACGCAATCCAAGCTGATTTGGATGAGCGAGC
>JANMHA010000295.1:0-34956 GCA_031374925.1 Pirellula sp. | reverse complement strand
ATTCGCCTCCAATGAGTAGTGTGCCATATTCAGACTCCTCAGGATCGAACGGTTTCGGTATTGCACACCGCAGTCGATCGAGATCTTCTGAAAAACGATTGGTTTCGATTTCGCCATTAGTCAAATCGTGTTCCGACATTGCTACCTCAAAGTGCTTGTTTTTCTATTTTCACTTCTCATGAAACAGTTTAGTAGGATTTCGACTGGAATGTTATCTCGTCGTAAATTTCGGGGATGCATTTTCCCCAGAATCAATTCGGTCGAAATGTGTTCTTTGCTGACTTCTCTCTCCAACAGGTCACACCACGTTTAGGACGCCGAAACGTCACAGGGATCACACCGAAACGCCACAGGGATCTCACCGTAACACCACAGGGATCACACTGAAAAAACTACAGGGACCACGGGTCTCGACGAAATGAAAAGGTGATTGTGAAGGCACTGCATTTTATGTAGCAATTCCCCCTGCAACAGATGATCGCGTACCAATTGGTTCAACACGCGTCAGGTTGTGGGGTGGAAGGATGAAGTCGCTTAACAAGAAATCAGCAACAATATTTTCAAAGTGCATCGCAGATTTATTGGAGCCGGGAGATAGCCGAAGAATTGGTGACGCAAGCAATGGATTTATGCCGCTCTGTGTCGAGTGTATCGCTCGATGGCAAGAGAAAGGTCGAATCTACTCACTGGCTCACTACTCCGAACAAAACAGTGACTTGATGGCCGATCCTGAGATGTGTTTCTACGTCGGACCGCACGGAGATGTGTTTGCGATCAGCTACCGAAACGTTTTTGTCGGAGTCGATCAAGTGGCAGCGGAACCGATCGAAGAAACGAGTTGGCGGTACAACGCCAAGCTTCAAAAAGAGCTATGTGTGGTCGCACAAGATTGGCTTCAAAACATCGACGAGCAACAAGATCTTTAGATTGCCATTGTGATCGAAACACGCAAGTCGATTCCTAGCAAGTTGACGGCACTGGCAGTGCACAGATTTGCAGAGGTTGAAAAATCCGGGAAAGCAACTAGAGAAAAACAAGCATGGTGCGACAATACGCCACACCATTGTAGGTTTTGCGATGAAACGTAGCGAAAATCGCAGGTTTTTTCCATGGGATAGCCAACGGGATAGCGGCTGGCAGTTCACGCAACAGAACGCATACGTACTTGATGGAAGCGGTCCATTTCGGGACCAATATCGTCCACTTTTAAAATACCAGCCGAATCATTGATAAAGTTACCTTCTGACGTTCAGAAGTGCGGCGATTTCCAAAGGGCGCAAAAAGGCACATACCGTTTTGTTCATGGAATCGTAGCATTATGCCAAAGTTAGTAACGTCTTTTCCGACGTATCGTAAGCATCGAGCAATTGGCCTGGCGTTGGTCACAATCAACGGCAAGGACCACTATCTAGGTCCACATGGAACCAAGACCAGCAAGCTGGAATATGATCGAATCATAAACCAGTCGATCGCAAGCAGCCGGAATCTGATGTTTGGTTTGCCATCGAAGCAATGCGGGGAGGAGCTGTTGGGGGAACCGGTCCTACGCAGACTGGAAACCGTATCAAGTGAACATCACGGTCGAAGCCAAGCCGAAGCAAGACGGATCCTTGACGCGGTTACCGCTGAGGTTGTTGAACAGACGATGGCAAAAATACCGGTCGTAGTCGTCGAAAACTTATGTGATGATTTTTTACAACGCCATTCGCCCACTATTGTTTCGCTTGGATGCGGAAACGGTACACCATGCGACCGTGGACGCGTGGCGTTGGGCCGGCACGATTCCCGGTGTCACGACGATCTCGCGAGCTTTATTGGAACCGATGGTCTTTTCCTTGCGGGGCAATCCGACACCTGGCGCTGCATTCTTTGCGCCGATCGCCAGCGTTTCACGGATGCTCACGATAGGACAACACGACTGCCTCGTTCTGTTTCCAACTTAGTTCGAACGTGTGGCCGCTTCCTAACGCATGCCCCGTTCGTTCGTTTCGAACCTCGGAAACACTCGGGTCGAAGAGGAGCTTGATCGAAAGCATTCCCGATTTCAGACCAACCGAATTGCCGCCTCCTAGCGACGTTCCGCGTATCTCCGGGTTCAGGAAAAGGAAAAGTAAAATGCGGTTGTCCGGCAGTTTCCAGTACGTGATCTCGTAGCCATGCTCCTTTTCACCGGCGTCGACGATTCGCAGGCGAGGCTTAACATCGGCCGACATCACATGCTTCATGAAGACGTCTCGTTTCTTGGAAGATTCGCTCCCCTGAGCTCGATAGGCGTTGTACCACTGAGGCGAGAGATTCATCAGCACGGCCTTTCCTCCTCCGACCTGGGCGACTGTTTCGATTGGCATGGCGCGTACGGCTTTGTTGAATCCGCAGTCTTGCTTCAAGCAAGTGTTCTGATTCGTAAGAAACGCGTCATAGGTTGGGTACGAATAATTCGCGTCTTGATCTACTTCTACCCACAGACGATCGCCGAAGATATCGGTCGCTTTCATTTGTGGGTCGTGGTGGATTCCAAAAAGAGGGTCGAGCGCACCACCATTGACTCGGCCCATTCCATGCTGATCCCATACCCCGGGTAGAAAGTCAGCGATGACCGTTCCACCACGTCGGCAAAACTCTTCGATGCGACGCGATTCCGCGTCGGATAGGCAAAGACAAGCGGGTAAAATAAGCACCCGATACTCTTCGGGCACGCCGTGCTGAACGACATCGACGTAGTTGATGAAGTCGTACTGAATCCCTGTATCGTGAAGCATGTTTTCCCAAGCTTTTCGCCCTAGAGCCGAACTACTTAGCCGTTCATCGTTGTTGCGATTGATCCACGTCTTGCCATGGCATTCGGAGTCGAGAATCCAACCGAGTTGAATCGATGCGTGGTTGTAATAAATCGCCACGCCATCGTGAATCCATTCTGCCCCCTGCATCAGCGGCCCAATCTTCGCACCTACCTCACGAAACGATGGTGCGACCGCTTGGTGCCAGGCCGCGGGACTCTTACCATCAAACCATTTCTCGACCCAGCCGATGTGCCCGCGATTACCTTGTGCGGTGTAGTACCAAGCTTGCCAAACCGTATCGTCGACCGATTGATGAAAGTGTGTCGTTACCGCTGGCAATGCATTGTTGGGGTTGAAGGATCGAATGATGGATTGAGAAGAACCGAGGTTATAACTCTCGATGAACTGGACTTTACGCATCAGCTTGGCATAATCGTATCCACCGAACGGACTCGGCATTTGCCCGCCGACCAACCCGCAAGGCGTCGCTGGGTCGAGTCCGTTTGTAAACTCGACCAAATCACCGAGCAAATTGCACCAATGGGAATCGTTAAAGCTCCACTGATCCATCAACGGACTCGCATCGAACTCCGCAATGCTCCAGTGAGATAGCTTGTGGCGAAGATCTTCGTAGCTAATCCACCGGTCGCGTTTCGGCACGTTACCTTGCCCGTAAATCTCGGCGAGCCACTTCGAATAAACTGACTTGTCGTCGGTGATTTGCCACATCGTCGGATGAACGAATTGTCCCCACGACGGCTCATCGTCGAGCGCGTAAGCCGCCCGCATCGGTGACTGTTTGACGGCGGCGATGTTCTTGCGAATCACCTCTTCGAGCTTACTGCGTGCTGAGGCGTTCAGTGGATGTACCCGAACTTCGGTTCCGTGAACTTGATCGAGATACGGTTTGACATTATCTCCGTCCCATAGGTGCAGCACACCTTTGCCTGCAAGATGATCGACATAGAATGGCAGCTTGTGTTGCTCGATCCAATCCAGTCGCCCGGTCGGTGATTTTCCAATGGACACATCGCCACGATCCACGAACGCTCCGTTGTACCCTTGTTCGCGACTCCACTTTCCGGACAAGTCATCGTAACCGATCTCCCAGCGGTGCGTCCACGGCATGTAAAGCCAACTCGGGAAGGCCTTCAAGGCCCAATCTTTATCTTGCTTTACCGAGCGAAAATCCTCGGATGTTTTTAAATAGGTTTCGTAAGTATCGTCGGCACAAAGCAGGGTTCCCCAAAAGCCGAACACGATCGACAACCCAAAACAAATACGAATCAACATTTAGTCCTCCGAATCAACACCGATGGGAGCCGTAAATAAAGTCGCTAATCCTCATGATTGAAGCATTTCCAACCCAGTCAGCGTTCCTGTGCTGTTGCTAAACTTGTCGACGTCAATGCACAGTCTCTGAAGCATGCTCACATAGAGATTGCATAACGGGGGAGGATTCTGTGGATCAAAGGCAAGGTGCTGACCATGGCGAAAGCCACCTCCGCACAGGAGTACCGGTAGATTTTTGACGGAATGGCTACTCGCATCCCCTAGATTGCTTCCTAAGAAAACCATGGTGCGATCGAGCAAATTCGAGTCCTCTTCCTTCGTTCCCTTCAGCTTGGATAGCAGATCACGCACGGTCTTAATCGTCTCTTGCTCGACAATCTTGAGTTGCTCCAATTTGCCGGGATCTTTACCATGGTGGGACAAGTCGTGATGGCCTAAGGAAACACCTTTTATGGGTGGAGCATATGTAGATCCTGCCAGCATGATAGTAATCAATCGCGTCGAGTCGGTTTCGAACGCAAGATGAGCAAGATCGAAGAGCAGCCGAGTTCGACCGATCAAATCCGCCGCGTCGGAGATGTCCTTGGGTGGCTGGGCGGTGACATTGGGCTTAGGCGTATGGACCCAGACCTCATCCCTTAGCAGTCGTGTCTCGAGCGCTCGCACACTGCTGAGATACTCGTCCAGTTTTTCTCGATCATTGGAACCAAGTGAAGCTCGCAGTCCCGATGCTTGATCTCGCACATCATCCAAAATACTCTGCCCATCTGCGAGGCGACGAATCTGGGCTTGGACCTCGCTAGAACGGCCTTCAAGAAACATTTGTGAGAAGACACGTGACGGTGAATTGGCCGCTGGCACGATGGCCCCCGTACGAGTCCACGACAGGCCCAGCCCCTCGCCTGAAAGTGTCAGACTAGGGAACCGCGTTTGAGCGCCGATGTGTTCCGCTGCAAATTGATCCAACGAAATGGCGTTACGAAATCCAGGCCTACCTGCACCCGGCATGCCGGTCAGGAAACTAGCTGTCGCCTGATGCGCAAATCCTGGATTCGTGCCCGTATGCGATAACCCGGAGATGACCGTGAGATCCGTTCGGTAATCCCTAAGCTCCTCCAAATAAGGAGTTAACTCGTAGTCCTTACCAGACTTCTCCGGGAAAAAGTGAGGGGGATACAATCCCAGCGGTGCACAGATGCAGACCATCCGCCGGACCGGTCCACTAGCGCGAGTTGCGGCCCGGGCTGGAGCAAATGCCTCGAGACAGGGCAAGGCCAAGGCAACGCCAGCCGTCCGTAAAAATCTCCTGCGTGGAACTCTCATATTTAAAAACTCTTCCCAAACTGAATCACTTAGTCTGAAACACCTGGCTCTGCACAATCTCATGAACCAGAGATCTAAATCCGTAATTCTTCTGACGAACATTGCCAATCAGGTTCTCAATGCTCGCTTGATCGCCCGGCTTGGGCGGCGTACCGGTGGCATAACTCAGTAGTTTACCAGCTAAAGCCCGTGTCAGTTGGTCCTTATCGCTAAGCAACAACTGCTTGTAGTCATCGATGTCCTTAAACGGACGGCCGTCCGGCAAAGTATCTGCGGCGTCGACTTCCGGACCATATCGATAACCCAGCTTACGACCCTCTACTATGGCTGGATCACCTGCGCCGATGCTCCGATAGCGGTCGCGCCAACCTCCAATGACGTCGAAGTTTTCTAAGGCGAAGCCCGGGGGATCGATGATCGCATGACAGCCAGCGCACTGAGCGTGATCGCGATGCTTGGCCAACTGACTGCGAATGGTGGTTGCACCGCGTATATCCGGTTCCACCGCCTCGACATCCATCGTCGGCTTGGGTGGCGGTTCGCCCAGAAGTCGGTCCAAAACCCAAGCGCCGCGGAGTATGGGCGAAGTTGTTGTTCCGTTGGCTGTCACTTTCAAGATCGCGCCCATGGTCAAAACACCGCCGCGGTGGCTACCGGGCGGCAACATGACTTTTTGGAATTCCAGTCCATCGTCTACACCAGGTATACCGTAATGTTTTGCTAAACGACCGTTGAGCAAACAGAAGTCGGATGCCGCGAAGTTGGTGAGGCTCAAATCGTTTCTCAGAACTTCATCGAAAAAAAGGTGCACTTCCTTGACCATCGAAACTTTTAAGACGTCGTCGTACTCTGGGTAAAGCTGGTGATCGGGCGACGTCGCGTCGATGGCTGCCAGTCCCAGCCATTGGCTAGCGAAGTTCTTGGTAAACGCAGCCGCTCTAGGATCGTGCAGCATGCGCTCGACTTGTTGTCGCAACTGTTCCGATTGGTTCAACTCGTTCTGCTCTGCAAGTTTTAACAATTCTTCGTCGGGCATCGAACTCCATAGAAAGTACGAAAGCCGGCTGGCCATCGCAAAATCATCGAGCTTGCCCGGCCTCTCTCGCAAAAAGAGAAATTCAGGCGAAACCATGACTCCCTTGAGTGCGACGCGCATTGCCTGCTCGAATGTGTAGCCTTGATTCAGTTTAGCGGTCACTCGATTTAAGAACGGCTGAATGTCTTGTTTGTTGACCGCTCTTCGAAACGCGCGGCGGGCAAAGCCAAGCAAAATTCTTTCTGCATCTACCATAGGGGCCTGCGATATCACCTCCCGGCGGTTAGTATTGTCTGGACCAGGAACCGACGCTTGACTGAGGTCACTGAAGATCCTGCGATGGCTTTCAGGAGGCCATGTGTCCAGTATCGGCCCTTCGATGTCTACCCACTGAATCAGCAGGCCTGGTCCCTTGTGGTTCTCGGCTCCGACCTTTTCGATTTGAGGCGGAGTGGAACCAAGGCCATCGGCAATGATGCGAATGGTCAGGCCCGATTCCATCTGCTCTTCGAACTCAACGACAGTTGGTTCACCCGGTGGCACTGAGTAATAGCCAATCAAATACTGCTGCGCAGCGGCATTCATCGGACCCGCCATGACGTGAAAAGTTACAGGCCTGTCGGATTGAAACCCATACCCCGAAATACGGAAGCGATACTTGCCGCGCCCCCGAGTCTGAAACTGCCACAGCGTTACTTGAATATTGGCGGAAACCCAGGAACTGAAAATGGCAACCCCGTCGTCCACATGCCGGTAGACACTTCCCGTCGGCTTAACCGTTTTCTCATCCTTGATGTCGAATCGCTTCTTGATTGTGTTGGGACGCGAACCGCTAGCGATGGCAGCATCCAAAACGCGATCCGCAGCTTCCAAGTAGTTTTCTAATAAATAGGACGAGACGTGCAGAGCCTCTGCATTGTTCTCGAAGCCTTCGGAAGGAGACTCTTGCGGTAATAAGTCATTCAGGTCAACGTGAACACCCAGCAAGTCTCGGACTGTATTTTCGTACTCAGATCGGCTGAGTCGACGCAGGACAACGCGACCTTGCATCGCGTTTTGCTTAATCTCCGCTTCGCTGACTCGCTCGCTGATCCAATCCACAACGCGTTGGATCTCAGAAATCTCAGGGCGAGGCTTTTCCTTTGGAGGCATTGCTCCGCTTTTGATCTGCTCCAGCACTAACTGCCATTGTTGGCGATTGTTCTCATTGGCGAAGTCCTGAGTAAGCAGTTCGTGCTGGAAATCACCTTTGGGCTTGGAACTTCCGTGACAATCGCGGCAATGCTGCGACAAAAACCGTTGAACAGAATCTTCCGCAACGGTTGCTTGGTATGCGGATAGCGATCCGGCGTAAGCAACGTTGACGACCCAAACGCCAACGAGCAAAGCCAACCGTATCTCCGAGCGAAATCTGCACCGTCTTGATCGAACAAATATCTTCATCAGGGTTTTTCCAACTCCAGCTTACTATACGCGAAAGAGAATGAATAAAAACTAAGTCGAGTGAAATTACAAGCGGAAGTTACGCTCCTAGGCTGTGAATTTATTATTTTCGTCTTTCGCTCCGCGAAAGTGCGCCTCGTTAACACACTTTTGCGGAGCAAAAGGCGACAAAGTTCAGTACCTTGCGAATAATTTCAAAGCCTATCCAATAATCTTTTGAGCAACGACACCTTTCACGTCCGTCAATCGGAAATCGCGACCGGCGTAACGAAAAGTAAGTCGCTCGTGATCGAGGCCCAGTAGGTGTAAGATTGTGGCGTGGAGATCGTGGATGTGCATCTTATCTTGCACAGCTTCGTAGCCAAGTTCGTCCGTTGCGCCATAACGTTCGGCAAACCGTCGCGCGGCATCGCCGACGAATTCGTTGTTGAGCAAGAACAAAGCTTGCGACGGTACGGTCGTTACTTCGCGGCTCCCGGCGACAGTATTTGGTTCGGCGAAATCGAATACCGAGAGCGACTCTGGGACTGCGTTTCGAGGAATCGGAAGGTAGACGCTTCGAGAAGCGAGTGGATTCGTTTTGGAAACCAACCAATCGGCCAACTCGCGCCGCCCGCTTTCCACCGATGAGATCGAGGTCCATTCGGTCCCGAGCATCGTTGGCAAACCACGCGTGACGGATTTGTTGGGCTTGTCGACATCACCACGAACATAAAGAGCGCAATCGGAAATTTTGCGAAATAAATTGGGTCGTCCACCGTATTTGGCGAACGCTTCTTCAAGAGTCTCGGGATTCTCCGGCAACGGATCGCGTAAGGTGGTCGGATAGTCGCGAACACCGACAGCCATGAGCTTTTGGCGACCATCCGATTCGTAGCCGGCGAGTTCCGTCTTCAATTCGCCTATCTTGGCGTTGATGGCGACGAACATCACCAGCTTCTTAGGATCGTTGTTGATATCCAATCCTTGTCCGGACAGCTTGCCTTTAATCGCCTCGCCATAAAATTGAATTGCACCGTAACGTTGGATCTTGGTTAGTTCCGTTTCCAATTCGGATCTCCGTTGAGACGAAAGCCGATTCGGCATTCGACGAAGTCCCGATTTTTCAGAGAGTTCAATGAGCGGAGTGGCGCGTTGATTTGAAACGTTGGCGCGGTGCCGAAGCATGTTTCTGTGCTCAAGAAGATACCGGCTAGAGCGTAGTAGTCCCGCTGCGGGATGGGATCGAATTTGTGATCGTGGCATCGCGCACATGCCACCGTGATGCCGAGCATGGCCTGTGAGAAAGCAAATGGCCATCCATGTTGTCGGACCCCGTTGGGGTCCCGCGCACCTTTTGGCGTTCGACCCAGGGTGCGCCGCCTTTGCGGCGACCCTGGGCTGTGTTGTTAAACCGTTTCACGGTGATAAACACAGGTGCGCCGCCCTCCTGGCAACCTTGGGCTCTGTAGTTAAAACCTTTACAGTCGGAAACAGATTGTCCACGCGTGGCGCAGGATTGATTTCTCGTCACGGAATTGCACGGATGAAACACGGATTTGGATTCTCTAATCCGTGATGATCGGTGTACATCCGTGGCTAACATCCGTTGGAGTTGCCGTGCCGCTCTTTATCGGTTTCTGCCTAGCCAAAACGGCTAAGGTGCTGTTTTGGATTGTGATGCAGCTTTCTTAAAGCTCTCGTCAAGTAACCTTGCGAAGGCTGCGACATTTTGCAAAGGAGCGAGATCAGGATCGTTTCGCAAATAGTCGACATCGCTAAAACCCTCTTCGATGGCTCTCTTGATCGACGCCACCGCGCGGTCCAGCGCTGCCGGCTGGTCCTTTTCAGGGAGATACTCGGCAATGATCCCTTGGGCCGATCCTAACAGCATGAAAAGACGATTGGTTTCGAATTCGCCAACTTTCGTTGCTTTATCGCCACTGGCTTTTTCGAACTCCTGCAGTCGTTCCTCCAACCATCGAACGTGCACCAACGCATCCTCGATGCGGTCGCTTCGAGCCAGTGCAAGCAGCAATTCAATGCGTTGAGTGATCGCAAGATCTGGACTCGAGCTGCCACCACCATCCTGCCATACATCGTTCCATGCAATCTCTCGCAGCAAGGCACTGCGTTCAAAAGCGGACTTGGCTTTCGATGCCTCTCCTGACCGCAATGCTATTAGTCCAGCGCGATAGTATTGCATGGCCAACCCGTTTTCGCCATGTTCGAGCGCCCTAAGTTCGGGTGCTCCGAGCGTGCTTTTCAACTGCGCCATCGCTATCGAGTATTGTTGGTCGATCAGACTTGGCTCCGCATTTTTTCCATATAGATAGTCGCCATAGGCGTTTGCCGAACCAACGAGAAGTCTGCGATAAGAATAATAATTCGGGTATTCGTCGCACAGTTCGCTCAGCACCGTAATGCTCTCGGAATACGCGGCCTTGGCTTCGTCGTCGAGACCAAGGCTGATGGCGGCAGCAGCCAGAGTCTTGAGCGTTAGCCCTAAATCTTGACGCGCTCGTGGCTTATTCTTGGCCGAAACGGGTGCCTCTCGAATCGCTTGGCGCAAATTGTCAGCGGCGGCCATAGCCGTATCCTTGGCTTTGGTCGCGTATTTAACTGGATCGCGGGCTTGCTCCTTCAGCAGAAACTCGGCATATCGAAAAAGGACTCCGCCCAATTCCGCTTTACGACCGGCGATCTCTTCGACGTTGGCTCCCTCCACAGCAGCAGCCAGCGAATCTTCACGCAGTTTGATGGCCAATTTGTGTAGAGGAACGATTTCTCCAAATGGTTTACCACTCACGAGTGCGCAGGTGGCGCTCCGTGAGACTGCGCTGGCATAGTTTGCCGCTGCCTTGGATTTTTCAGTGGGATTGTCTTCGTAAATCTTTTTCGCGATCCGCACTGCCTCGGCGAATTGCTCGGCCGCCCTTTGAAGCTTTTCGCGTCCCTCGATGCCTCTGTCGCTTCTCATCAATTCTTCGGCCCCCTGCGTTAGCAAGAGGTCACCTTGGCGTAGCGCAACGGCTTCATGTCCCCATTGCAGTGAAGGGCCAAGAGCTGCCGTCTCGTCGGATCGGTCCAAAATCTGACCGATCAATCGAAGAAATTCCTGACGTGTTCCCGCTCCCAGGGGTGCATCGTCCAACAAGTTCGGCGCTTGATTGGCAAGTTGCGAAACCGTATCCCGATAAGTGACCAACCTCTGATCGGAGATGCCTTTTTCGGTTGCGATTGTGTCCCGCTGCGTCTTGATTTGATCGCGTTGCAGGCTGATTTGATACGCTGTAATCGAGGCTCCTACCGACATGACGAGCAACAACGCGGCTACCAATCCAACCAAGCGAGCTTCGCGTGGGTAGCGTCGACAAAGGCGAACGAGTCGTTCAACGCTCCCAATCGGACGTGCCAATATGGGCTCGTTCTTGAGATAACGCTCGAGGTCTTCTGCCAACAATTGAGCGGAACCATACCTCTTAGAGGTTTCTTTTTGCAAACATTTGAGGCAGATCGTTTCCAAATCCCGAGCAACGCCAGGCTGCAACGTTGAAGGGGGTGTTGGCTCCGCAGTTCGAACTTGTCGAATGACCTCCCATGCAGTAGCCGCTTTGAAGGGTGGGCGACCAACGAGCAATTCGTACAAAATTGCCCCCAAGGTATAAACATCCGATAGAGGACCAATGGCTGCCTGGTCGCCGGCGGCTTGCTCGGGCGACATGTAGTTGGGCGTCCCAAGGATCGTGCCATCGACCGTCAAATGGCTGACATCATCGGTACGGCGTGCCAGCCCAAAGTCCGCGATTTTGGGTGAACCGTCGTGCGACAGAAGGATATTGGCTGGTTTCAAGTCTCGGTGAATCACGCCGCGACCATGGGCATACGCAATCGCAGACGCAAGCGTTCGGAGCATCTTGGCCGCCTGGTCGGCGGTGAGCATTTGTTTCGATATCTTGCGCGAAAGCGTTCCGCCCTCCACGTACTCCAACGTGAAGTAAGGCATATCGCCTGTCTGGCCAACTTCATAAATTTGAACGATGTTCGGATGTTGCAGTCTAGCTGCCGCTTGGGCTTCCACCTGAAACCGTGCAACTTCTTCCGGTCTTGCATGGTCGGAATTCAACATCACTTTGAGAGCAACGGTCCGATCAGCTAGCTCCTGCTTGGCTTTGTAGACGACCCCCATGGCGCCCCGTCCCAGTTCGCCGAGAATCCGATAGCCGGGAATGGCAACGCGCGCGGCTCCTTTCGAAACGACAGGCTTCGAACCGAAGCCTGTCGTACCATCTGGGTCAAGTTCAAAATCCTGGGTCCGTTGGGGATCTGTGGGTCCTACGTTCTGCGTTTCTGCCAGCCCAAATTCGGAACGGTTTTCGGCGGTATCGTCGGTCCAGCCTATGGACTTGCTCGCATTCGTCAGACCATTGCCATTTTCGTCTGAATCGATCTTTTTCTTAGGGGATTCATTCATTTTGCGGCTCTCCTGAGGCTACATCATCCATGCGCTCATTATCCACGAATGGGTTGGACGATGCCAATAATTATTCAGCTTTGTCGGTTGTGACATAGAACTCGGCCATGGCGGCGTCGACTGCCGTCGCGGAAATGCTTTCTTCTCGGACCGCATGGATCGACCGGACCAAGTTACCATTCTTGCGTTGGATCGCTGGTTGGACGCTGCCAAGGGGCGGCTGGCGGCTTGGGATTTGCTTGCTGAGTGTGTCGAGGCGAGCTGATGAATGAACTGGCAGTTTCGAATTTTGTTGATCCCCAAAGCGGCCGTCAATCATGCTCGTCTCAGCGTCACGAACCAGCAGCCCTCCGACCTCAGAATTGTTTGACTGCCCAAGCAATACCTGTTGAACTTGCGCCAGTCGAACTTGTTCGCGCACAAAGCCCGCAGCCGTCAGCGGTTCCACTCCCTCAGGCATACTAGGTATGTTGAGATCGGCGACGGTCAACACACGGTGGGCGGTTCGAGTCGACAGCATAGCATTCATGGCGGAGTAAACTTCGCTCGAATGCCCTAGTCCTAACGCATGACCGAGTTCGTGCATCACGGACGTCTGAAAGTCATACTGACTGGCACCGATTGCGACCGGATCAGCCCCTGCGTACCAATCCCAACCTTGCAGGAAGGTGATAGCAACCGGATTTGAGCCTGGATCGTAACTGCCCAGAACACCATCTGCAGCAGTGCCGCTAGCGCTGGTCATGCTCGTGTTGATAATAACTGTTGCCATCGCTGGATCGCTGACCTCGTTGATCGAAACATTGTAAGGTACGAGCAGAGTATCAATGCTGGTGATCGCATCGCGAATGCGTGCGAGCATGTCAGAGTTGAATAAGCCGCCCATACTGCGGATGTATACATTCAGGTCACCCGCTAGCAGGGTGTTGGCATTGCCACCTACGTCGCCAGCACTGTCACTCCCAGTTGCCAACTGAGTGAGTGCGATGTTGCCACTGATGTTGAGTGTGTTAACGATTAAGGTATCGTCAAGCTGACCGTTCCCGCTCATGGTGAGTGCGGCGTTCGCGGCGTAGATGGTCCCGTGCACATTGACGTTGGCGTTGCCGCTGATGCTAAGGGCTCGGGTATTGGCCCTGGACTGGTAAATCAGAATTCCTGCATAAGCTCCGGTTGTCGGTGGATTGAGGTTGAGGTTGCCATTGCCGCTCAATGCGATACCACCGAAATTACCTCCGTCTGTGGTGCCGCTGTAGTTGCTGCCGGCGTTGAAGATCGTCACTCCGGAGCCGCTGACACCAGCGTTACCAGAAACAGTAAAGCCGCCTCCCTTGATGATGTACATACCTGGACTCATGGAAACGTTGGCGTTTCCGGAAAGCTGGATCGAGGTGTAGATTCCGGGACTCAACGTCCTAGTCGTACTGCCCGCGACGCTCACCGCACCGTAGTTAGTCAGTCCAGTTATACCGGGTGATGTGAGCAAAGAGAGTGGGTCATTGGTCGAAGCGGGCACGCCGGTCTTGGTTACCTGCGCATTGCCGCTCTTGCTGGTGCCGCCAACCACTTGTACGGTTCCGCCAACGTTGATCCTAGCGTTACCGCTAGCGATGATTGCGCTTGGTGAGCTCGAGTCGACGAAAAGCCCTAAAGGCAAATTGACGTTTGCGTTTCCAGAAGCGGTGACCGCTCCGCTTGCGAACAGGCTCAAAATGTACGCGCTGCCAGTTGCTAAAACAATGTTGACGGTGCCCGTGTACTCAGTTATCCCACCTTGGGTATCGTTGATCTTGGCCCTGACGATGATCGGACCCACCACCGATCGGACGAGACCAACGCTATTCGCACTCCCAAACGCACCATAGCCTCCACCTACGTCGAAAGCATAGGTAAAGCCGGACGCAGTATCTGGATCAACCGGATTCGTCAGCGAAACGGAGAAGCTGGTACCAACAAGAATGCTGGTCGTCGGGATATTGAATGTCGCTGAAGGAGCATCGTTGACCGCTGTGACGTGGATCGTCATGACTGCAGCAACAGTCCCTAAGTCCGCATCGTTGACCTTGAAACTAAATGACGATCGCGCATTGCCGTTTGAATTGAGTGCAGGGGTGTAGACCAGATTTGGAATGTTCGCAACAGAGATTAATTGGTTGACCGAGACATTGGAACCGCTTAGCTTCAACGTGTCGCCGCTGGCAAGAGCCAAGCCGCTGATCGTGATCGATGTAGGGATGTTATTTTCTAAGTCGACAAAGCCGAAGTTCGCTAAAACAAATGGCTTGGCCGTGTCTTCGTTCGTGGTCACACTACTAGCCCTTGCCACCGGCGGGGTGTTCGCTGGCGCAACGATATTCTCTATGGAAATGCTGGTGTAACGATAGAATAATCCAAGCGTATTGAGCGTATCATAACCGCCCTTACCATCGATCGCATCGACGTCCTCCACCTGCGCATCGGAGGCCAAGAATGTATCATTTGCGGCACTGCCTGTTAGCGAATCGCTGCCAGCCCCTCCCACAAAGGTGTCCCCAATTGCGGGACCGCTTGTTCCTACCCGAAATCGTGACACAAACAGCTCGTACCTCCCACCCGGGGAAGCAATGGCTGGCTGTTCGGAGAGTCCGACCGAGATGTAATACGTTCCATCTTGCGGCAGGACTACATCCAACAGCGTTGCGTCCCTGGTTCCTTCGAAGTCGTCGTCATTGAATGCCAGAATTGTTCCATCCGATTTGAAGATGCGCAGTTCACCGTCGAATGCCTCTCCGCGCAACGGTCGAATGCTAGAAGCCAGCAATTCAATATTGACAACTTCGTTTGCAATTCCCTCGAATCGGTAGTAGTCGACCTCGGTCGTCGCTGTGTTCGTCAACAGCTTAAGATCACCGACCACCGCCATCGCCGAAACATCGAACGATTGGCCTGAGCGCACATAACCAGTAGACGGTGCCAGATTGGGTACAACTAGTTTTGCGAGCGAACCGAGGTCCTCTGCGGTTGGACGAGAGCTATGCGATCCCGGTGCGTTCGCAGCCTCGCGACGCGTGCGACCGATATCGTTAAACGCCATCTTGATCGCTTCACGCTCACCGAAGAATGTCGTCCTAGCCGCCGATGAAAGCGGTGTTCCAACGGAGGCTGGACTTGCAAGCAAGTGCCAGTCGGTTTCTACAGCCAACTTGGCCCGCGTGTCGGCTGGGTACACGTTAGTCGTATCGGTCTCGGCAAAGTAACCCGATCCAATTGGCCCCAAAGCGTCGCCGTGCCGCAAGCCAGCGGTATGTCCCAATTCATGGCCAGCGACAGTCGAGGTGAAGGCGACGACCATGTCGGAATACTGCTCTGGAGTGTAATTGACACCAACTTGCTCAGTCAGCAATTGCCTGACCGTCGGCAACAGGGGATTGATGTTTACTTCGGTAACGAGACGACGTCGCGTGTTACGGAAGTCAACTTCACCCGCATCGCCACTGATTCCGCCACCACGACCTTCACTGAAAGCGATACGTACGAAGCTGCGCCCCATATCGTCAGTCAAAGCGCGAGCCGCTTGCGAACCCGGTAAGGCAGTTGGGGGTACGACCGATTCATATTGCGTAAACGTCCAATTGAAAGCCGAGTAGGCGGCGGTCAATCGAGTTTGAATCGCGTCCCGTTCGGCTTGCGAATAGTTATAGTCACCGCGATCGGCGCGATAGGCTGAATCGAAATCGAGCAAAACCACCGCAGGCAAATCGCCGACCAGCCGATCGTTGCCAGCCCGACCCTCCAATCGGTCGACTCCCGCCGCTCCAAACAAAGCGTTGTCGCGAGAATTGCCATAGATGATGTCATCAAAGCTGGTGCCGAGGACGTTTTCAATCGAATCGCCAGCACCAAGAGTCAATGTCAGCTCACCGAGATATTGTGGTGTCGTGAGAGCTAGGTCAATCGCAACGGGCGCATCAAAACCGACAAAGTCGAGCGTGTCGCGACCGGTGCCCGGTGGCGCATCGATCACTTGGTCCGAGCCGAGATTGCGACCGGTGAAGACGTAGATGTCGCTGCCACCACGACCATCGACGATGTCGTTTCCACCCTTGGGCTCGATGCGATTGTCGAGACTATTCCCGAGAATCGTATCATCGAAGGACGTTCCCACGACCTCTTCGACTTCGGCAACCGCCGCATTGCTATTGCTTTGTCGCAGAGTCAGACTCAAAAGTCCACCGCTGAGGCTCTGCGTCGACGCGATATTCAAGTCAAGGGTTCCGAGGCCAACCGGCATGCCACTGAAATCCAGTCCATCGATGCCAACATTGTTGGCTTCATAGACTGTATCGCTACCAAGTGGCATGCCACTATCGGTTGCGAACAGGAATAAGTCATCGCCGCTGCCGCCGTCGATCAAATCATTGCCAGTACCACCCTCGAGCGTATCATCACCGCCAAGTCCCGAAATAATATCGTTGCCGCCACGGCCCTCAATGCGATTCGATTCGGAGTTGCCGATGAGCGTATCGTTGGCACTTGTGCCGATGATGTTCTCGAGCGAACCCAGCAGGATCAATTGCAACTGGGCACCGATCACGGACTGAACGCCGACATTCAGATCATTGAATACACCGAGCGTTTCAAGGTTCAGGTTGGCGCTCGTGCTAAACGCCGAGAGGTCAATCGTGTCGGATCCGCGGGCTTGAGGCTCAAAATCGGCTGGGTCCACATACAACAGCTCACGCAAGCGAATCCGTTGCCCCGAGGAAGATGTGATCAGAATTCGATACACGTCATCGCCATCATCTCCGTAGAGGTCATCGCCGCGGTTCGAGGCATCGATTTGATCGTCGCCATCGCCGCCTGAAACAATCGACTGTGTACCACCAGACGCAATCAAATGGTCATTGCCGCTTTGCCCGAGCAGCAATCCGAGCGAGCCGCCGACAATCTCCAGCGTGTCGTTACCGATCCCCCCGGCAGCAACGCCACTGACTCCCCCGCGAATCGTGGCGGTGTCGTTGCCATCTTCGCCCGCCAGGACGATTCGATTGCCATTGCGAATCTCCATGATGTCATCGGCAGAACCGCCGCGGGCAAATCCATCTTGTCCGCCATCAAAGCTGATGGTATCAACACCTTCTTCACCAAAGATGCCAAGGCGTGTACCAGCGTACGCGTTGATGATGTCGTTGTCTTGGTCGCCAAAGACTCGATTGTCGTAGCCGGATGCACGAACGGTGATGATATCGGCGCCTCGGCCACCGGCTACTTCGCTGCTGCTACCCGCTTGCAACGTAATCGTGTCCACATCATCGCCACCGATGCCGTAGAGACGCTGAGCTCCTTCAAGCCAAATCGAGTTGCTGCCTGATCCTCCCACGAGAGCGATGGAGGATGCAAAAGTCGTAACGGTTGGTGCAGTTATCCAAAGCGGCAATGTCATCCAAGCGGGTGCAAACAGAAACGGCACCTCGATCGAAGGGATTGGTAGGATCGGAATCGGTCCGCGATCGGCAACGCTTAAAAGCGGTCGCACTTCCAAAACATCGTTTCCATCTTGCCCATCCAGCAGCGCGTAGACTTTACCTGCATCCAGCGCTCCGCCAAGCGACCCGAAAATTCGGAGTTGTTCGTTGCCGACGCCGCCAACAGCCGAAATGCCTATGCCGCCATAGATATCGACCACGTCATCCCCTGCGTCACCTCGAATGGTCATTGCCCTGCCACCGGTAACGAACAGCCGGTCATTCCCCTCGCCGCCATCCACCGTCAAGCTGCTACCGCCGCTCAATAGGAATTCATCGTTGCCAGCTTCGCCGATGATCCGGATCAAATCACCCCCTAACACCTCGGCCTGGTCATCTTCCGTCCCAAGGTAAATAAGCATGTCGAAACCAGAACGAATCGTGACTCGGTCTGCACCACTGTCGGTGAGCGCGACGAAGTGTTGAGCACCGTCGACTTGAACCGTGTCGGCGCCGCCTCGCAGGTTAACACCGACGCGGGAGCTTGGACCCACTGTGACGCTATCCTGCAGCGAGGTGCCAAAGATGCCTATATCCGTGCTGCCTCCAGTGACAGTCACGGTGATACCTTGCACACTGGCAGATCCGAAAAAGCCACCTTCGACTCGTGTTCGAGTTGCATTGTCAAGCGTGACATTGTCTCCGTACCCACCATAGATGTCGATGTCGCTGGACGAAGAAACCACAATCGTTGTTCCGGTCGAGGCGCTGCCGAAAATGTCGATGTCTTGGCTCGAGCTGACGGTGATCGTCCCGGGACCCGCGGGATTAGCCGAACCAAAGATATCGATGTTGCTTGAGTTGCTAACGGTGGCGTTCAAAGTACTTCCGGTAGGTGATGCTGATCCGAAAATGTCAATGTCGGTCGAGCTTGCTACAGTGACCATGAAAGTTCCCGGCGAAGCCGATCCAAAGATATCAATGTCGTTTGAACTGGTAACAGCGATACTTGACACGCCCGTCGAGGCCGATCCAAAGATGTCGATGTTCGTCGAATTGCTGATCGTTGCGTTCAGGGCGCTGCCGTTTGGCGAAGCCGATCCGAAGATATCGATGTTGCTTGAACCGCCATTGACCGTGACGGTTGTAACTCCGGTGATCGATGCCGAACCAAAGATGTCGATGTTACTTGACCCGCTGATTGTTACATCGAGGCTGCTACCGGTCGGTGATGCCGAGCCGAAAATATCGATATCATTGGAACTGGAGACTATTACAGTTGTTAGCGTGGCCGATGCTGAACCAAAGATGTCGATGTTGCTCGAATTGCTTATAGTCACACCGAGCGCACTACCGGTTGATGAAGCTGAGCCAAAGATGTCGACGTTACTCGAACTGCTGATAGTCACATCGAGACCGCTGCCGTTGGGTGATGCCGAACCAAAGATATCGATGTTACTCGAGTTGGAAACCGTAACGGTTGAGACACTCGCCGAAGCTGAGCCAAAGATGTCGACATTGGTCGAACCGCTGATCGTAGCTGTCAAGCTGCTACCAAGGGGCGACGCCGAGCCAAAGATGTCGATGTTGTTTGAGCCGCCGTTGACGGTGACAGAGGTTGCTCCGGTTGTCGAAGCTGACCCAAAGATATCGACATTGGTCGAACCACTAATCGTGGCTGTCAGGCCGCTGCCGGTTGGAGATGCCGAGCCAAAGATATCGATGTTGTTTGAGCCACCGTTGACGGTGACTGTCGTTACTCCAGATATCGAAGCCGAACCGAAAATATCCACATTGTTCGAACCGCTGATCGTGGCATTGAGACTACTGCCGTTCGGCGACGCCGAGCCAAAGATGTCGATGTCATGCGAGCCACCGTTGACCGTGACCGTCGTTACTCCCGTTGTCGACGCCGAGCCAAAGATGTCGACATTGTTCGAACCGCTGATCGTGGCACTGAGACTACTGCCTGTCGTCGACGCCGAGCCAAAAATATCGATGTAACTTGAGCCGTCGTTCACCGTGACCGTGGTTACTCCATTTGTTGAGGCCGAACCGAAGATGTCGACGTTGCTCGAACTGCTGATCGTGGCTGTCAGGTCGCCTCCGGTCGGCGATGCCGAGCCAAAGATGTCGACATTGCTCGAGTTGCTGATCGTAGCCGTCAGACTCCCACTGGCTGGCGAAGCCGAGCCAAAGATGTCAATATCGGTTGAACCACCACTCACCGTGACCGTTGTTACCCCAGTTGTCGACGCCGAGCCAAAGATATCGACAATGCTCGAACCGCTGATCGTGGCATTGAGATTACCGCTAATGGGCGAGGCCGAGCCAAAGATGTCGATGTCGGTTGAGCCGCCACTCACCGTGACAGTTGTTGCTCCCGTCGTGGATGCTGAACCAAAGATATCAACGTTGCTCGAATTGCTGATGGTAGCTGTCAAACCGCTGCCGCTGGGCGACGCCGATCCAAAAATGTCGATGTCGCTCGAGCCGCCGTTCACTGTGACCATCGTCACTCCAGTGGACGCCGAGCCAAAAATATCGACGATGCTCGAATTGCTGATCGTCGCATTCAGATTGCTGCCCGTGGGCGAGGCCGATCCGAAGATATCAATGTTGCTTGAGCCGCCGTCTACAACGATCGTCGAAACACCCGTCGAAGCGGACCCGAAGATATCGACATTTGTTGACCCGCTGATCGTCGCATTGAGGCCGCCCGCAGTCGGCGATGCCGAGCCAAAAATTCCGATGTCATTGGAACCGGCTACTGTGACGGTCATCGTTCCGGTCGACGCCGAACCAAAGATATCAATGTTGTTGGAACCACCGTTTACCGTAACCGTAGAAAGTGAGGTCGAGGCGGAACCAAAAATATCTATGCTACTCGAACTGCTGACAGTAGCGTTCAGCGCGCTGCCGGTCGGTGACGCCGAACCAAAGATATCAATATTGCTCGAACCGCCAGTTACCGTGACGGTTGAAACTCCCGGAGACGCCGAGCCAAAGATATCGATGTTGCTGGAACCGCCGGAGACCGTTGCGGTCAGCCCCGGCCCGGTGGGCGATGCCGATCCAAAAATGTCGATGTAGGTCGAACTGCTAACCGTGGCCACCATCGGTGCCGTCGATGCACTGCCAAAGATAGAGCTTGTAATCCTACCGCCAGTTACTCCAGTTAGCGACAGTGCACCACTGCCAAAAATGTCGATATTGACACCGCTTGTAACGGTGATCGAACTCCCAAGACTTGCCGAACCAAAGATGTCGATGTCATTCGAATTGCTAACCGTGACAATGGAAGTCGCTGGCGAGGCGGAACCAAAAACATCGATGGCACCGCTAGCTCCGTTGTTTCCATAGATCTTTCCAGAGACGCGACTGGCCGTCAGGCTGTTCAGGCCTCCACCTAGCGAAATGGAAACATTGGATAGTGCCCCGGTGGTAGCACCCTGAACGTTAACAACATCGTCGCCCGCACCGGTCGCAATGCTCGTTGGCGACGCGTTTAGCAAAGTCCCACTGACAGAGTCGTTTCCTGTACCGCCGTCGAAGGAACCGGCCGCATTGTCTAAAAAGAACGTATCGTTACCATCACCGCCGCTTAGCTTGGTCCCAGATGCACCACTTACCAGGCGATCGTTTCCCTGACCGCCGTCGATTTCGGTTCCCGCAGTGTTCGTTGTCAAATCATCGCCATACGGGCTGCCGATCAGCTTTTCAAACAAACCGTTCAGTGCCAAGGTGCTGCCAGTGAATACTGTCTGAGCTGCACCCGTGTTGTTGCTCAAATTGAGTTGTACACCCGCTTGGGCACCTGCCAAATCGATTGTGTCGATACCCCCGAGGTCCTCGAGTACCACGGTGCTGAAGTGCACCTCGTAATAATCAGAATTCACACCGCCGATCATCGTGTCGCTGCCGCCACCGACAAAGCGGTTATTACCATTTCCTCCCCTGAGAGCGTTTATGCCCGGACCAGCGATTAGCACATCATCGGTTGAACCGCCGGTGAGCGTATCGTTGTCATCGCCGCCATCGAGAAGGACCGCGACCGTTGCGGCGGACGCATTGATGATGTCATCGCCTTTACCGCCTAGAACCACAACTTTCTTGGTAACCGACGCGTCTATCGTAATGTCGTCATTACCATCGAGGGCCAGATAAAGAATCTGGTCATCGATGCCTGCACCGGTTGTGTTGCTGGCGGTGATCGTAAACGTATCAGCGTTGTTCGTTCCTTGTAAAACGAAGAAACTGCGAGTAGCAACGCCACCGTCGCCATCGGTCACGCGCACGCTCAATTGCGTTAGCCCGCTTAGGCTGGGTTCAA
This sequence comes from Pirellula sp., assembly GCA_031374925.1. GTDB lineage: Bacteria > Planctomycetota > Planctomycetia > Pirellulales > Pirellulaceae > JBKCUI01. The sequence continues at coordinate 12,851 of JANMHA010000295.1, read as the reverse complement.
ACTCATTCACGGTCGAAGGAGTTGAAAAAGCGCCGCCGTTGATACTCCATGCATATCTGAGATCCGGCGTGTCATCTATCCCGGGATCCGACGCAATCGCCCGGAAGCGAACATTGGCTGCGGTGTTGAAGATCGATTCCAGTCTCACTAACGGATCGGCATTCGTTATCGAAACGGTCAGACTCTGCTGCGTGGTCAAGCCTTGAGAGTCGGAGACACTTACACGCACCACATACTGCCCGTTATCGGTCGGCAGGAACCGGAAATCGGCTGGAGCGCCATCGACTCCGCTGATGATGGTAAAGGAGGTTTCCCCTGGTTTCTTCAGCTCCCATTGATAGTTCAAACCAACCACTTCACGTGAATCGATTGCGAGGGCTCGGACTGTCACCGGCGTGCCTTCATAAATGGTCGGCGTGCTAACATAAATCAGGCTAGTCGTCGGATCGACCACCCCGATCGGTGAAACCACGGGCGCGGCTCCTAGAACGCTCATCGGAGAGAAGAAGGCAGTCCCAACGCGTCCATCACTCAAAGTGACCGATAGCTCGACGAGGTGATCGCCGCCTTGTTGCGGTGTAAAGCTAAAAGTAGGATTGATGCCCGAGACGAGTAAACCAGCGGCACTTCGCGCTCGCCAAATGTAACTCACAACACCGGCTGGAACAGTGGCCCCGAAGGTGTAGGAAGTGTTTTCATAATAAGGGCCGTTAGGCGGTAAGATGGTGACCGCGACATAGCCTGGCAATACCAGTGGCACGTCGGGAACTCTAGGCGTCGGAGGTACTGGTGGCACTGCGGGTGTTGTCGGAGTTAGCGGTGTTGCGGGGGTCTTAGCGACGCTGAGGTTGAATGCGCGGCGGGTTGTGCCAACTCCGCCATCATCATCCGTGGCTGTGGCCGTCACCGAATAAACACCGGCAACGTTGGGTGTGAATGAGAAGGAGCTGCCAACTGTCGTCGTACCAAAGGGTTGGTTGTCGCGCATCACCGACCAAGTCACCGTGTGTGTATCGGCAATTCCCGGGTCGGTGATCGACGAGCCCAAATTGATTGGAGTGCCCACCGCAGGCGAGTTCGGCGCTCCGGTGATTTGGATTCGCGGAGAAACGTTTGCAACGACTACCTGTTGAGGTGCTGCAAAGACACTGCTCGCTCCTGCGCTGATCGTCAAACCGATCGTATAGACACCATCGTCATTGGGCACAAACTCCAATACGCCACGCGATGGCTCGGTGACCAGTGATGGCGCAGTTAATATGTAGTCGACACTGGGACCAACCGCAGGCGTTTTGATGATAGTCCAAACGAAAGTCAGTTGTTCCGTGCGATTGAGTTCGGCTTCAGGGGCTCGAGCTCGAACGGCTTGCCCTTCTCGAACCGAAGTGTCCGGAACAACGATTGTTGTCGAGGCGGGCAAGCCATTGACGGCGATTTCTCGAGTCAGCGTTCGCACTCCGCCGTCGCCATCATCCACAGTCATCGTTGCGTAAAAGAAACCACCAGCCGCAGGTGTGAAACTCGTGGATGTCGCAATCGACAAAGGAGCCGAGTAGACAATCGGGCCGGTCGGTGACCCGCTTCGGACCTCCCAAGAGTTTTTCAGTACATCCAGTTGACCGGGATCACTGTTGTTGCTGGTCAGCGTGACGACCGTACCCGCACTGATGACGCTTGGTGCGTAACTAAAGCTCGGCGTCGGTGCCACGTTGTAGACGTTGATCGCGAAAGGACCGAGCTGCGATTGAGTACCGTCGGCCAGAGTGACTCGCAATGAGACGGTAAACACCCCCTCGTCATCTGGCGTGAATTGAATACCACCATCGCTCTGCGTACCATCGGTTCGCAACTCGAACGCATAGGCTAGGCCATCCTTTTTGACTTCCCACAAGTAACCCGTGACTGGGTTGCTCGAAGCAAAAGCGGTCAGCGTGATCGGGGTTCCTTCGGGACTTTGACTGCGCAGTCCAAGGATGATGGCCGGAGTTGCAAGGATGCCGTTGGACAGTTGCGAAGTGCTGATTGCTCCGCTGGTGCCAAGACCAGTTAGTGTTGCATGGACAAATCCGTTCATTTGACCGGCGGGTGAAGAGATCGAAAACGTCGCGAAACCGGACGCATCCGTGGTCACGGGTGTCGAAGTCACGTAGCGACTCGCTTGACCAAGCGTGGTGCTGGTAAAGAGTTCCACGGTGTACGTGGTGTTCTGTCTGGCTTGCACTTCACCCAATACCAATGGGTTTGCGCCGCTGACAACTTGCGTGATAGTCACCAAGCCGGGACTTAGGCTGGATGGATTGAGTCGGATCGGCAAGCCACCCATCTCAGCGGTAACATTGCGGCTAAGCACGTTACCAGCAGATTCGATGAAGATATTGTCGCTGGTCGAAAAGCGAACATTATTGCCGCTAAAGACATTGGATGTCGCATTGTTGGTGACGCGGACTCCGAAGGCATTGGGAGCTGCGATACCGACGCCATTGAGACCGATGTCGTTTTGAAGGACGGAATTGCTATTTGCTCCGTCGATCAAAATGCCGTTCACCGAATTCCCGCCGAACACGTTGCGAGCCCCGCCCTGGGTGAGGCGAACGATATTTGAAATGGTATGTAGCGGATCTGGGATATCGTTAACGACCAATGAACCATTGGGATCGATCGCAATTCCGTTATAGTAAGAATCGCCAGTCAAAGCGGTTGCAACTATGGTTTTCGTACCTGAGATTGGATCGACACGATAAACTCTCGAAGGCGTGCTGATACTTGGGGTGGTAGCACCATCGGTGACGTAGATCGATCCATCGGCTGCGACCGCAACGAATAGCAGATAGTCAAACCCTCCGGCGACGACCGATTGTGCGCCAGTGGTTGGGTTGACACGGACGAGCGAGTTCCCGCCTGCGTTAGTCGTTATCAATTGGCCATTCGCTTCGAGAGCCAGCCCGTAGGGGCTTACAAGTAAACCACCGCTACTAATCAGGGTGCGATTGCCGGTGATGCGGTCGATACGGTATAGGCCATTGGTGGTGGAATTGGCCACGATGAAATTGCCCGACGCTTCCACGACAACACCGCTTGCATATGTGAGAACCGGACCTTGCGCGGGGTTCGTAAGATCGGATACGAGCGTCTGTGCACCGGTTGTCGTATTGACACGAACCAGTGCTTTGGTGATCGAACCGGTGCTAATGCTAGTCACCACGAGACTGGTGGGCGACTCGAAGGCGAGATCAATTGGTTGATCGAGTGGCCCAACCGTGAGTCTGCCTGCAGATACGAGGGTTCTCGTACCTGAACCCGGGTCATATCGATAAATCCCACCACCTGCTAAACCTTCCGAGATAGCCGCATAGATATCTCCGTTGGAAGCGACTCGAATTCCAAAAGATGCAGTGAATCCAGATGGGGTACTGGCGGTATCGGTCGCAATAATCCGCTGACCGAATTCGGAAGTTCCGATGGTGTTTCCTGATGCTCCACTCAGGACCGCAATCCCTGTTGCATTCGCAAGAGTTCCGTTGCCCGAAGCGTTTATCCCGATATAGTTGCCCAGGACGAAGTTGTTTGAGGTGCCCACGCCGTCAATCTGCACGCCATTCTGCGTATTGCCACTGATGACGTTTCGGCTCGCAACGCTTGTACCGCCGACTGTGTTGTTGATCGCGGCGGCGGCGAGCAGTATGCCTGTGTTGTTACCCAAGGCAAGCGAACCGGTTACGTCAGTGCCGATGTAGTTTCCGCCGATAACTGTTCCGACTCCACTGCCAACGTTGATGCCTGTGTTGGTATTGCCTGATATCACGTTTCGCTCGAAGACGTCAGAGACGCCATCTGCGTTCGTGCCGATTCGCGTGCCAGTGATCGAGTTGTCGAAGATGCGAACACCTTCGATCACGTTGCGTATTACGCCTGTGCCAGCCGCGTTCGTACCGATGAAGTTTCCGGCGATGACATTGGTGTTCGCATTGGTTTGAATGAAGACGCCGTAAGCATTTCCGGAGATGACGTTTCCTTCGGTGACATCATTTGTGCCGTCGCCATTAGTGCCGATGATGTTCGACGAAGCACCCGAATAGAGCAGTACGCCGAAACTGCCATTGGCAAGTGCCAGCGAGCCAGTCCAATCGGTGCCGATATAGTTTCCCGAAACACGATTTCCGTTGGTACCACTGTCAGTAAGGGTGACCCCTACGATGTTGCCGCTGATTACATTCCGTTCACCCGTTGTCGATCCGCCGACGCGGTTACCAGTTGCACCAGTACGAATGGTCACACCAACATTGTTCCCGATCGCTCCCGTACCGGTGGCGTTCGTGCCGATGTAGTTCCCAACGATGGTGTTTCCGGTCGTTCCGATACCGCTCAGTAATACACCGTCGCCGGTGTTGCCGCTGATGATGTTTCGCTCCGCCGCGTCGTTTACGCCGTCGGCGTTTGTGCCGATCCGAACACCGGTAACCGAACTGCCCAGATCGACGCCACGCTGGTTGGGGATTGCAAAGAAACCGGCTGGATCGGTCCCGATATAGTTGCCAGCGATGATGGCGCCGATTTGGCTCACTAGGATCGCGGGGCCGTTAATCCCGCTGATGACATTCCGCTCCTCGACATCGGCGATGCCATCTCCATTGGTGCCGACTCGACTGCCGGTGGTTCCAGAAACCTGGACGCCAAGCTTAGGGTTTGCAGACAGAGCCGCCGTTCCCGTCGCGTTTATACCAACGTAGTTTCCCGCGAAACCATTGGCGTTCTGCAGGATGACATTACCGCCGATGACATTCCGCTCGTTCGCGTTAAAGGGGTCGTTGGAGCCGTCAGTACCAATGATATTGCCGGTTGAGAAGAAGGTCGCCACGTCCGAGAATGCGTTGGGAATGAGGGTCGTCCCAGCGGCGTTCGTGCCGATGTAGTTGCCGGCGATCTTGTTGTTGGTAGCGCCATTCATATCCACGCCATACTGCGTATTACCGCTGATGACGTTTCGCTCAGCAGCGTCGTTTACACCGTCTCCGTCTGTGCCCACAATATTCGAGGCGCCGCCAATATCGACGCCAGTGGAGTTAGCGAGAGCGGCGAAACCGACTGCGTTGGTGCCAATATAATTGCCGATGACACGGTTGCCCGGTCCACTCTTTAGAATGATGCCCTGGTTGGTGTTCCCGCTAATCACGTTTCGGGTCGCATTCGTGACTCCACCGATGGTGTTGTTGGTTGCACCAAATTCGATCCTTACCCCTAAACCGTTCGCAATCGACGCCATGCCGGTCTTATCCGTTCCGATGTAATTCCCAGCGATAGTGTTGTTGCTGGTACTTGCATCGTAGATTTCCACCCCTGCGAGATCGTTGCCGGAAATGAGGTTGCGAGCAGACGTCGTCGCACCACCGATGGTATTGTTGATTGAACCTGCAGCAATCACGATACCGACCGCGTTTCCGAGGTCGAATTGGCCTGTGGAGTCGGTACCGATGTAGTTGCCTTGGATCGTGTTGTTCGATGCTGCATTGAGCCAAATACCATCGGCATTGGTGTCGTTGCCGCTGATGACGTTCTTGGACCCTGCAACGGTACCGCCGATGGTGATATCGCTCGAACCATTGATGATAATGCCAGCAAGTCCATTGCTGCGTGGCTGATCTCCTTTGTTCAATCCGATGACGTTTCCGATGACGTTGTTGCCGGTTGTTCCCGCCGAAGTAGTGATCGCGATACCGTAACGGCCATTGCTGCTGATGAAGTTGGCTGAGTCCATCGACGGGCTGATGCCTCCGATGGTCGTGTTGTTCGATGTGCTCCCAAGGGCAATTCCGTCGATTGTGTTGGGTAGACTACCGAGTCCGTCTTTATCGAGGCCAATGATGTTTGCCGCGATGGTGTTGCCGTCGGAATTGGCAATGCTGACACCATATAGATTTCCGCTGATGACGTTCCCATAGGAAGATGTCGGTCCTCCAACGGTATTGCCCTGCGCGCCAGAGTCGATGCCAACTCCTGTGCCATTCGCGATCGCCGCAGTGCCGGTCACGTTCGTGCCAATGTAATTGCCTTGAACCAAAACTCCGGTCGAGGTGTTTACAATCTCGATACCACCTTGGCTGTGGCCAGAGATGATGTTTCGGTCTGCCGCAACGATACCGCCGATGCGTACGTTGATCGCATTAACCAGGAGTCCAAATTGCCCATTGCCGAGCGACGCTGTACCGGTCGCATTGGTCCCGAACAAATTGCCTGCAATCACCGAGTTCGGGGCCTGTAGATCGACGCCACCGATTTCGTTGGCAGAGATCTGATTGCCGCGTATCTCAGTCGCCGAAACTCCGGAGAGAATGACAATGCCATAGTGGTTTGGACGAGCTAGATTGCCGGTTGCGTCGGTACCAATGCGGTTACCTAGGATCCGAGTATTATCGGCTCCGGGGTAGAGCACGATCCCAGCGCCGGTACTAACGACGAGGTTGGTTGTGGCGGAAATAACATTCCCTTCACCGGGAGCCAAGCCACCGATCGTGTTGTTGGGCGCGCCGTTGACAAATACACTAAAGCCTTCGTTGCCCAGCGACGTACTGCCGTCGGCCCCCAATCCGACGTAATTTCCTAGCAGTACATTGCCTATTGTTGTAGTGCCAGAAATGACAACCGCTGAAGCGATGTTGCCGGAGATCACATTTCGCGAGCCAAGGACTGTGCCGCCGATCGTATTGTTGGTCGCGCCCGATGCGATCGACACTCCATAGGTATTTCCGCGTGCGACCAACCCGGACAGGTCTGTTCCGATGTAGTTACCGGCGATCAGGTTGAAACGCGCATAAGTACTCGACAAATTCACGCCATTACTGCCGGCATTGCTGATAATGTTGCGAGCCGCTGCCGTCGTGCCACCAATCGTATTCGATTCGCTATTGTCAATCTTAATGCCGTCGCCACTGATCGCTCCGGCGGTAGTGCCATCGGCTAGCAGGCCGATGATGTTGCCAGTGACAATCGTATTGCGAGTCCAATTGCCTCCTTTGTCTGCGCCACCAATTGAGAAGATGCGACTGACTTCGGCTGCCGTGAGCGCGCGGTTGTAGACGGCCAGTTCGTCGATCTTGCCATCGAAAGTGCGGTTCGTCGCGCCGATACTACCGCCGATATATAGGGTGATACTCGGGTCGCCAGCAACGAAGTTGTTGAATGTCTGCGGCGATCCGACTACAGCTACGGTACTGAACAATGAACCGTCGACATAGAACTTGACGTTCGTTCCGTTTGCGGTCACTGCAATGTGATGAAAGCTACCTGTCCCGAAGCTAACCGCGGGACTGGTGGCGGTCTGCGAGCCAGTACTAGTGCGGTAACGAAATGCTAGTTGCGTACTGCCGCCGGTGTTGATGAGGAGCGCGGCATAGTTCGGGTTGCTCGCGTCACCGTTGCTGCCGATGTAGTATTCCTGTCCAACTGATGGAAGTGTTGCTGGGTTGATCCAACTTTCGACCGATACGTTATTGCCATCGAGTGTGTAGCTGGCGATGTGCTCGCTCTTGACATAGCCTGGAGTCGATCGGTTGAATTGGAACGCTTGTCCGCCCGCAACGCCAGGTCCGAAGGCAATTGGGCCAACAGATGTGCCCCCTTGAGAATAGCCTGCGCTGTTCGCTAGACTCCCGTCAGCTTTGAACCAAGCCGCAGCAAAGTTCGGGATATCGTTGATGCGTGAGGAGTTGCCTCCATCGATGTAAACACCTGCAGTGCTACCACTAGCGATGACATTCCCATCAATAGTATTGTTTGCAGCCGATCCGGAAACATAGATCGAAGACTGAAACGAACCCAGTGTGCTCGTGCCGGCAGCGTTCGTACCAAAGTAGTTCCCGCGGATGATGTTTCCGTCTGCACCGAAACCATTGATGTCAACTCCGCTGAATCCGACGCTGGCGAATACGTTTCTAGCCGAGGCTGCTGAGCCGCCAACGATGAAACCAGACGAACGGTACAGGCTCAGCTCCGCAGCCGATCCGGCCAGCACGGCTGTCCCCGCCGCATTCAGTCCGAACGAGTTCCCTTGGACCGTACCGCCAGTCGAGTCCGCGATGTTGATCTGGTCGGCAATCTGGTTTCCCTCGCCCACCCCGGTGCCACCAAGAACGAAGTTTGTTAACGAATACAAGTTCCAAAAATACGTATTCAGAAGCGGCGCGCTCCCGTCCGCAGTAGTTCCGAATCGGTTGCCTTGGATGGTCCAGTCACTGCCAAAGCCGCTGATGGGGTAAGACGAAGAAGCGGACCACACGTTGCCTGCCCCAGCGGCTCCAATGGTTAAATTGGAAGCACCATACAAGTACGAAGGACCACTGCCCCTTCCTTGGCTCCCGGTTACATCGGTGCCGATGTAGTTGTTCAAAATGCGAGTACCGGAACCGCTGCTCAAGTTAAGGCTCACCGCCAAACCGGAGATGACGTTTCGCGCCCGAACGTCCAGGCCGCCGATTAGGCTGTTATTGACGCTTCCGTCACCGATGCCGGCAGTCGCAACATCGATGACGGTGCTCCCGTCGGCGCCGAGGCCGATCATGTTACCCTGTACCGTCTGACCGTGAGCGGCGAGGAATATCTGATAGCCGCTGTTCCCGCTAATGACATTGCCTGGACCAGCGCCGGGCTGTGGGTTTCCAACTGTGCCCGTCAGTCCACCGATGATGTTGCTCGTCACACCTGAGGTGACAAGGATCACGCCACTGCCTCCGTTGGCACGCTTCGTGTTACCAGTCACGTCGACGCCGATGTAGTTACCGGCGATGGTGTTGTTGGTAGTGCCTGCACCTTCAACGCTAATTCCATCCAACGTGTTGCCACTAATGACGTTTCGCGATGCCGCAGTTGAGCCACCAATCGTATTGTTGGTCGCACCGCCGTTGATTTGCACGCCGCTCGAAGTGTTCGCAACGGCCGCAGTTCCGTTGGCATCAACGCCGATGTAGTTGCCCAGAACCGTGTTCCCAGTACCGAAAGATGTGGAGATCGAGACGCCGAAGCCGTCATTGCCGCTAATGACGTTGCGGGCGGCCGTCGCAGTGCCACCCACGGTTGCTCCGGAGCTTCCAAGTGACACGCCGCCTTGCGCGTTGGCGAGTGCTGAAAGGCCATCCGCTTTCGTGCCAACATAGTTGCCAGCGATGGTTGTTCCAACGCCAAAGTCGACGATGCCGTAGTTCAAGTTGCCCGATATGATGTTTCGCTCAAGCAAGTCGCTGGTTCCATCCGCATTGGTACCAATGCGGTTGTTATCCCCCAAAAGGTCATTCAAGAAAATAATGCCGCCAGATGAATTGCCGATCGCGGCAGTTCCCGTTGCATTGGTTCCGATAAAGTTACCGGCCACGATGTTGTTGTTGGAATCGCCTTGAAAGTAGACTCCGAAGGAATCGTTTCCGGAAATCAAGTTCGATTCGCTGGAGTCGCCGCTGTTGTCACCGTCGACTCCAACAAAATTTCCGGATCCGGCGTAAATCCAAACCCCGGAAAGCGTATTGCCGAGATCCGCATTACCAGCCGCATTCGTGCCGATCTTGTTGTTCTGGATTTTGTTCGAATTGCCTTCTACTAAGATGCCTGTGGCGTTATTCCCAGAAACTACGTTTTCGACAATGCTGTTCGTGTCAGCACCGGTGGCAATAAAAATGCCATCGCCAACGTTGCCTCGATCGAGCGTCCCGCCAATGTCAGTACCGATGTAGTTGTTGCGAATGACGTTCAAATCGCAACTCGAGTTGGTCAAAAAGATCCCTTCTTGATTATTGCCCGCGATAATGTTGCGGCCTCGAACATCCGCATTTCCGATGTTGTTGCTCGGGCCAGTCAACAAGATGCCATAACGGGCGTTCGCAAGGATCGCATCACCGTTTTTATCTAGTCCAATGATGTTGCCAAGAATCGTGTTGTTCGCACCTGCGAACACGCCGTCAAAGCCATTGCCGCTAATGACATTGCCGTTTCCCGTGCCGGGTGCTGGAACACCCGGCGTGCCCGTTAGTCCGCCCAAAGTTGAACCGACAGAGGACAAATTAACACCGAATCGGCCGTTGCCGAGCGTCGACAGACCATCGGCCTTGGTGCCGATGTAGTTACCGCGAATTGTGGTGCCATTTCCCGATGTATAAACGCCATCGTTCGTATTTCCAGAAACAATGTTTCTACCAGCTATCGTGCCATCGCCGACTGCAGCGGCCGAGCCCAAGATTACCTCAACTCCGTAATCGTTCGGCAATGCCGATGTGCCATTCGCGTCAGTACCAATCAAGTTGCCGAGGATCAAAGAAGTCGAATTGTTATCGATATATATCCCTGCCTCGGTTCCGCCTGCGATCACGTTTTCACGAATGACGGACAAGCTCGAGGAGGCCAGAGAGACACCGGCTCGGTTACCAAGGCTCGAGGTTCCCGAAGCAGTTGTACCGATGTAATTGTTGCGAACGGTGGTGTTGGTATCGGAACCTAGTACTACTCCGTCATTCGACCCACCCCCCATCGAAACTAAGTTGCGGTCGGCTACTGCAGCCCCCCCGATAACTGAACCACTGCCGCCAACTCGAATCCCCTGTCCGCCACTGAGCACCGCCGTACCCGAAGCGTTCGTGCCGATAAAGTTCCCGGCAATGATGATGTTGTCTGCTGCTACCGAGATTTGGTAGGCAGAAAAACGGTTGATCGCCAGTCCTCGAATCGATGAACCTCCGGATGCGCCAGGCGCGAACCCCAAACCAACGATGGATGCACCCGCGAGTGAGCCATCGATTTGAATTTGAATAGCCGCATTATCACCAATGCTCAGATTGTTGGCGCTCGATCCCGGTTGTGAGTAGCCATCGATCGTTACGAGATCGGACAAGAATGGCAACGGGCTGAGCGGAGAAATCGTTTGCACCCCGCCGCCGCCGATGTTGAATTGAATTGTATCCGCCCCGCCCGAGGTATTTGCATCAACGATCGCCTGCCGCAGCGAACCAGCCCCAGCATCGCCAGTGTTGGAGACCACATAATTTGCCAATACTCTCCGTTCTTCAAGCGACTCGAAGTACGGCCGAAAGCGATTCCTCGCCAGGATTTCGCGAAGTCTACTCTGAAAGGTCCTGCGTGAAAAAAGCTTCTTCCGTAAAGCCAACATTGTTTTGCGGCTAAAAAACATGGGAACGTGTCCTGAACTTTTGACGGGCGAAATCACGAACGAAACGGATTAGGATTCGGGTAGGTACGAGTATCCAACAATCTTTTAAAGTCGCAAAAGGCGCACCCCCCTCTCTTTACTGATCGCGAGACCTATTCATCCACGACAAATCCAGAAAGAATATTCAGCTCCACATTGGTGATAGCCAAATGGGTGGGATAGGCTGTTAGCCTTTTGATTCTCCACATTTCGGTGGGAGATAGAGGGCAACAAACGGCCAAGCCTTTGGCCCTACTCGTTTTTTTGGCCATGATTTCCCAGGCCGTTGGCCTGGGCTATGCAAGTTGCTGGGCCCTTGGCCCGACGAAGGCAGGAAGCCTATGCCACTACCGCATCAGTTCGCGCGCCTCAACTTGAAGTTCGTCGAGCGTTTCCATGTTTTCAACGTCTGTCATTGGTTTCAACTGGCTCATGCGATCAGCCCATTCGAGGGTCTCCCTTGCGTGATCGCGTTGGTTCAATTGCCAGTAGCACATCGCCAAAAAATAAAGATCGAACCCAAGATAGGAATCCTCCTGTTCCTTGACGTTCATGCGAAGCAACGCAACAGCATCCTCGAATCGACGAACACGGTAATAAGCCACCGCCAACGTATTTCGGTTGTTTGCGTCGAGTTTTGTTTGGTTTTGCAAGGACTCCATGAGAGCTACGGCTCGCTCAGCATCACGCAACTCTCCTGGGCAACTGAGAATCCCCCACGCGAGATCGTTGGTGTGCGTCATTGAGCGTGGATTCGCCGCAAATTTGCGTTCTGCAACCTCGATTCGATGACGGGCCAGCTCCAATTTGCTCATGGAATTGGCCTGGCTGGGTGCGAATTCAAAACGGCTTGGGAACGTTGGAACTTCGTGGTCCTGTGCAAGATCAGGATTTCTTGCATTTTTGCGTTCCCAGTCCAATTGCATGGCTGCAAGTCCATCGCGTAACTCATCGATCTTCCAAACGTGAATTTCGCCCGCTAAATGGTGAAACGCAATGAGCGTGTTTCCATTTCCTGCGAATTGAAATCGTGTAGGTCGACTCTTCCTTGGACTATCCAGCAACGCAACCGTCTGGAATGTATCGGTACGGAGCAGATGAAAGACTCCCCAAGTCAATTCCATTACGACGAACTTGCCGTCTGGCGAATAAGCAATTCCGCTTGGATAGGCGCAGTCATGACGATCAACACGTCGGACTACTTGCCAATCGTGCACCCCTCGAAACACATAGTTTTTGCCTGTACATGTAATGAGTTGCTTCGAATCCGGGCTAAAACTCGGGTTTGAAAACTCGAATTGCTTAAGCATCTGTCCTGTCCCAACATTCCATATGCACGTAATTGGACTATGCCAGCCGGAGGTGGCCAATAGTTTTCCGTCTGGACTAATGCAAACACTTTCATGCCGAGAGGGTACGTTGATTTGGCGAATCAGTTGGCCGGTAGAATTTAGCACTCTCGCGATTTTCCCATCAATGATCGCTATCCTCTCTCCGTCTGGAGTCACACTCGAACCCGTCGCGGCCATCAGTCCACTCTCGGGAAGCGTTGAGGCTTCGACAAGCCAGTCGGACTCCGAAACGTTGACACTCCAGTTTCGCAACCCCACCTCATTGTCTACGGTAATGAATCGACGATTCTTCCAATCGGTAAAAACGGTCGAGGTTATCT
>JANMHA010000142.1:0-6614 GCA_031374925.1 Pirellula sp. | reverse complement strand
CTTGTTTTGGCGTCCTACGTAACAGCCCGCGAACCGCCGCCCTCCGCCTCTCGCCTCGTCCGCCTTCGGCGGTCGGTGCGAGGGGCGGGGGGGGGTTCTTTAAGGTCTGGGGTGCACTTTTAGTAAGCCCAAACGGCGTCCGTCGGAGGCAAGCTCCGATCGGACGAAAATGTTTCACAGCGTCGCTCCCTCGGGCTCCCCGTAGGTCCGCATCTCCGAGGCGGGCTCCCCGTAGGTCCGCATCTCCGAGGCGGACATCCCGTAGGTCCGCATCTCCGAGGCGGACATCCAATATTTTTGACAGATGTCACCTTGGAGTCGGGAATCAACTTTCGTCATAGCAGCGGTGCAAGTGGCAAGGGATTCGTAGTTGAAGCTATGTCTGGAGGAATGGCACTATTCGACTACACCAGCGATGGATTGGTTGATGGCGCGAGCGCAAGCCAAGGGGTCTGACGGTCTGACCACGGCTCAGTAATGGAAGCACTGGGCCTTGACTCCCCGAATAGTTGATTTTTGCAGGAGTTGCCTTTCATTTGAAATGCGAGCTCCGAGAGTGTACAACTAACACTATTGATAACCCGCCTTCGCCTAGTTCTTCTGGCAAAATTTGACGTAATGATCCGTTTCGCATTACCGTTCACCTGCTTTCTTTTGAGTTTGGCTTTCCCATTCGCTTCAAAGCTAAAGGCCGACGAAACGGATAGCGAGGAGTTCTTTGAAAAGAGAATCCGTCCAGTTCTCGTCGAGCATTGTTACGAATGCCATTCCGCGTCGTCGAAAGCCATCAAGGGTGGACTGCGCCTTGATTCGCGGGAAGCCATGCGAAGTGGAGGTGAAAGTGGTCCTGGAGTCGTACCCGGCGATCTTGAGCTGAGTTCCGTCGTTTCGGCCATGAAGTACGAGTCGGTTGAGATGCCCCCCAAGGGAAAGCTCAGCCAGAATGTTATTGCGGACTTTGAAAAGTGGGTCACAGACGGAGCCGTCGATCCTCGCGATGGGGAGTCCGCGCCAGCGCTTGCATCCAAGCCGGAGATCGATTGGAAAACGGCCTCGGCGTTTTGGTCTTTTCAGCCACCCAAACGGTATCCCTTGCCGAAGGTTGAATCGACACGGTGGCCCCAACGTCCGATCGACGCGTTCATTTTGTCAAAACTTGAAACCGAAGAGCTTTTTCCAAACGAAGCGGCGGATCGGCGTACCTTGCTTCGGCGGGTTTACCTTGACTTGATCGGTTTACCGCCATCCGAACAGGACGTGCAATCCTTCCTTCAAGACGAATCGCCAACTGCCTTGCAAGATCGAATGGATCAACTCCTTGCGTCCGTTCGATACGGAGAGAAATGGGCCCGCGTGTGGTTGGATGTAGCTCGATACGCCGAAGACCAAGCTCACATCGTCGGCGACGACAAATCCCTCTTTTTTCCAAACGCGTATCTCTATCGCAACTGGGTCGTTCAAGCGTTCAATCTCGACATGCCGTATGATCAGTTTGTTCGATTGCAATTGGCGGCGGACTTGATATCTCCGGAGAATCGCGAGAATTGGGTGGCGTTAGGATTTATCGGGCTTGGTCCAAAGTACTATCGCCGCAACGCGCCGGATGTGATGGCTGAGGAATGGGAGGATCGAGTCGATACTGTGACACGTGGTTTACTGGGTGTCACCATCGCTTGCGCACGATGCCATGACCACAAATACGATCCGTTTCCAACCGAGGACTATTACGCCCTGGCGGGCGTTTTTGCCGGGACTGAAATGCTCAATATGCCTCTCGACGATTCGGTCGAAGCAAAAGATGGTCATGCCAAGGACCCCGATAAATCCATGCATGTCATCCGCGACCAAAAACCGAGAGACATCAAAGTGATGATTCGCGGCAACGTCGAAAACGAAGGGGAGTTAGTACAACGCGGTTTCCCTCGTGTCCTAACTGGCGGCGAAAAAGTCGTCTTCAAAAAGGGGAGCGGGCGATTGGAGCTAGCCGATGTTATTGGTTCGCCCGGCAATCCACTGACGGCCCGTGTGATCGTCAATCGCATTTGGGGGCAGTACTTTGGAAAGCCGCTGGTTGGAACCCCAAGCAACTTCGGCAAGTTGGGTGAGCGACCGAGCCATCCGGAACTACTCGACGATCTTTCGGTTCGCTTTATTCAAAACGGTTGGTCGCTCAAGTGGTTGCACCGCGAGATCGTGCTGTCGGCAACCTATCAGCAATCGAGTTCGATCGACTATCAAAAGCAGGAAAGCGACGCGGCAAATCGGTGGCTTTGGCGAGCCAATCGTCGACGACTGAGCGTGGAGGCTTGGCGGGACAGTCTCTTGGTGGCTTCTGGGGCCATGGACTATTCGTTTGCGAAGGGATCGATTCAGGCAAGCAAAGCGACCGAAGTTCGCCGGACTTTGTATAGCTCGATCAGTCGCTTTCAGTTGGACCCTTTGTTGGTGCTATTTGACTTCCCAGATCCGAATACACACAGTGAACGTAGGTCGTTGACCACGACACCGCTCCAAAAACTTTTTGCGATGAACAGTGATTTCATGTTGAGGCAAGCCGAACAGCTAGCGGACCGGCTGATGAATCTGGATGTTTCAACCAACGAGGATCGCATCCGCAGTGCTTATGCATCGATTTATTCGCGAAACCCAGACCTTGAAGAGCTCCTTTTAGGAATGGATTTCCTGAAGGAGAGTAGCGACGGAAGGCGTCAATGGACGAAATACGTGCAAGCCTTGCTGGCATCGAATGAACTTCTGATAGTGGACTGAAAATCTATGGATCCAACTAATTTTTCTCGTCGCCGGATGCTTCATAGTTGCGGAGCAGGCTTTGGCGCTTTGGGTTGGATGGGAGCCATGGCCAATCATCCGTTAGCCAACGCAGCCGGCGAAGGCGCAATGCCGATCGGCATTCCGCATTTCCCGGCTCGCGCGAAAAGGGTGGTGTTTTTGTTCATGAATGGTGCTCCGTCGCACGTTGACACGTTTGATCCGAAGCCGTTGCTTGCGAAGCACGAAGGAGAGCAACCCTCCGGAAAACTGTATAGGGAATCGAAAGGGTCGGGCTACATGCCATCGCCTTTTCGTTTCCAACAGTATGGCGAGTCGGGCATGGTGATGAGCGAATTGCTGCCAAACATGTCGCGTCACGCGGATGATTTATGCGTCATTCGGTCGATGCATACGGATGTCCCGAATCATGAGCCTGGATTGCTCATGATGAACTGTGGGCATTTGCAGCCGGTGCGTCCTAGCTTGGGTTCATGGATGTCGTATGGATTGGGGAGTGAAAACCAAAACTTGCCGTCGTTTGTTGTTTTGAGTCCAGGCCGACCGGTCGTTGGCCCTCAGCTTTGGTCGAATTCGTTCCTTCCTGGGCAGTATCAAGGGACGTCCGTGGACACGAACGACTTGGACGTCGACCGAATGGTATCCAACATCAAACATCCATTGTTAGGTATGGCAGAGCAGCGGCAGCAACTGGACTTGCTCCAGGCATTGAATCGCAAGCACATGCAAGCCCGAGAGAACGATACGATCTTCGACGAGCAGATTCGCGCAATGGAGCTGGCCTTTCAAATGCAAAGCGAAGTTCGCGAAGCGTTTGACGTAGCGAGAGAATCCAAAGAGACGCGCGAGATGTATGGCGAAACTCCGTTTTCAAACAGTTGTTTGATTGCGCGGCGGTTGTTGGAAAGCGGCGTTCGCATGGTTCAAGTGTATTACGTAACCAACAAAAACAAGCAACCTTGGGATACGCATACAGACAATGACAATCAGCACCGCAAACTGTGTGCCGACAGCGACCGAGCGACGGCTGCGTTGCTGACGGATCTGAAGCAGCGTGGGATGTTGGACGATACGTTAGTGATTTGGGGTGGTGAGTTTGGCCGAACACCCTATTCGGAAATCAACAAGAAGAACGACAAGGCCAAGCCGGGTCGGGATCACCATCACACAGGCTTCTCCATGGCCTTGGCGGGCGGTGGAATCCGGGGCGGACTCACTTTTGGAGCCACGGATGAGTTTGGAATGAATGCAGTTGAGGACCGGGTGCACGTGCATGATTTGCACGCGACGATTCTGCATTTAATGGGCTTAGACCATCAACGATTGACTTACCGATATTCAGGTCGTGATTTCCGATTGACGGATGTCCATGGACGCGTGGTCCAAGAATTGTTTGTTTAAAGGACTTCGTGGCCGACGCTGCTAGCGTCGGTTCGGATGCTGGCAGCCTAGCGTCGGCTCGGATGCTGGCAGCCTAGCGTCGGTTCGGATGCTGGCAGCCTAGCGTCGGTTCGGATGCTGGCAGCATCCGCCACGGATCTGTAGGAAGCCACAGTAAATAAATCCTCTCCTAACCCATCCGAATGCCATGAGAACTCTATTACTCTTTGCCTTCCTCTCTGCGATCGCACAGGCTCAACTTCAACCGGATGGTGCGACCGCATCTTTTCGACGATCGCTTCCTCCTAAGCCAACGGGTGAGCTCAGCCCAGACCAGATCAAGACGTTAGAAGACAGACTCGCGGATCTGACCCGTGACTTCGCGTCGATAAAAAAACATCCGCGTGCTGCCGACGCCGACATATTTCTAAAGGCAGTGCGATACGCCATCGAGTTCCATGAATGGTATGGCAAGAAACCAGAGGACGATCTGAAAAAAGCCACGGCGTTACTAGAGGAAGCCGCAAATCGAATCCGTTCCTTGAAACAAAACGAGACCCCCTGGCTGAACGGAAGTGGCCAAAAAATCCTCGGATTTTACTCCAAGATCGATGACTCGCCGCAACCCTACGGCGTCGAGGTCCCGGAGGGCCTAGTCTATGGCAAGGGCAAGCCAAGCGTTCCCATGTGGATTTGGCTGCACGGTCGAGGTGACACGGATACCGATATGCATTTTGTCTTCAGTCGACTCAATGCCAAGAAGCCCGGCCAGTTCCAGCCCAAAGGAACCATTGTCATTCATCCCTTCGGACGCTACTGCAACGGTTGGAAAAGCGCTGGGGAAACCGACGTTTTTGAAGCGAGGGATGACGCGATCGCACGATTCAATATCGATTACCATCGAATTGCACTTGCTGGCTTCAGCATGGGTGGAGCAGGCGCGTGGCACCTCGGGGCTCACTTTGCAGACCAATGGGCGTGTGTTCACACCGGTGCTGGGTTTGTGGATGTGAAACGTTATCAAAAGCTTACAGAGAACAAGATGCCGCCGTGGTACGAGCAAACGCTTTGGGGTGTTTACGATGTGCCCAATTATGCTCGCAATTTCCTCAATGTGCCTTTGATTTGTTATTCCGGTGAAATCGACCCGCAACGCGATTCCGCCGAATACATGGCAGAGGTTCTCCACAAGGAAGGCTTGCATCCTCCGCATCTTATCGGTCCAGACATGGGTCATAAGTATCACCCTGAGGTGATCAAGGAAATACAGTTGCAAATTGAAAAAGCTGTTGCCGCAGGAGTAGACACGCTGCCAAAGAAAGTGGTGCTGCAAACCCGTTCGCTTGCCTATAGTCGAATGCATTGGCTACAAATCACCGGCATGCAAGAACAATGGGTAGACACCCGGGTCGAAGCAAACTGGAACGATGAGAATAACGAAATCCTCGTCACTACGAAAAACGTTTCGAGTTTGACAATCCTGCTGCCAAAGTTACCGAAAACACCCAAGGTACTTGTCGATGGCGAAGAAGTGGCTCCAAGCAGGTCGGCAGACAACGGCTCGAGGTGGAATTGGAAAAGTCGGGATACGTTTAACGGTAATGGAATAGTCAAACAACCCATGCTCCAAGGTCCGATCGATGACGGCTTTAAATCGCGATTCATCGTCGTATTGCCAGATGGATCGCCCGATGGCACAGCAACCGACAAGTGGGCGCGACTCGAAGCCGAACATTTCCTGGTTCGCTGGCGATCGCTCATGCGAGGAGACGCCATCGTTCGCAAGTCTGGAGAGGTTACGGAGCAAGATATTAAAGATTGCCACATTGTCGTTTGGGGCACGCCTAACACGAGTTCTTTCATGCGAAAACTCCTGGCACACAATAGTTTCAGCGATATCCTGACTTGGAACGAAAAAGGGGTCAAGATTGGTGGTCAAGAAGGGCTGGTTGGCAATAGCGTTCCAGTCCTCTGCTATCCGAACCCATTGAATCCGAGTCGCTACATCATTCTCAACTCGGGTCTCACCTTCCGCGAGGTACATGACAAAACCAATTCTCTTCAGAACCCTAAGCTCCCCGACTGGGCGATTCTCGATATCACGCAACCACCAAGCGGGGAGTCGGCGGGTAACGTCATCGCCGCCGATTTTTTTGACAGCCAGTGGAAAGTCCTCACGCGAGTGAAGTCCCCCGCAGACCGTGAGTGAGTCAAACGCCGCAAGCGCCGTGACCTGGGAATGCTATATCACCAGCGAGCGTCCGGTTTACTTGCCAGGGGGTTTTCTCTTGTTCACCCTCCCTGGGCAACGCTGTGAAGCATTTTCACCAACAATTCGCTTAGGTTGAGCGGGAGCTTGCCTCCCCTCAACCTTGTTTTGGCGTCCTACGTAACAGCCCGCGAACCGCCGCCCTCCGCCTCTCGCCTCGACCGCCTACGGCGGT
>JANMHA010000125.1:0-9758 GCA_031374925.1 Pirellula sp. | reverse complement strand
TAGGGGTTGCTAGTGGCTGTGTCGGGAGTCTGATCAGGCCCTCTCAATCACACGGACTCGCAACAGTAGCATCGGATTCCGTACACGTAGCATTGATAGCTCTAAAGAATGATTGCATTTATTATTGATATTCGTATGGATTGTTGGGCGCTTTACGCACAACCGCTACAATGCACACGGTTTTCCTGTTCGTTTGTATTTACCACATTATCGCGACTATATTTCGATGATCCGCAGAATTGTTCTTTCCAACTTTATGGCTCATGCCAATACCGAGCTCCGGTTAGCCGACGGGCTCACCGTTTTGGTCGGGCCAAACAACATTGGAAAAAGCACCGTTGCCGTTGCCTTGAAAATTCTCGCCCGCAATACCAATTCGAATTTTGTGATGCAGCACGAGCAGAAGGAATGCTTCATCTCCGTCGAGACCAGCGAGGGGCACATCATCAAGTGGATAAAACGCAAAAGCCCAAGTTACATCATCAATGGACAACCAAAGGATCGCCTTGGACGAGGTGGGACTCCACCTGAACTAGATGAAACCCTGCGGCTTGCCCCAGTCGAATTCGAAGACAAAGATTTTGAGCCGCACTTTGGTGACCAAAAATCACCCATATTTCTGATCAATCGTCCACCTAGCCAAATTGCACAGTTCTTTTCCACCACTTCGGACGCGGAAAAACTGGTCGCGATACAGCGCCTGCACCAGCGGCATCGCTCCGATGCGCAAACCCAATCCAAACTACTTTCGGCTAGAAACGAGGATCTCCAGCAGTCGCTCGAGGCATTGCAAAGCATACCGAACCTAGAAGCCGAATTCCTAAGCTTGGAACGCGAATCTCTTTCCCTGGATAGTCTAGCCAGCGAGATCGAGAATTTAGAAAGGCTCATTGGATCCTACGCGGAGTTAGCAAACGAACAACAGTTGGAGTTGCATCGAACCAATTGCTTGGTGCAGTTGCGGCCCGTACCAGTGTTGGTCGATGATATTCCGCTGGTGAATATGACGACCGACTTGGAAATTGCAATTGCGAAATTCATCTATGGCCGAGAGCTTTGTTTAGCACACGAGGATCTTGCACTTCCGTGCAAGTTTGCCGCAACCGACACGCTGCAAATTTTGGTCGATGGGATTAAAACACGGGAAACCGAAATCAACAGATTGACCGAGATCGGACAAGCGGCCTCAGGCTTAAGAGAATTCCCCACCTTCATTCCGGAAGAACCGCTTGGTAGCATCATCCGCCAGTTCGATCAAACGACTCTCGATTGCATTCGTCTAGACTCGCTTCTGACCATTCTCGAACCGATTTATCCCGCTCCTGTGATAGCCGAACCGACTACCTTGAACGAGGCAATAGCATCGTTTGATCAGACAATCGATCAATTAACCAAGAACCGATCGCTGCTCGGCCAAGTCGAGAAGGCCATTGTTTCTTTGGAGACCGAAGCGAAGCAATGGCTCACAACAGAACCAACTTGTAGTATGTGTGGCGGGAAACTATCGGTCGAATCCATCCGGTTCAATTTGCATCGGCACGGGAGCTAAACCATGACACTGAAAGCCGATCTCATTGCGACCAGCGTATACGTTGAACGCAAACGATTTTCGGGCCTGCTGTTCATTGGCGATCCGCACGTCGAGGGGCGCACGCCAGGTTTCCGGCGGGACAACTACCCAGAAACCGTCTTGGCCAAACTGAAATGGTGTTTGGAATACTGCCAACGCCAAGAACTTCACCCGATCTTCCTCGGTGACATCTTCGACAAGCCTCGCGACAACCCAAACTGGCTCATTTCAAGGATGCTTGATCTCTTTGGCGGACAATGCATTCCGACGATCTTCGGCAATCACGATTGCGCGAACCCGCACTTGGATGAAAACGATAGCCTAACGCTCCTTGCCAAAGCGGGCGCGATTCGCTTGCTGGATGAAAAACATCTTTGGGCTTGCTCGTTCGAAGGTCGAACCGTGGTGATCGGAGGGTCTCCCTACCGCTACCCCATTCCCGAGACCTTTCGCGTCGACTCAAATAGTGTTCAACTGACGTTTTCAAATCCAACAATGGATTCTGAAGCACAATCCGTCGATTGGATGAATGCAATTTCCAAACCTGGACTCGTGATTTGGCTAACGCATCACGATCTGACTTTTCCGAATCCAAACGAGGCTGTCGTTACGCATTTGGATGAACTGGTCGGCATCGATTATGTGATCAATGGCCACATCCACCGGCGCGCTTCGGCGGATGTTATTCGAGGCCAAACGACGTGGGTCAATCCCGGGAATATCGTTCGGCGATCGCGAAGTGACTCCATCCGAGGTCACGAACCAGCAGCCTTGCGCATGGATATCGCCCTGGACGGACAATGGATGCACTATGTCAAAATCCCCCATCAAGATGCAGAACAAGTCTTCTACGAATTGGAATCTTCAGGTAACGATGAATCCGCTTCGAATCAATCTAGTTTTGTGACCGGACTGGCAATGCTTCAGTCCAGAAAAACAGATTCAGGAGCCGGCCTAATGCAGTTCTTGAAAGAAAATGTAAACCAATTTGAAACGGAAGTGGCCGGAGAAATTCTCAGGCTGGCCGACGAAGTCCTTTCCGAATCGAACCTATCCAGTGAGCCAGTATGACGTCCAAAAAATTGACCGCCCCTTCG
Organism: Pirellula sp.; assembly: GCA_031374925.1. Lineage (GTDB taxonomy): Bacteria > Planctomycetota > Planctomycetia > Pirellulales > Pirellulaceae > JBKCUI01. Next base: position 7,091 of record JANMHA010000125.1, on the reverse strand, counting down.
CTGCCCCCAGGACAGCTTTCCATCGAACAATTGCAAACAAAATACGATGAGCTGAATCGGCGCAAGATCGAGGCAGAAACGCGGCATCGCGATGCTTCCGATCAACTGCAGAAACTCAAAAGCCAGTCGTTAGCTACATGGGGAACCGACAATCTCGATGAACTCAAACTGAAGCTGGTCAAACTTCAGGAGGAAAATGAAGCCCGTCGAGCCAAGTACCAAGCGGATCTTCAACGTATCGAAGCCAAACTCCAAGAGGTCGATGAGAAGTATCAATCGCTTCGAGAAACCAGTCGCGATTCCGAATGACACGCTTGCAACCAGTTATCACCAGCCATCATAACGAATGGTTCAAGGCGACGTTGCAATTGCATCAAACGTCCGTCCGACGCGATCAACAACGGTTTCTCATCGAAGGGACCCATTTGCTTGAGGAAGCCATTGCGACAGGCTGGCCGCTGGAATCGATTTGTTTCGAGGAGTCGTGGGCCGAGCAGAATCCATCGCTGTTGCAAAGAATCAAAATCGATCCAAAACGCCGAAACCTTGTGCTCCAACCCGCCTCTTCGGATCTCTTGCGACGACTTTCTACGACCAACACTCGATGCCCGGTCGTGGCGGTGGCAATTCACCAACAGATGGATGAAACCAACCAAAAACCCATTTCGTTGGCTTTGGCGATTGAGTCCTTACAAGATCCAGGCAACCTTGGATCGATGATTCGAATTGCTGCGGCTGGGGATGTTAGCCATGTGGTGCTCAGTCGTGACAGTGTTTCGCCAACCAACCCGAAAGTGCTCCGTTCCACCGCGGGCCAATGGTTCCGAAGTCCACCCACCTTCGCGGATCTACCTCAGTTTCTAAGAATACAAGCCGCCGCTTCTTTGCAAATCCTGGCTGCTTGCGCTGACGGGAATTCCTATTGGGAAGTGGATCTAAAACGTCCGACGATCTTTTTGCTAGGGAACGAGGGAAGCGGATTGAGTTCGGAAATCTCAGCTCTGGCATCAGGCCGAATCGCCATCCCAATGGCGGCCGGAGTCGAGTCCCTCAATGTTGCGATCACCGCAGCCTTGCTTATCTACGAAGCAAAGCGCCAACGAGAGACTGCAACTCCCAGTTCCGAATCGACACGCGTGGCGGATGCTGCTAGCATCCGAACCGAACGTATCGAAGCCGAACCGCATGGTGCCGAACCGCATAGTGTTTGACCGACGCTAGCAGCGTCGGCCACGAATTACAAAAACGGCCTCACTAAAACTCGGGTTCAATCGAAGCCGACATGCTACCTTTAGACTTCTTGCTGTAGGGGTCCACTCCAAAGGCTCGGATCTGGTCTCGCTTTAGTTCCGCATGTTCAAACGTCGTGGTCATGCAGACGGCACGACCCGTTCTGTCGACTTCGTCTGCAATCTTTCGACCTTGGGTCGGCGACAGATAAAACAGGTTTTGCATCATCTCGATAACATACTCCCAAGTATGCTCCGGATCGTCCCAGAGTATCACGTGGTACCGAGGTTGCTTCTTGGTCTTTGGTGGAGTGGTCTTTGGACGAGCGATGGGCTCCGCTACAGCAGCGTTGGATTCAGACATTTTCGATCGCCTTGCGTGTTGGTTTCAGTTCGCAATGCCGGTTTAGGATTCGGTCTAGTTGAAACGGTGTGTGCCGAAAATCGTTACAACAAGCACACAAAACAAATCCGATACAACTCGATTATATTGTAGACGTAACCCCGGTGGTCTTTGCAAGAACAAATCGTACGAAAGTTACAATCCGAAATGACAGATTTTTCCACAATCGACCGCTTCCTAAAGAACAATCGTCAAAGTCACCTGGATCAACTTTTCGAACTGCTTCGTATTGCAAGCATAAGCGCAGACAGCTCCAAGGCTGCCGAAATGACTCAGGCAGCGAATTGGGTCGAAGCAAAACTAGCCTCGGGCGGGTTAAAGACCAAGCAAATCCTTGGTGATGGACCTCCACTGGTGTACGCCGAATCCGAACCTGTTCCGGGCAAGCCGGTCGTTTTGGTTTACGGTCACTACGATGTTCAACCGGTCGATCCCCTCAATCTGTGGGATTCGCCACCATTCGAACCCGTCCTCAAAGATGGCAACATCTATGCCCGGGGTTCGACCGACGACAAGGGACAAATGCTAACGCACGTCCAGAGCGTCTTGGCTTGGCAGCAATGTAACCAAAAACTGCCTCTCCAAGTGAAATTCCTAATCGAGGGCCAAGAGGAGAATGGTAGCGCGGTGCTTGAAGCGAAACTTGCCGAGATCGCCGACCAAATTGCGTGCGATGTGATCGTTATTTCCGATTCATCCCAGTACGCCAAAGGGCAACCAGCCATCACCTACGGACTCCGTGGTATCGCCTACTACGAACTGCGTGTCCATGGCCCAAAGGCCGATTTGCATTCTGGTTCGTTTGGGGGTGCCATCACCAACCCAGCCTTGGCATTGGCCCGTATCCTAACGGAAATGAAGACGCCCGACGGAAGGATTCAGTTGCCTGGTTTCTATGACTCCGTGGTCGAACTGGAGGCGATTGAACGCGAACTGTGGGCCAAAATGAAATTCTCCGACGAATCGTTCGCGGAACAACTGGGGGTCGACGCTCTTTCCGGTGAAGCAGGTTATACGACGTTGGAAAGACGCTGGGCGCGGCCCACGTTTGATGTCCACGGTTTGTTGGGTGGCTACCAAGGCGAAGGGGGCAAGACGATCATTCCTTCCTGGGCGGCCGCCAAAATCAGTTTCCGATTGGTGCCAAATCAAGATCCAAAAACCGTTAGCCTTCAGTTGCAAGAATTCATCCGCAACCACACTCCGCCAGGCGTACGCGTTGAAATCATCGACTTGCACGGTGGCCGCGGAGTGATGGCGAATCCCAACTCAAAGTTCATGAAGAGCGCGATGCAGGCAGTGCAAGAAGGCTTTGACGCAATACCAGTCATGATCCGCGAAGGAGGCTCGATCCCAATCGTAGCCCAAATGGTTGAGGCCACCCATGCCGACGTACTGCTGCTCGGTTGGGGCTTAGATGACGATGGAGCGCATAGCCCGAATGAAAAATTCTGCTTGGAGGACTACTACAGAGGCATCCGCGCCAGCAGCCGACTATGGCATTATCTGGCAATGTAGTGAAGTGGAAAGGGTGAAGTGGCAGAGCGAGGCTCCTGCCGAGTTCGCAACGCCATGGTTGGGCAAAAGCCTAACCGCCTCACCGCTTAATGGCTTGCGTTAATGGCTTGCGCGGCGGTCGAACAGCCGTTTGGCTTTGCCCTCGGAACGGGGCAAGTCCCCTTTGGCCACCCGATTTACTTCAAATCGCAAATTGAGCTGAACCGAAAGTTTCTCCGCCAGCCATTCGTCAATCTTCTCCTCCGTGTTCGCATTGGACTCGAATTCCAGCAAAAGCGCATCCATGGCTCCTTTCTTGGAGACCGTCAATCGGTACTCAGTAATGGCTGGAAACGAGCGAACGATGGCGTCAATGCTCGATGGGAAAATATTCACGCCTCGCACGACGATCATATCATCGGTTCTTCCCAATACGCCTGATTCAAGCCGAACGAAACAGCTTTCGCTACCTGAAGAAAAACTTGGACGTACCAAATCCCCTGTTCGGTATCGAAAGACCGGTGCACCGACACGTCCCAACGAGGTGAGAACCATTTCAAAAAGTTCGTTCCCCAGATCCGATTCGGATTGGCCGTTCACGTCTCCTTGGATCTGTTCCCTAGGAAAAAATTCTGCAATAAACTCGCTTTCGATCACGTGAATGGCTTGGCCATCGCGGGATCCGAATCCCCACGGACCGACTTCGGTTGCGCCGGCGTGGTCCATAACGTTGGCACCGAAAGCCGTTTCGATCTTGGTCCGAATGGCCGGAACACTACCGCCTGGTTCACCTGCAACAAACACTTGCCGAATGGACGAGTCTACCAAATCGATTCCACGCTGTGCCGCATCGTCTGCCATATGCATCGCGTAGCTCGGCGTACTAAAAAGTACGGATGGCTGGGCCGATTGAATCAAATCGATGCGAGCAGCAGTCGACATGCCGCCGCAGGGGATAACCATGCACCCGCGGTTCAAGCAAGCATCATGCGCGCTCCAAAATCCGATGAATGGCCCAAACGAGAACGCCATCATGATTCGATCATTGGACTGAATTTCACATGCATCGAGGACATACTGCCAAGTCGAGATCCACCACTGCCAGTCTTCGTCAGTATCCAGGATTACCATAGGTTTTCCGCGGGTTCCGCTGGTGCGATGGTAGCGACGATACTTTTCCTGCGGATACGTATGATGCAATGCTAATCCGCTCAGATCATCACTCAACCAATCGGACTTTTTCGAGGTAGGCAACCGTGACCATTCTTGGAGCGAGCGGACGCTCAATTCGGAGCAGCCAAATCGATCTTGATAATATCGATTGCTTGGCATGACTTTGGCCAAAAGAGTGTTCAGTTTCTCTAGTTGGTATCGCTCAAGTTCGTTTCGGTTGCAACGTTGAAAAGCGGCTCGGTCAAGACTGTCGTTCAAGGTGTTTCCTGGTGCGTGAAATTTTGGCAGGCGGCAGCGAGCACATCATTGTAGAACATTTGTTCTCTAATGTTCCCGCGCCGACGGTACGGCACCAACAATTGCAGACAATTATCACTCGTGACCATTTAAATAGCCGGGTGGGTACAGAATCGGGCGGGCGATGATGTGGTAAAGCCCCCAGGCAATGGAGCCCAGTCCCCCAATAGGTCCAGCAATCGCCGCCGCTATTTTGAGGACCATTGCTCTGGTGTTCCCTTGAAAAAGGACCCCATTGTTAAATTGATCTATTACGTGTCCGGCCCACCATGCGCCTAGCACCACGGAAACAATGCCCATAACGATCAACGTGGAACCTTTGACGGAGCCCATTCGTTGACCTTGCCTGTCGGTTCTGAATTTTGCAGAAGTCAGAAGTCGAAACAGTTGATTCATGTGAGCTTGGTAAACCGGTGCTTCCAGGCAGCGGCCATCTTCCAGCAAGAGTAGCACACGGACTTGAATCATCTTTGCATCTTTGGGAACCTTCATATAGGATCTGGCCCCCACGAGTTCTCCCCAGGTCAAATCGTATTTGCGTTCCAAGGTGCTTGCGATCACCCCGGCTTCATCCAATACCGCGACGCAAATCCATCTCGCGCGAATCCAAATCGCAACGATTGCACAAATGCATGCAATCGTTACGCCGAAGAGCAACAGCATAAGGCCATCTATATCCCTTCGAGCTCGGTCCCCAAACAAAGTAACCGAGCCCGCCAATACGACGAAGCCAACCACAGTGATGGCTATGAACGAACCATGCACTGCTCGTTTTCGGTCGATTGTTACGATTGGATCTGCCAGCGAATTCGATTCGATTTCGGTACCGACTGAGTAGCCGTCTGGATCGAATTCATCCAACTCGTCGGAATTTGCGGAGTGTGTTTCGATTTGTCTTGAATCCTTACGCAAAGAAAGGCCAAAGTTGTCAAAAAGATGATTTAACCAGAACATATTCTAGGGAGAATTTCCAGTTTTTCCTGATGGAGCTTGAGAAAAGTTAAAGAGGTTGCAAATTTGGGTTTTACGATACGTTGAGAACGCTAGCGGAAGAATTTCGAACTGTTCTGCTGTTCTTTTTAACGCGAGACTGCCGACAGAACAGATGAGCCGAATCAGTTTCCCTACAGGTCAATCTGCCCATGCGAAATACCGCAACCAAATTTACCAGGCTTCGCAGGAACCGCGGGCGCCTCGTACTCATGGCTGCCGCTTTGATCGGACCGGGAACTCCGTTGGTATCTATCGCTTTGGCCCAACAGTCCGCGGTTGGCGAACAGTTCCAAATTCGCCGGGGGCAAGGCAGGAGCGAGGGGACTTCGACAAGAGAAGCCCGAGACGCTGCCATCCAGCGTATTCCATTCCAGCAACTTACTCCGGAAGCAGGCGCGCGACTGAAAACCGTGGTTGCCAGCTCGAGCTATTTCAGAAGCATGCCGACCGAAACGGTCGATTGCGACCCTGAGATGTTTACGTTTCTGGTGCGGCATCCGGAAGTCATAGTAAATATCTGGGAAGTCATGGAAGTGACGAAAGTCTCGCTACAAAGAAGTGGGTTGTATCAACTCCAGGGTAGCGATGGGGCAGGAACCTCCAGCAAGATGGATCTCGTGTTCGGCAATGACTCCATGCATATTTACTTTGCAAGTGGTTCGTACCAAGGGAGTCTTTGGGCGCGAGAGCTCAATGGAAAGTGCGTAGTCATTTTGCACAATCGTCCTGGACCGCTGCCAAATGGAAAGCAGGGCATCGTGGCGTCGATGGATGTCTTCATGAAGCTTGACAATCTGGGAGCTGACTTGGTGGTGAAAACCCTTGGACCACTTATGGGAAAAACGGCCGACTACAACTTCACTGAGTGCGCTTCCTTTTTCTCGCAAATCTCGCAGACCGCAGAGAGCAACCCGTATGGCATCCAACAGCTTGCCAAGCGACTGACTAAAATTGATCCAAGTATTCGCGATCAGTTTATAGCGACGACAAATTCGGTGGCTCAACGAAGCAACATCTTGGCATCTGGAAAAGGCGGGAATAAGACAGTTCCCGAAACAGCGAGCGCCCCTCAGCAGGTCATGATCCTTTCCGCCATGCCCAATGCGCAGAACACAGAACTTTCCACTCGCCGCCAATCAGAACAATTCGTTCAGCCCTTGGAAGAACGTGTCGACTCACCGACGATTCTGTTGCTCAACAAAGAAGACATGATAAAGTCCAAGAAGCCTTGAGGCAAAAAGCATGGCAGGAGGGTCCCCGCCGCTATTCGCGACTGGGTATCGAATGTGGTTTTAGTATCGACTGTGGTTTTATTCGCCAAGTGCAAAACACTGTCGCCTTTTGCTCCGCAAAAGTGTGTTAACGAAGCGCACTTTCGCAGAGCGAAAGGCGACAATGCCTACCGCTCGGGGTTAAACTTACGTTTACCGCTGACTGTGACGTATTTCTTGAGCGAACGCAGTCTTCCTTCTTTGATACCACGGATGTTCATCAGTTCG
>JANMHA010000081.1:0-2738 GCA_031374925.1 Pirellula sp. | reverse complement strand
ACTGCTGGCGATCAAATGGTGGGACTGGCCGGTGGAAACGATCACTCGGAACCTGCCCGCCATCGTCGGGGCCGATGTTGCGGCTCTGAAGAATGCAAAATGACGGAAGCGAACCATGTCAAAGGTTGTCTTGTTCATCGCGACGAGCCTCGACGGTTACATCGCCAGTTCCGATGGAACCGTGGACTGGCTTTTTCACGACGCCGACTAAGGACGGCATATTGAGCAAGACGATCTACCATGACGACCAGATCAGGGCCGTGGTCTTCGGTTTCGGCCAGAGTCAGGAACTCTCAGAGCACACGGCGGCGAAAACGGCCATGCTGTTCTTCGTGAAGGGCGAGGCGAGCGTCGGCCTGGGCGATGATGTTCAAGAGGCACAAGCTGGAACTTGGGGTCCACATGCCAGCAGAATTGAAGCACTCTATCAAGGCAAGGACGCCAGTAGTGATGCTGCTGGTATTGATGAAGCGAGAATTCCAATGTTCATGATCCGGGCCTTCGCTGTCTGGCTTGTAATCATCGCAACCGAAACGGTACACGGAATCCTGCGGGGTATCCTGCTCGTACCAATCGTCGGCGACCTCCCGGCCCGGCAAATCGGCGTCCTGATCGGTTCGCTCCTGATCTTTAGCGTGGCACACTTGTTCTGCCGGTGGATTGCCGCACGGACGAAACTCCAGTTTGTCGCTATTGGGTTGCTGTGGGTCGTGCTTACGGTCCTATTCGAGATCGGGCTGGGGCGGCTCGTCCTCGGCATGCCGTGGTCCTCTACACGCTATGATGGGACAAAAGGACCAAAGCCAATGAACGAATCCCGATACCTCGTCAAACAACTCACCGACGAACTTGCAACTCCCGAATCAGGAAAGCAGAGTATTGTTCTGATCGACAACGCCAAAACCAAAGTGATCTTGTTCACGTTTGCTGCTGGCGCTGGACTTGCCGAGCATGTGGCACCATTCGATGCCACGATACAAATCATCTCTGGAAGGGCGGCGCTAACCGTTGGTGGCGAATCTTTAGAGGGTAAGCCTGGCACGTGGATTCAGATGGTCGCAAAGACGCCGCATAGCATCAAGGCGGAAACGCCTGTGGTCATGTTGCTGACATTGGTTAAGTAGAGCAAAGAGAAGTTACAACCATGACAATTGACCGTACCAGCTTCGAGAGCCTGTATAGTGGCCAGCCACGTTGGGAGATTGGTAGACCGCAAAAGGCGCTGCTGTGCTTTAGCGATGATGAACCAGGAACAATTGGTCCACGTCGAGTATCAGAAAAAGAAATCCGAGAGACTTTTGCCAAGGGATGGCAAATCCAGAGCATCGTGCGATCAAGTTACGAAGTTCGCCCCGATCCAAAGGATCCAAGTTTTAAGGACGGTGGGCCGAAGGCATGGTTTGTGGTTGTAGGTAGAGTTGTGAACTGAATGCGTATCGATGGTTGTCTTACGATTCCTCATCAAATTCCAAACAACTACCCCCACGGAATGACCCAGGGGTAGCTAACGATGATTTCGCTTCACTTGGGATAGATCGCTATACGTTAGGCGTCGCAAATGTCAGTTTATGTATTTTGGCCTGCGAGGCTTTCTACCTCCACGGCACGCCGCGAGGCAAGTTCGTGGATCGGTTGAGCCTGGTTCAATGACTGGAATTTCCCTCTCATGTTGTTGAGCGGCCTATTCGGGATCGGCGCGGTGTGCTGGTTGTTCATCGACCCCCGGCGAGCCGTATTCGAGAGCGGAGCTGAGGGCGAACGCACCAACCCATGAAGAAGCACCCCTAACGACAGAAAGTGGCGAGAACTCGTACATGATTGTCCAGAATGTCGTAACTGGATCCAGGCCATTCCATCAACTGAGGAAGCGTCGTACTCCTGCAGGATCGGCCTAGCCAGCAACAGAGGCTTCCCTAGACCGCAACCTTCCCATCCACAATGTGGACACAAGCGCGTTATCGATTGGCAGCTTCCCAGTTTGGTTCATTACACTGTGGACGATGGCGCTAGCTGCTTGCTGTAGGTCAGCTACATCGGCTAGACTGAATCGTCCTTGTAAGCAGCGAAGAAAAAGAAATAGGCATCTACCAAGTGAGTTCCTGTTTTATGAAAATACGAATTCTGTTCTTATTCGCCCTTCTGATGGTGCACGCGCTGGCGTCCGCTCAAGACACTGCGCGCGAGTTGGCGGGCTCACCCCGGCGGTATGAAATTGATCCGCAAACACCGCGCGGTTTGCAGGAGGTTTTTCAACCGACGGGAGAGCCACTCCCATTCGTCAGCGCCCACCGCGGCGGTGCGCAGAAGGGGTTTCCGGAGACTTGCATTGCCACTTTTGAAAACACTCTCCGGCACACCTTCGCGATCATGGAGATTGATCCGCGTTACACCAAAGACGGCGTCATCGTGGTACATCATGATGCCACGCTGGACCGTACCACCACGGGCAAGGGGCCCTTGGCAGATTTCACGTTGTCCGAGCTAAAGCAACTCCGGTTGAAGGACAACGAAGGCAACGTTACACCGTTTCAGATTCCCACGCTCGATGAGGTGCTTGAATGGGCGCGAGGGAGGACAATCGTCGTCCTGGACCAGAAGGACGTACCGGCCACGGAGCGGGTCAAAAGGATCTCGCAACTCAAGGCCGAGGCTTACGCAATGGTGATCGTGATGAGTTTCAAGGACGTGCAGTCTTGCCACGCGCTCAATCCGAATGTGATGATGGAGGTGATGATTCC
>JANMHA010000067.1:0-13492 GCA_031374925.1 Pirellula sp. | reverse complement strand
ATCCATGGTGGCGCCGTCACCGTCACCTTTGACTTCTTCGATTTTGTAGATTCGGCCTGCGTAAAACAGAACTCGCTCGCTGAGTGTTGTCTTGCCCGAGTCAATGTGAGCACTGATGCCAATATTGCGTAGTTTGGTTAGGTCCATACTCCACCCAGCGTTGTGCGCTTCAGATTTCCCGAAACGCAGCCTAAAAGGAAACAAAAATCGCCCAGCAGGTACCAGTACCAACGTCGGCACCAGACAGCTGAGCGTCAAAATCCATAGTATTCAGCCAAAAGTGTACATTTTCCACGCTTTTACGAAAGGGCAAAAGCGGGAGGAAAGGCGAGAGGTCGGAGACGGGAGGCCGGAGGCGTCCCTCGGATGGAGCACTAACACGAAAACAAACTGGTTTACTCCAATCCTCCTGCCTACCGCCTCAAGCCCAAGGGGCCAGAAGGCTGAGCAGTCCAAGCCCATAGAACGTGTATTCCACATCTTCTGCCGGGTCGAGTTCAAAGCCAGCAAATCCCCCATCCGCCCGTGCCATGCTAAGTCCGTACCGCCAAGCCCGCTCGGTATTGATCTTTTCCAACGAATCCGCCTCCCACAAGGTCACGCAGCTCGTAAAGGTGCTCAGCAGGTCCGGCAACGGCATTCGCGTGTTTGCCTGAAAGCCCCCCTCGTCGCTCTGCAACTCGGCAATGAACTCCGCTGCATCCTTCGCGACGCTGTCGGGCAATGCGTTGAGTGTCCGCAATGCCCCAATGGCGGCTGCCGTCGGGTTGGTGCCCGAACGCTTAGCTACGCGAACTTCAAGAAACCCGCCGTCATCCCTACGCTGCGAAAGCAAAAAACGGACGCTCGGGTCGTCAGCAGGCAGCGGCTGCCCCATCAACTCCAAACAAATCGCCACCAGAAATGTCTGATACGTACTACCTATCGAAGCTTGGGCCGTCCGGGCAAAGCCGCCGTCCGGTTGCCTTAGCGACTTAAGTAACTTCGTAACGCGGGTTTGCCAATCGACTGCAATGTCATCTAGGGGGTTCTTCTCGGTCGAAGCTTCAATCAACGCCGCCCCATAAACCAGCGAAAGCAAATCGATGACCGACTCCTGATGTTCAGTTCGAGACAAAAGGAATCTACCTGCCGCGTCAGCCACTTCACCCGTTAACAATCCTAAAATAGCAAGCGAGCGGAGTGCGAAGCCGGAGTAATAGAGATCGCTCTCCCCCTCGCGCCCGGACCAACCCCCGTCGTTGCGCTGCCGCGCCAACACGAAGCTGGCATGCGGATCGCGGACAGAATCCGGCAACATGGAAGCTCCAACGGTGAGCTGAAGCGTCAATCGTTGTAGATAACCCAATTCCATCATAGTTTGCGAACGAAGCTGCGTGGGTGTGAGGCTAAGGAAAGCAGTGGAGTATACAGGCTGGAGTGGTGGAGTGGAGGACGCTCCCCTAGTGACAGTTCGGTTTATTACTCAGGAAATTTCGAAACAAGTCACCCTCCCTTGGCAAGGTTGTAAAGCATTTCCGTCCGATCGGAGCTAGCCTCCGACGGACGCCGTTTTGGCGTACTAAAAGTGCGCCTCAGAACTTAAATTGCCGCACTCCGCTCCCGCCTCGACCGCGCAAAGCGGTCTAGGCGGGAGCGGAGTGCGGCGGTTAGCGGGCAGTTACGTAGGACGCCAAAAAAAGGTTGAGGGGAGGCTTGCTCCCGGTCAACCTCTGGCCTCCGGTCGGTTGGTGACGTTTTCGGTCTCCTCTAGGATAAACGGAGTTTCGCTGTCTGCTTTCAGCGATGGTTCTTTCTGTCCACTATCCGTTTGCGCTTTGGAACGTTTCTCCTCTAAGGCTTGTTGTACCTCGGCCAATTTGTCGCGATGCATTTGAGCACTTTCATTCTGCCCTAGCTCTTCGTACCGAGCAATCAACTTCTCTCTTGTTTGGATCCGTTGTGGAGAGATTGACAGAGCCTCTAAGTAGCTTGCTACCGCATCGTCCTTGCGTCCAAGTGCAGCCAGTATATCGCCTCTCGAATCATGGAACTCAGAACCCGCGGGCGAAGTGTCGATTGCACGGTCAATCAACAAGAGAGACTCATCTAATCTTGGCGGCACAGTTTGTGTATACATCATGGCGAGGTTGTTTAGAACAATGGACATTCGTGGCAGTTCAGCCAGAACAACTTCGTAGTCGTTGATGGCGCTCTCTAGCTCTCCTCGCCGAATCGATGACTCAGCCAGGAGTAATCGCGCCGCGAACGATGTTCCCGATGTGGCAATACGTACTCGAAGGGCTTCTACGGCCTTTTCGTTTTGCGAGATTCCCAATTGCGCCAAGGCACTGAGTTCCTCTTGAATCAGGACGTTGGTGGGGTCAATCGCGATGGCTAAATCCAAGAATTCCAAATTAACTTGGACTTGTTTGTTGGATCTTGTAGAACTTACGCGGAACTTCAATCGAAAAGCATCGGAAAGCGCTCGACACAATTTGGGTGATTGCGAAAATCGCTTGTAGCCGGCTTGCAGAACTTCTAACGCGTTGTCAATTCGATTCGTGAGCACATAAGCTTGGGCTGCAAGTACGATGTTTTCCTCTTTCGTATTGCCTGTCTTGTCTGTCACCTTTTCAATTAGTAAATCAGCGGTCGCTCTTGCTTGGGCAGGGAGTCCATTTTGAGTATAGATCGCAATGGAACTCAAAAGAAGTTTTGGATCAAATTGGGCAGCACGCTTTAAGAACTCCTGAGATTCCGCGGTCTTGTTCTCTTGTTGCAGCAATTGCGAGTACACTAACAGGAGTACGGGTGGCACATCGTCGCCGGCTGTGCCCCGTTTAAGGTGGTACTTAAGAGTTTCCAAATTGATCGGCTCCCCCTTCTGGCCACGTTCAATAATGTCTGCCGCTAACCATGTATGGGCCTTTGGATAGCCACTGCTTTTTAACGGGGCTAAGCTCTCCATGATTTGCCTGGCGCTTCCGCGGCTGCCGTAACGAGACATCTGATTGGCGACATAGTACCTGGCTAGTTTATTGTCCTGTTTGAGTTGCAGCACACGCCTAAAGAGCATGTCAACCAGGGCAGGTAGACGCTTCGCCGATTCCTCGGTTTTGGCTTGTTCGGCCCCCTCGGCCGTCGAAGAATTGGTTTTCGGCGCATTTGCTACCTCAATCTCTTTGTTCGCAAGATCCGCATACCACGCCACCTTGGCATCTTTGTCTGACAGTTTCCCAACGGCGACAATCGAACCAAACGTAAGAAAAAGCAAGAACAATGGTAGGATCACCAAGATGGCTCGCCAGCGTCGTGTTCGCCGCCAATAGGAAAACAAATCCAAAAACTCGCCTGCTAAATCGACTGGCGAAAACCAAACCCATTGAAACCAGTTTGAGAAAGGACCGGCTTCTTGTTGGTCATCGTCAGGCACATCTTTCCTCTTTTTTTTGAAAAACACTGTCAGACCTACTTGGCTTTCCTAAACGCACTATCGCTCTGCTGCCGAATGCGTTCAAAGATTTCGAAGAAGAGTTTTCGATTGCGTTCTATTTCAGGCTCGCTAAGTTCCCGCCCGGATTCGAATAGCACTTGGACTCGATAGGATGTCGGTAATTCAACGCGGTAGTTGTTCTTGAGCCTCGCCAAGATGTTGACTCGTGCCGACTGCTGCGCTTCATTTGGACGTTCGACAGGATCCCCATTTTCATCCAAAAAAGCACACCAAACAAACCCATACAACCCGTATTGATTTTGCATTTTGAATTCGTCGGCCGTCGATAAACTTCCTGATGCCGAAACTATTTCAACCGGCTTGGTTTCAATGATTTTCCAACCGGAGGACTGGTAGGCTGCCCAAAGTGGATGCCAACCTCGAAAAGGAAAATCCAGGGCCACAAAAACCTGATTCCCGAGATCGTCGAATTTCCATAAACGCGAATACCTTCCGTCAGGGTTGGCTGCCGTTTGCCTAGTCGGCGTAAAGCTGATTTTTCGAAGGCTGCCTAATTGGTCTGGGAATGCCTCCTGCAATGGAAATGCAGCGGCCTTTTCTTCGCTTATTCCAGCAAAAACAAAGTCGTTGGCGGTAAAAAAAACTGCATATGCCGAGATCGCCCCGACCAGAACGCACACAAGACTTGGCAGCCCTATCGAAACAAAGCCAGGTCTCCAAGTCGTTGCCTTGATCGGCTGGTTAAAAGAAGGCCCTACCACATGATCCGTCGTCAATAACTCTTGGTACGCTGACGGCCAAGCGGTCACCCACTGGTAAAACATGATTAGCTTGTTCTGCGCCCCAGCCTCGGGAATGGGTTCCAAGATCGCAACAATGGACACATACCAAAGCAACATTCCTGCGACGGAGACAACAAAGGTAATAATGGCCACTGCGACATATCCTAATCCAGTCGTGAAATTGTTGTCGAACCTCTCAACTCCAATTGCGATCACCAAGAGTCGAACAAAATTTCCAACCACAGTGAAAAAGGGGATCGATGCTAGCGTCATAAGCCCAGCCAGCAACGAACAGCGACGAAAAACAAGGAAACCGAGTCCGATCGCTAAGAATGCGTAAATACTGTCTGCTCCACCACAAACCTCGGATACATGGACCTTCGTATCCGCAATTTCCAGGACATTTCCCTCAACAATATTAGGAACACCGATCGCGTCCAAAAATCCGCTGCAAGCCGAGCTTGAAACGGCTTGAAGCCAAAAGTTGATTTGAATGTCTCGTCCGTTCGGTAGCGGAACGGAGATAGCAAACAACGAACTTATTGCCAATAGTCGGGTCCATTTGGATCCACCAAAGGCACCTAGCGACCACGCGAACACGATGACAACCGCGGCGACTTGAACTATCCAAGGCGAATAAAGGTAGGTACCCAAAACCGATACCCCGATTCCGCACCACGCAAGAAAAACAGCAACTCTTGCACGGGGAAGTCGTGCGGGGCGATAATCGCATGTCCGAACGAGCAGCAAAACCCCAAAGGCGATCGGCAAAGGAAAATAAAGCAAGCTCTGTTGATTGAAAAGCCTCCATCCCTGCAAATACAAAAGTGGAACCATACTCAAAAGAGGCACGATAAGACCAAGCAAAAGCCATAATCGAAGGGACTTTTTCTCGGCCGAATCCAGCCGCATTGCTTTCGGTGACGCGACACTCTCAATAGTATCCAGAGTCTCCGCATAAACCCTTGATTCGGCTGTGACCGATCTATTCATTTCTCTACTCAACCTAAAACCTAACGGAACTTGTCTGGTGGAAACCGAATTCTAACCCGGGAAACACAAACAGAAGAGACATTCAACTGGATTTTGAAGATGCCGTCGTAATACGCTGGATTTCATTGATTATTGCATGCCGCAACCATTTTTGGGGCGGCTTCCCTAACGCGGTTGTACCAGCTTTTTGCTTTTGAAGGTGTCTGCTTCCAATGAACAAAGAGCCGAATTCACTAACGCCTGATCCGAATCGTTCAATTGGATTACGCCGCCGAACCGGCGTTCATAAAACAATCGTGAAAGTAGTTTTCCGTCCAAGTCGATCGATTGTTCACCGAGTTTTTCCGAGGCAAATTGAAAAAACTCTTGTTGCGTCTGATTGCTGCCGCGGTGGATCCCCATTCGACTCAAAAGTCGAACGGCTCGATTGTAGAAATCGACACTTGATAGCTTAGACTCTGCCCGCGAGGATCGGAACCGAATTCTCGGGGTAATATTTGGAAAACGCCACAGCAAAAACCTGTAGACGACCACGGTGAAGCTGCCCAAAATAGTAATGCCAAAGGCTACCTGCCAAGAAAACCATCGACCGGGAGATAATAGGAATTCAAAGACTTGATTGTTACGGATTCGATCCACAGAGTTCTTTAAGCTGAGCCACACTTCGGAATACGAACTATCCGAAGATTCGCCAAAAAGCGAAAAGATCGTGCTCTGCTTGGATTGGTCCATATTGATAATCATTTCCGACCAAAACTCTTCCATCATTTCAAACGTCTGTCTGTTTGGCGTTCGGAGTGCCCCACCAGCATTAGAACCATCGCCCGGCGGTGTTGCATCCAATCTCATCCATGCTCCCCGTTTGATGTAGCTTGGGACAGGAAAAGAGTGAGCATTGAGTTCTTCGACACTAAAATATGCTTCGACCCAAACATGCGCATGGCGTTGTTGAACCAAGAAGTACTCCCCCACTTCGTTGTAATCACCTGGTCGAAAGCCAACAACGAGTCGCGCTGGAATGTCCAACGATCTCAAAAGCATAGCGAGCGCAGACGCAAAATATTGACAGTGGCCTTTTCGCTTGTTCAATAGAAAATCTACAATCGGATCGAGCTTCCGATCCGTCGGGCCGGTCAGCGAAAGGGTGTACTGAAATTCACGGCCGCTTGCGAAAAATTCTTCTAGGCATACTGCCTTGGCGAATCGATCGGCATCGATCGCTTTGCCGGCCGTCAAAATTCTGTCGCGGAAAGGGAGGATGTCATGTAGTGACTCGGGGAATTCAAGCAGTTCATCTTTTCGGTAGGTACTAAATTGCGTCCCGTGCGGGTTTTCCTCTTCGTCTCGCAAACAATCTTTTAGTTCCGGTAGTAGCGGACTCTCGACTCCATTTTTGAATGCGTAAGTGGAGTAGGAGTAGCGACGTTTCTGATTCTTTGTTTGAACTGACTCACGCGTATCCAACATTCGCCAGTCCCGGCGCACGGCACTAAAACCGTTATTCGTTCGGTTTTGGGAAAAGGGTGCAATGGTTGGAACCACTTCTCCAAGACTTCCCTTTTCGATCATACTAACGGTTACAGAATCGTTTTCGTTTACTAGTGCTTCATTCATTTGAGCATGCATCGGCGGATCTCGCATGATCCGCATGTCGCGGAGCAATCCCGCTTCGCCCGGCTGCCACATTCCCATTCGCGGTCCATCGAAGTACTTGTGCGAAACTGTCGCACGAATATAAGGTGGCAACTCAGGTCGGTAGTTGGTTTGTTTCCGGTTGTCTCGCATACTCATCCGGAAAACCGGCGTCTCGTCTTCACGAAGATTACCAACGGAGCGCAGGGCTACTCGCTCGTTGAACCCGACGCTAGCTGGTCCGTTCATATTTCCGTCGTAGGAACCCGTGTTTAGTCTAGGAAGTGAATAAAAGTAGGCAATTGAGAAAAGTAGAACGGAAAAGGAAAGAGGGATGATGCCTCTGCTCCAACGAGACGGGGCAAAGACTGACTTGTGCCATGCTCGGTCAAGCTCGGGAGATTCGACTGCACAGAGTGTGACTCCCGAGTTCAGTTTGGTTACCAACTGTTCCTTTCCCAACCAATGCAAAAGCCTTGCCCAAAGGGTTGTCAGTTCTGAAATGGATTCGTTGTGACGCAGTTGCGACGCGAATTGCGCCAGGGCCAGCATCGCAGCGCATCCTATTGACAGTATGGGAAGCATCAAGAGGCCATAAAGTATGTTATTATTGACCAACGCACCGACCACTAACTCTAGTAAAAGGAAAACACCCCACTGTTCAAAGACTCGCTTTGATTTCTTTTGAAACATGAGCGGCAGTTGAACATAAACCAACAGGTTGCCTACTTCGATGATTTGATTCGAACTGGAATCGCCGAGGAAATCAACGATTGCAATTACAGCTCCGGTGATCATCGCAACATAGACGACCCACCGGTTGAGTGAAAACCAGCCCAGCAGATCGGTGTAAGCAATCGACAGAATCGAACAAAAGCCAACCAGCACTGGCAAGTTCCATGACTGTTTGCCCAAACCAAGTAAACCTGCCGCGATCGTTGCAAACAACCCGAAATAGATGGTGACTCGGAAAAAACTGTGCTGCTGATTCATGCCTTCGCCCGTTTCTTCTCAACAGTAAAGTAATTGGAAGCTCAGCGAGAAATCGCTGCATTCGTTATTTGCTTAAGCGTTTGAATCGCCCAGAGCATTGCTCCAAGCACTATCAATAGACCCATAAGAATGGGAATCAGAAATTGAGGAGGTAAAAAGAAACTGGAACACCAATCCCAGAGGTTAACCCAGTCAAGCATGCAATACAGCGTTGCCCCGCAAAGATATGGCCCGAAAGGAAAGGAATTGTCGCGGGTCAAGATCCAAACGATGACCACGAAGATCATACCAATGAATGGAGCCAGGAAAAACGCCAGCCAAACTATCTGCCAACCAAAAAAGGAACCGATCATGGCCATGAGGGTAACGTCTCCAAACCCAAGTGCTTCTTGACCCATCGCCCAACAAGCCACAATTCGAAAGCCCCAAACCAACATACCTCCCAGGCCGATTCCAAACAGCGACGATAGCAATGATTCCCATCGCGCCGGTCCCACCCACCCGAATGCAACACTCAAACAGAGTATTCCGGCCAACCACAGTCCAACAAGCATCTTCGTGCTAGGACTACGTCGCAACACTTCAAAAAAATAAACAACCGCCTTTCTGGAGCCTCGGCGAGTGATGAGGCGTCTGTCCGCCATTCCAAAACACCACAAAGTCCAAAACAACAGCCCAATCAATAGCCCAATGTTTCCATTCAACCGCGGATCCCAAGGCTCCGGAGAAAAAACTTGCAACGGCACAGCTTCCCCAACCACCGCTGGGAACACCACAACTGCCAATTCATGCATCCTCCAATCAGGGAGCACTACGGAACCGACCAAACCGATTATCGTCCCTGGAATCGTGACCAAGTCAGGAATTGTGCGCTCATCAAAGTCGATAAAAGTCGCAATGGTCATCAACGTGATCAACAAAGCAAACGCGATAAACTCATGTTGAAGAGCGCTTGAGGGTAACGCCACCAATCCCGCTGGCATGAAAACGCCCGCCATACAATAACGATAAAGGAATACCATCGCGATCGGTGTTGCCAACTCAATCAACAAGGGCCGAATCCAAAATGCTCGACCAAAGTGGACGCTTTCTTCTCGCCTAAACAACCATCCCACAATGGGGAGTTTGGCTCGACCTTTCCTACCCAAAATCTCGGGGGGCAACGTCTGCCATGGACTGATCGGACGCGGGAAGTAAGCAAAGGAATAGATCGCGAAGTTAATGAATGGCCCAAGGATCAACCCAGCGAACAAAAGTCCAATCTCAACGAGGCCCATACTGTTTTCCGGTGGAGTTTAAGGGATGCGGCGAAACCAATCCACGATTGTCTCGGCAACCTGTTCCAAGGATTGACCGTCGGTCGAGACTGCAAAATCCGCCACTTCGTTATACCATGGTATTCGCATCGTCAGGATTGAGCGAATTTCCTCCAAGTCGCCAAGTTGGCTGAGCTTTGGTCGGGAAGCTTGGGTTGTGTGGTCATTGGAAATCCGTTCGAAGATAGTTTCGGGAGCGGCTTGCAACCAAACCGTCTGGCCAAGGTTGCGTATGCAACGTCGATTTTCTGGGCGCAAAATAGCTCCACCACCCAGCGAGATGATTGTCGGTTCTTTTAACGATGCAAGGCTGAGGATCTGATTTGATTCTAAATCGCGAAACCCTTCCTGACCGATCTCCGAAAAAATTTCTGCGATCGTCCGGCCGGTGGCAGACTCAATTGCCTGGTCGCTATCAACAAACTTATAAGACAAAGCTCTAGATAGAAGTTCGCCGACAACCGATTTACCGCACCCGCGATAACCGGTTAGAAGAAGGTGCGTTGGAACCATGGTACACCAACCACATCGCAAGGGCCTGTAGCGTCTGAAACAAATTTAGGCAGTAACAATAACCAAGGAACCTGATAACCAGGGAACCTGATTCAGACTCAGCCAGCAGTTAGCCTTGGATCGACTCGATCTTAATACGGGTGTACTTTTGACGGTGGCCAGTTCGTACTTCGTAGTTCTTTCGGCGACGAAACTTTTGAATGTAAATTTTTTCGCCTTGCTCCAAACCGACGACGGATGCACTAACCTTAGCACCTGTCAGTGTAGGTTTGCCAAGCTTTAGGCCCGCATCACCGCCAATGGCTAGCACACGATCGAAATCGACTTTGTCGCCGGTTACGGCGGTGTCTCGGTAGTCAATGTCGAGCAATTGCCCCTCTTGAACTTTGAATTGACGACCACCGTCACAAATAATCGCGTACATAATGGATTCAGAAACAAACAGTTGCAAAAACGAAAATCCCGGAACGGGCCCGGTTTACGGAGGGTAGAGGATAGCAGCCGACCTCCCCATCGTCGAGTCCAAAGCTCCAATTTTCTCCAAAGTCGAGCCGCGGGCCAAAAACGGCTTTTCGCCTTTTCCTGCCAAGCGGCTCCATTACATTGGCCCGCATGACAGAACTGAATCCACCCCAGCAAGAAGCAGTCGACACCCTTTCCGGGCCACTTCTGGTCTTGGCTGGTGCAGGCACCGGCAAAACCCGGGTGGTAACTTTTCGTGTCGCCAACTTGATCCGACACGGAATTCGTCCCGACCGAATCCTGGCCGTGACGTTTACCAACAAAGCATCCATGGAAATGCAGGAACGGATCGGACATCGTCTCAGACTTCCAAATAAGGTTCGGCGCGGACAACCAGCACCGCCGCGGCCGGCCGTAGGGACGTTTCATTCCCACTGCGTTCAGATCCTGAAGCGCCATGCAAAAGAGCTAGGTTACCCAGATAAATTCACCATCTATGATCGAGGAGATGCTGAAAGCGTCGCCCGGACCGTACTTCGTGAAATTCGCGTGCACGACGACATGCTTAAGCCCGGCGATTTTCTCAGTATTGTCAGTCGCTGGAAGAACCAAGGGGTTCGGCCTGAACAAGCCGACTCAGCAGCCACTTCCGACAAAGAGCACCTCGCCGCGAGCGCGTTCAAACGCTACCAGCGCTCCTTAAAACTTCACGCTGCATTCGATTTCGACGATTTGCTCGTGTGCACGGAACAGCTACTGACCGAAAACGACAAAGTCCGGCGGGAAGAAGCGTCGCGATACGATCACGTTCTCGTGGATGAGTACCAAGACACCAACGGCACGCAATATCGCATCATTCAAGCTCTGGCGATCGACCATCGAAACCTATGCGTCGTGGGTGACGATGATCAGTCGATCTACGGTTGGCGTGGGGCCGAAGTTCGCCACATTCTCAATTTCAAAAATGACTGGTCTGAGGCTAAGGTCGTCCGCCTCGAAGACAATTACCGATCTACGGACGCCATTCTGCAGATGGCCAATCGCTTGATCGTTTTCAATTCCAATCGGCATGACAAAATCTTGCGTGCGGCCCGCCCCAACGGTGCCCAACCTCGAATCCTGCAATTCCCCGATGAAGCCGAGGAAGCCAAAGGGGTCGTGGAAGAAATCGATGCGAGGCTCAAAAAGGATCTCACCACGCAACCCAAAGATTTCGCCATTCTCTTCCGGACCAACGAACAACCTCGCCCCTTTGAAATGGAATTGAGACGTTGCAAAGTCCCGTATGTGATTACGGGTAGCCAGTCTTTTTTCGATCGCAAAGAAGTCCGCGATATACTGGCCTACTTCAAATGGATCGATACGCCCAGCGATGAGCTCTCGCTGCTGCGCGTAATCAACGTCCCACCTCGTGGGTTGGGGGCCTCCAGTGTGGACAAGTTGCTCAAGCAAGCCGTAGCTACCGGCACGAGTGTTTGGAAAATCATGCAGGACGAAGCCTTCGTTAAAACACTTCCGTCTGCCGCCCAACAAGGGATCGGAAGCCTGAAATTTCTTTATGGGGAATTCTCGAAAAAGTTCAAGGGATCACCTTCTTCTTCACCAGACGCTGTTTCCAATCCGACTGCACCCGCCGATTTCCAGCGAGATGTTTCCGATCAAGTGCCAGATCCAACCGCCGTCGACGATGACGAAGACGAGTTGCCCGAGGGCTCAGGCCATATGACACGTGCAGCCAGAGAATTTATCGATGCGATCCATTACAGGCGTGAAATCAATCGCTTGTATCCTAACGCAGAAGAAGCGACAGCCAGGATCGGCTCACTGGAGGAAGTCATTAATGCGATCGCAGAATACGAGAACGATTCGAACAAACCTGATTTGGGTGAGTTTCTCTCTAAAGTAACACTCGAAGGCCGAGAATTTGGTTCTCCCAAAGAGAAAGAGTTACAACGCAACGCCGTTTCGCTCATGACCTATCACAGTGCCAAGGGACTGGAATTTCCATTCGTGTACATGGTTGGGATGGAGGAAGGCGTGCTCCCTCACCGCCGTTCTCTGATCGATGGTGCGGACGGCGTCGACGAAGAACGGCGTTTGTGTTACGTCGGAGTCACACGGGCTCAAGATGAGCTTTCGTTATGTTTACCCATGTCTCGATTCAAATGGGGCAAAGCGAGGCCAACATTCCCAAGCAGATTCCTTTACGAGGTTACCGGTCAAGCGGATAACCCCAATTGCATGAAAGCAATCCAGGCGGCAACGAAGGAAGCCATTAGAGCAATGCGATAGGCCATTCGAGAATAGGCCATTCGAGAAACGTGGCTGAGCGAGGCCCTCGCTCAGTTTTTGAAGGAATCCAACGAGCGAAGGGCCTCGGATCGTTCACCATTGTCGCCTTTTGCTCCGCAAAAGTGTGTTAACGAGGCGCACTTTCGCGGAGCGAAAGGCGACAATAATAAATTCACAGCCTAGGAGTTTAAGGCGACACGTTTTGGTGCGAAACGGGCGTTACAGATTGCCAATTCGCGTTTCATAGGGACTTGATTTATTTCTCTTCCGATTTGCATTTTGCATTAAAAACCGGTGGGTTGGCCCTCGAGTTAGGTTGAAATGGCGGATACCGATCGAACCGAAGATTCTTTCTAAAGTAATCCCCCCATTTGAAACGAAACAAGGTGCAGGACGGCTTTTTCTGCGCTGGACAACTCGACAGAGTCAAGTCCAGTATTTTGAAAAGCCGGCCGAGGTTGATTAGGGGGGAAAGTGCTTGCAATCCAAGATCGAGTTGCTTGGATGCAGCTATCGGTACGCACATGCTTCGGCTTGATGCTATCGCTAGTGCGAGCAGATTCTCTGTACCCAGTCTTCTCGGCTGGTTAGCCGAATTCGAATGTTTGGGTTGAGCAAATGCGTTCCGTCGTAGGGGTGCGGTTGCTCGTCAAATGCTCAGGCTAAGGGTTCGAGTCGGTTCAAAGCGGAAGAGTTTGTTGCGAAATCAGCAGAGAAGGAGCTTTGCATTTCCCACTTCGAACGAGTCGTCCTAATGATGTTAATGCCCAGACCCAGTTGTCACCGTGCAGTGGATCGCTTGCAATGGCTCTACCGAGCGATAGCAATCCGATCACCGCTAGGTTCAACAAGGGCAAATACCGTCATGGGGTTGATACGCATCGTATCCATCCCGGACTCACTCACTATTGGAAGGTAACGGAGACCAAAAATATGAAGGTGTTCACCACAGGCCAGGTCGCGAAGATCTGCAAGGTGGCCCCGAGAACCGTCAGCAAATGGTTCGACTCCGGCCGACTCAAAGGGTACCGCATCCCCGGTTCACAAGACCGACGCATTCCCCGAGAGTATCT
>JANMHA010000052.1:0-7609 GCA_031374925.1 Pirellula sp. | reverse complement strand
TGATCGACGCATGCATGCGAGCTCTCAACGAGACCAGTTGGATCAATTTTCGGATGCGAGCTATGCTGATGTCGTTCGCGTCCAATCATTTATGGCTGCATTGGCGTCCAACGGCCGTTCATCTAGCCAAGCACTTTCTAGATTTCGAACCAGGTATCCATTTTTCGCAATGTCAAATGCAATCCGGAACGACGGGTATCAATGCCATTCGTATCTACTCACCTTCAAAACAGGTGGTCGATCACGATCCGTCGGGAGTTTTCATCAGGCAATACGTGCCCGAATTGGCACGCGTTCCCGATGAGTATCTACCCGAGCCACACCTTATGCCATTGGACCTCCAGTCACAAGTTGGTTGCATGATCGGTCGCGATTACCCATTCCCGATCGTAGATCATCGAAAGGCTTATAAGTCGGCTCAAGAAAAGATCTTTGCGATCAGGCAAACGGCATCGGCGATCGAGGAATCGAAACGAGTCTTTGTAAAGCATGGTTCCCGAAAGAAACGCGATCCGTTGCCCAAGCCCAAAAAAGCATCAGGATTTCGGCAACTATCCCTCTTTGATGACGCAGAAGATCCTGGTTGACATCCATTCTAGGCTTTCAGGTATCTTTAACCAACTCGATCCGGTTTGGGTGACCGGAGCGAGTTGGAAAACTGTTTTTCGTACTGTTCAGACGTTAAGGTCGAAGCAACATCGCTTACATGAAGATGTTAAATTGCATTCGGAGTGTGTCGCGGACGAAGGCAAGCCACTGGCGCCATAGGGTGACAACTGCTAAGAAACTTTGTGCTAATTTCCAAGGTTCAGACGCTCTCAAAGCGTCGGCCTGTGGACCTGCTACGGCTAGTTCAAATAGGCGTTGAATAGCTGCGATCGAGCATTCAATGATTGACAGATACCGGAAAGTCTATGAAACCAACTAGAGGTGGGGCAAAGAACGTTCGGCGCGAGTGTAGTGAATTCGAATCGCACAAACGAAAAAATCACATCTCCTCGATAACTAAATTTTGTTCTGTTTCAACAACTTTGAATCCCATTGTTTCTGCTACCTCGTGCGCTAACGCAAGCCCTGAATTGGCGTCGACCATCAACTCTTCGACTACCATGTCAGATTCGACGCCGGGTCCGAGTACGATTGGTTTGGAAACATATTGACGAATGACGTCAACAATCTCTCTGAATGGCCTCAGCTTGACTTTTATGCTTATCTTCTCTTTGTCACCCGTTTTTTTGCTGTCGAAAACCAACGAAGATCCGTCGGGATGAATAATGGAAGTTGCTTTTGAAGTTGAGAAGGATTGTGATGCCGACCTAGTACTACGAATATCGCAACCGGAATAGACTAGCAATGAAGCGCCAAGAAGCGAAACCATCCGAGCTGGTCGTAATAGGAGCATTGGATTTCTACGCGATAGAGCCCGGAATGCGCCAGTCGTTGCGTTGATGATTGTTGCGACCAGAACCATATAGACTCCCGACTGGAAGGCGGAACACACAGTTATTATTGCGAGTTCCGAGTCGGACTTTTCCATTCGTATTACTTTCAAAAAGTTGCTTGGCTTTGGAGATCTAATTTTTGGCGTCGATGAGGTTATAGCAGCTTAGCACGGAAGCAGCGACTCCACGCAAACCGGGAAACCACAACATGACGGAACAGTCTCCATTACTTTATGGATGTTTCACATTGGCTCGTGCTTCGCGAAGCACAATCGAAAGCTGTGTCAAATCGAGCCATTCGCCAAACGCATGCGGTGCACGCTGGCTAGCGGATTCGTATTGATTGGCAGACTGGAGCATCTCTTGCGCCTCACTGTCTCGACCCAACCCCGCGAGCGACATGGCAGCAAAAGTCCTGGCCATGTTCTTCAAAACAGGGATCGTTTCTTTACCGTCAATTAGCGGCATGAGCTTTTCAGTGGCTTCGGCATACTTGCCTGTTCGATGAAGTCCCATGCCATGACAGAGCTGAGTCCATGGAGCGAGCCCAGGCGTTGGTTTTTCGATCTCCCAAGACACGGCGCGTTCAACAAGATTCATTGCATCCTGAACGTCGATCGGACATTCATGTGCCAGAAAACACAGCTTGGCGATCCGTTCCGAGATCATTGCACTTTTGCTATCTTGGTGGCGTTCAAGCTGCCGCATGCACTCCGATGCATACTCTTCTCGGTTGCCAGCCGCAAGCCATGCCGTAATCGACAGATACCTTTCCCAGTGTTCGTCCTCATTGCGCTCTTGCAATAGTGAAGCGTACCGTCCAAATTCCGTCGCGCCCTCGGCGAATCTTCCTGCTTCGCAGTACAGCATGGCAAGACCATTAACAACTCTCAATTCGTTGGGGGCCAGTCGATAAACCTGTAGGTAATGCGGAAGCGCCGCCTGCCACATCGATCGTCTTACATAGTTCGCCGCAAGTCTTTCGTTCCAAACTCGCAGTTGAGTTGCGGAAGGATTTGTGTCGTTGGGCGATAAATCTTTGGAGTACTTCCAATCGCTCAATAACCTCTTGTTGTCGACCGAAGACTCACCCGATGCGATGAATTCGCGCCCCGCGTAAATCCTGGCTATTCGTTGATGCTCCTCAAGTGCAATTGGCTGGAGCGATAGCGGCCTGATATGGAGTCTTCCATCTAGGCACGCCAACAACATGTCACCTTTGCTATTGAAGTCGACCCAATTGATCAGCGACTTTTCGCCGATTACGGGCATGTAAAGACACGCGTTTTCTAAATCCCAGACCCTTACCGATCGATCCTCACAGCGTGTAGCGACCAATGGCAAGCTTGGATGGAAAACGCATTGCAGAATCTCCGACGAATGAATCAGAGGTCGTATCCGCCGCTCGAGTGAGGACGAATCGAGAATCGCCAGTTGGTCTCCGACTGGCAATCCCAATAGCCTCCCGTCGGGTGAGGTCTTCCACGGCACCTTCAACGTGTTCCGCTCGGTTAACAAACCTTCGCAACGAAACAATCCAGGTAGTCGCTCGCACGTTTCCAGATCCCAAATCGATAACTCGCAGCTAGTTTGCATAGGCGAGGCAAAGATAATCATCGCTTTATTTTCCGTTGGATGAAAGACGACGTGAGCCGGAATGCTCTGTCGGCCTGAAGACATCGGCTTGCCAATCCGCTTGCCGGTCTTGATGTCCAACAGCGTCGTTTCTCCCGCAATTCCTAGCGAAGTTGCTTTCCCCCCCCGAACAAAACCCGTTCACCCGAAGGATCGATGGCAAAGCAGAAGATCCCAGACAGCTCCACAGGCAGCAGCGACGATAGCAAACTCTTGTTCTCGTATTGAATCGGTGCACCGAGCGATTTCCCTGTGGTGGTGTCCCAAAGAGAAAGCTGTCCCAACATTGCAAAGGGAAAGTCGGTTCGGTCTATACCCAAGATACCGAGGACACTGCCATTTTCTGAGAGGTCAAATTGACGAGCAAAAGGCTTGGGTTGCTGGAGCTTTAGTGTTTTAATCTCGGGATGGATTGCATCCAGCACCTCAACCAATCCATTCCCGTTGGCTACGACGGACTTGCCGCAATGCCAGTGATTAATGAAGTTCGGGTTGGGGACCTCGGTAATCTGTCGGCTGAAAGTAAACGGTGAATCTGCTTGCCGCTGCCATCGTTGAAACCACGGCTTTTGACTATTTGCCCCCAAGGTAGAAATCGTCTCGAAGGTTCCGTCAGTGAGCGGCTGGACCGATAGAAGTGGATCGGAGTGCGACAAAACCGCATCTGACTGACGTATGGAAAAATCCCACAATCGAATCATTCCACTAGTCGTGCCTACGACAAGCTGCCGACCATCGCGAGCAAATCGAACAAACGACAGCGTATCGTTGTGATGCAAAGTTGGTGATGCCGCTCGATTGTCCAGAATATCCCACACATCGACACGACCATCCGCATGGGGAATCGCCACGAATCGACCATCGTTACTGAAGCAGACATTCGTCTTGCAACCTTTCGGTGCATCAATTTGGTTCTTCATATCACCACTAAGAGTGTCAAACACCATCAAGCGCCCCAATGAATCACGGACGGTGACCAAGGAGGAATCCCCAAACCGGGCCACCTGTGCTGGTGAACCCCACATCGCGAGCGGCAGTCCGACATACTCACGCTTGATCGAGTCCCAAAGGCGCATAATCGCTTTTCCTTGGGCATCGCTAAAGGTGAGACGTACCAATCCGTTTGTTTCGACATATTTTGCCGATTCGAAGCGAACGCAGTTCAGTTCCTTGATGAGTGAAGGAATGTCGAACTCGTCGACCTTTTCTCCTCTCGATGGATCGAAGATATACAAACTCTCCCGTGCTTTGTCACGCCCCGGTTCATGCGTCAAGAGATGTCCTGAGCGCAGGGCGACGAAGTCGAATGTCTCACTTCCTTCGGGAGTTACTCGTATGCCTGATCGCACTCTATTAATTTGACGTGTCTGCCGATCTATACTCCAAAGTACAGCCTTACCGTTACCGTTCATATCGGTATCAACCGTCAAAAGCAAGTTGTCTGATTGGACAAACGCTACATAGCCGAAAGTAGACAGTTGAGTTGCACGGGCGATGGTTTCGCCCGTATTCACATCCCAAACCACAAGTTCTCCCCCAACTCCTAACGCTCCACCTGCGGTGGCCAAAATATCGCCTTTACTGTTCAATGCTGCGCGCCAAATCGGAGATTTTTGGCGAAAGGGTCCGGCAGTCAATTGTCCAGTCTCGGTGTTCCACAGAGTAGCTTCACGATTCGAATCGACCGTTATTAGCCGATCCTCGGATTCGTTCAAATCGAGATAAACCGCATCGGTGGGAAGATTCCAGAACTGAGTTATCCGAGGCATTTCATTCCAGACTGCTCCGAGCCGATTTAACGCCTGCTGACGCTCTGCCGTATTAGTCTCTTCGTCATCTGGAACCGCACGAGTCAATGCGAAGTGAGCGCCTGCCAAGTCGTTTTTGGCCATTAGCTCTCCGGCGCGTTGAATGGATTCCTGTCGCAGTTGATGCTGAATATTTTTTGCAAAATCCACTGCTCGAACGGTCTGAGTCCTTGCCTCGGTTTCCGCTTCTTTCGCTCGGGTTTCATTCACCATCGCCCGGTTTTCTTCGCGCTTTGAGTTCTCCTCGCTTTCGCGTGCTAAGGCTTCGCTCTTTTGGGCTTTGGTTGCGTTGAAATCAGCCTCACGACGCAGGCTGGATTGTCGTATCGCAACCAACGGACCTCCGATGGCTAGTGCGATTGCTAGGCAACAAGCAATGGAACATGCCAGTGCGAGACTGGGATTGCGTTTGCCCCAACGCCACACCCTTTCGGTTCGACCGACAGCTCGAGCGAGAATCGGTTCTCCATTTAGCCATCGCCCGAGATCCGCTGCAAGCTCACCAGCCGATTGGTAGCGCCGAGAGGGATCTTTCTGCAGGCACTTGAGGCAGATTGTCTCGATATCGCGAGGGACCAGGGGATTGAGTAGCGAGGGTGCCGCAGGCTCCTTCTCCAGAACCTGCATGAGTGTGTCCATCACACTGGCTGCAAGAAACGGTGGACGCCCAGTGATCAAGCAATACAGAATCGCCCCGAGCGAGTAGACATCCGACAACGGACCGACTTCATCCGTTTTGCCTGCCGCCTGTTCGGGAGGCATGTAGCTGGGCGTACCCATGACGGTACCAGCGCGAGTTATCCCACTTTCCTGCTGTATATTCCGAGCCAAGCCGAAGTCAGTAACTCGCGGTTCACCCAATTGGTCCATCAGAATGTTGGCCGGCTTCAAGTCACGATGGACGACCCCTTTGCTATGAGCGTAGCCGATTGCTTCCGCAACTTTTTTGGCAAGCAAACCGGCTTGCTTGATCGGCAACGGTCCTTCTTTGACACGTTCTGCAAGACTAGATCCATCGACATACCCCATCGAAAAGAAATGTTGGCCGTTGTTCTGGCCGATTTCGTAGACGGGAACGATTGATGGATGTTCTAGGTTGGCGGCCGCCTCGGCTTCGGTATAGAACCGCTTGACATCTTCACTCGAGGCCAGCTGACCCGCCAGAATCATTTTGATCGCGACAATCCGATTTAGATTCATCTGGCGCGCTTTGTAAACGACCCCCATGCCGCCGCGAGCGATTTCGCTAAGCAGTTCGTAGTCGCCGAAATACCTAACTCGCTGAGTGTTTGATTCGTTTCTAGATGGTCCAAGACTGAGTATCGTGTCGTAATCGCTGTCAAGTGGCGGAACAGATTCTCTAGACTTGTCGTCGTGAAGCGATTGCACCTGCTCCGCTTCGATCTGCTTGGTGGAGAAGTCTAAAGTAAGCTCCGGCTTGACCGGCGTGCCGTTGATAGCTGGCGTGGTAGGTTCGGTTGATCCGTCGATTGAGTCGTTTTGCATTGGTGGACAAACTATTGGCGAGAGTTCATGCCAGGTGGATCGAATAGAAATCTATCGAAGTAACGGCGAAGCGAACCGAACAAGACTACAACGATTCAATTCGCTCTGTCACCCAACTAGTCCACAATAGTCTAGCCGATCTCGCAAACTTGGAGCAACTAACGAATCCATCATTCGTTGATGGCATGTTCACGCGAAATCCATTCGGGGGGCGATGCCAGCTCGCTCCGGTTTGACACGCCGGAGCATCGGTGTTTACTTGGCTCCAAGGTAAACATTCACCTCCAAGTGGTTTCCCCATCCATTCAGCCAGCCAGATGCAGTACATTTAGAATTTGGTTGCAGGCGCTGCGCTTGTGAATTACTCGTTCTGCATCAAGACACCATGTCAATTGACGCCGACATCATCGAATACGTTCGGACAAACTTTTCCGATTCCGATACCGTGATTTTGGACATAAATGCTAGTAGACAGACTGGACGCGTTGCGCGATGCATTGTCGTCGCCTCAAGCGGATCGCTCCAGAAATTGCGAGAATACATTCAAATGGCAGAGACCGACTTTCGCGACGTCATCGTTGCAGGAGAGTATGATGGCACGATGCGTCAAATCAGGGATCTTTGCGTATCTTTTCTGATCGCTTCTCCCGAGGACTTTTGGATTGCCGAGACGGCTGAATCGATTTACAAACGCGGCTACATCCTTACTGCTCTGAAATCCCTCCCTGCAACGGTCGGGCCGTTTGACTACATATGCGACCGCAGTGAAGGCACAGCGACGTTCTCAAACCAAGTTTATCGAATCAACGTCATAAAGACCGGCCGAATATGGTCCGTCAAATCAGACGATGATCTGCGACGATTCGGACTCGACGAAGCGTTCGACAATGAAGAGCGTTTTCGGAAACAACTAGACTTTTACCTTTCACAGAAATTATAGGCTCACGCCCCAGTGGGTTTGCAACCGGGCGTTTGTCATTCCGACTCCACTACGGATAGTCTCGGGCATATACCCAGGACCTTAGCGGCTTCTCTCTTGGCCAACAGCTTGCGAGGCGGGAAGCGGGTGTCCAACTTGCTCCGGTTTGACACGCCGGAGCGTCGGAGTTTACTCGGCTACCAGTCAAACATTCACCTCCAAGCGGCTCGCCTGCCCATTCAACCAGCAGATGGGGTACATTTAGAATTAGGGTACCGGCACCGCGCAGGAGAATTACT
>JANMHA010000040.1:0-1715 GCA_031374925.1 Pirellula sp. | reverse complement strand
CACCGAGCGCAAAGGAAATGCGCCTGGTGATCGCCGCTTCGTCGGCCGGCACAATCTTCGAATGGTACGATTTCTTCATCTATGGCACGCTCGGCGTGATCCTGTCGAAGACCTTCTTTCCGACCGGCAATGCCACCCTGGAAATGCTGCTGTTCTGGCTGGTCTTCGCGGTCGGCTTCGGATTTCGTCCGCTCGGCGCGGTGCTGTTCGGTTATCTGGGTGACAAGCTGGGCCGCAAATACACCTTCCTCGTCACCGTCACGCTGATGGGGATCGCCACAGCCGGGGTCGGCCTGACCCCTTCGGCGGCGAGTATCGGGTGGTGGGCGCCGGCCATCGTGATCCTGCTCCGCATCCTCCAGGGGCTGGCGCTGGGGGGGGAATACGGCGGCGCGGCAATCTATGTCGCCGAGCATTCGCCCTACGCAAAGCGCGGCTATTTCACCAGTTACATCCAGGCGAGCGTGGTCGGCGGGTTCGTCCTCAGCCTGGTGGTCGTGCTGGCGTGCAAGGCCTCCATGACACCCGAAACCTGGAACGCATGGGGCTGGCGGGTACCCTTCATCCTCAGCCTCGCCTTGCTCGCGATTTCGTTGTGGATGCGTTTCAAATTGTCGGAAAGTCCGGTGTTCCAGGCGATGAAGGAAGAGGGCGAACTGGCGGGCAATCCGTTCGTCGAGAGCTTTACCTATCCCGGCAACAAGACCCGGATCTTCATCGCGCTGTTCGGGGTGGCGGCGGGGCTGACCGTGATCTGGTACACCGCGATGTTCTCCGGCCTCGGATTCATCAAATCGACGATGCACGTCGAGGATACCACGGCCGAAATCCTTGTCGGCATCGCCGCGCTGATCGGGATGGGGTTCTACCTCTATTTCGGCCACCTCTCCGACCGGATCGGGCGCAAGAAGCCGATCGTCATTGGCTATGCGCTGACGTTGCTGCTGCTGTTCCCCACGTTCTGGGCGCTGGGTTCGATCACCCAACCACGCGGCGCCGACGCAGATTGGGTGATCCGCGGACCGGATTGCAGCTACAGCCCCTTCGCCAAGGAGCAGCCGACCGATTGCGGCAAACTGATGGGCGATTTCACCGGCGCGGGGATCGGCTATACGCTCGAGACGGCGCCCGCGCTGCAACTGGCGCTGGGCGGGCTTACGATTGCGGTGGACGGGCTCGACTGGACCGACGCCAAGGCGCGCAAGGCGCAAGTCGAAACGCTCGCCGGGAGCAAGGTGTTCACTGCCGAGAAGGTCAGCCCGACGCTCGCGCAATCGGCCATGATCGTCGCTGCACTGCTGATGCTGATGGCGCTTTCGGGTGCGACTTACGGCCCGGTCGCGGCGCTGCTCGCCGAGATGTTCCCGCCCAAGGTGCGCTACAGTTCGATGTCGATCCCGTACCACATCGGGACCGGCTATTTCGGGGGTTTCCTGCCGTTCATCGCCAGCTACATCGTCGCCAAGACTGGCAATCCGTATTCGGGATTGTGGTACACCTGGGTGATCGTGCTGATTGCCCTGATCGTCGGTCTGTGGGGGCTCCCCAACGGACCGCCGCGCGACTTCGCCGATGATCCCGCCTGAGCCGCCGCCAGCGGCGCTGCGGCTCCGCCTCGACCGCGAAGCGCTCGCGGCCAATTGGCACGCGCTCGATCGATTGTCCGGAAGCGCAAGTACCGGGGCCGCGGTCAAGGCCGACGCCTACGGGCTGGG
>JANMHA010000023.1:0-16658 GCA_031374925.1 Pirellula sp. | reverse complement strand
AGCTTGAAAAAGCTCATCTTCTCGTTGGATTGTCTCGCTCATCTGGGCGCTCCTGAAAAGAAACCGCTGGTTTACGTCAGTTTCATATCGCGAGGCCAAACCGCCCGCGACAACAATATTCAATCAGAGATAGTGCATTATACGGCTCTAACAGTTGGCTTGATCCGCACTAGTGTAACCGCCCTCGCACGAGTTTGCCTTAGGCGATCGGTAAATATTCGCGCCAGCTGTTGGAAGCTAACTACCTATCCCAGATTTGAGACGAATTCCAACGTCCACATGTATGTGCTGGCCGCTTTCTGTTAACCAGCGTATCAGATTCCTGCCGCTAGCAGCCGAAAACCGAAAGCACCCCAATGTGGACATGAATCCGACCGAATCCTGCAGGCTCTGACCAATTCCCATTCCACAGTTTGGAACGATGTATCCCTCTCAAGTCGATGATTGCCAACGATTTCCAACATCCACAGGCTTGGACTGTCGTACTTCTGTTTCTAGCCTATTCGCTTCCCAGCCGCTTGCATCATCGCATACATAAATGCGAAAAATTAATTGTGCTGGGTCTGTTAGGCATGGGGAAGTGTGGTTTTCAAGTCAGGTATCCCAGCAAGAAAAATCGCCTGATCCTGATGATGATGGTATGCGGACGTGCAGAGGCATGAGTATTCGTCGCCAGTAATCAATTCTCTAAGACGAACCAAACCATCCGTTGCCCCAACATGCTCATAGATTCCCATCCGGGATTCGGACAGCTTGTGGAGTGCATCCAACTGATCGGGATTCATCAAAAAGAGGTCATTGGCGTCGATTTGGCACTTGCCAATAGTGTCGCCGTCTTTTCCAAATCTAAGATCATAAAATGCCCAGCATGTAAAGAAGCTGACAGTCAGCGGACTCATGGGTGGCCCAGATGGCATGTACTCTTCTTCAGCGTCACCTGCTAGTTTGGCATACAGTTTCATCTCTGGCAGTTGGGACGCACCTTCGGC
The DNA here is from genome assembly GCA_031374925.1 of Pirellula sp. GTDB lineage: Bacteria > Planctomycetota > Planctomycetia > Pirellulales > Pirellulaceae > JBKCUI01. Next base: position 15,669 of record JANMHA010000023.1, on the reverse strand, counting down.
GAAGTGAGAACTGATCTGTTGAATGTAGACGTAAACGGCATGAATTGGGTCGAGCCCATCTTTGATGAGCATCTTAATATCCTTGACGCCACCAGGGAGCGGTTCGCCAGCTCGTCTGTGGGGAACAATGGTTTTAAGATTGCCGGACTTCGATTTAAGTTTTTGGTGCAGCTTCTTGCTGATGTTGCCCATCGCTATTTCCGTATCACTTTTCATTTTCGGCACTGAATTCGGATTCGTCGCTTTGACTTGTTAAAATCGTCCGCTCGGTTGCGTTCCCGTCAAGCAGGGACCATAGTAAGGTACTTAGCTATGCCCCCCAACAATAACATCAATGCCATCGACCTCGTTAGCGAGTTGCTTGTCGCCACTCAATCCAAGATGCGAGATGACGATGATCAGGTCGACACCATCGCGGCGCAGTTTCGGCAGCTGGTTTTGGAGGGCAGTTACCGGGTCGAGAAAAGTGAGTTCTTCGACATTCTGCGGCGAAGTAGTCCAAGGAGTCTTGGGGTACGTAAGTCCGACGATTCCAAAAGAAGCTCCCGCTACATTCTTGATGACATACGGTGCGACAAATGAAGTGTGGTCACTGCGGTTGACGAGATTGGCAACGACAAAGGCGAACTGCGCATCCTTGATTCGATCGCGTAAAGCTGCCATGCCGAAATCCGGTTCGTGGTTTCCGAACGTCATCACGTCATATCGGAGGTGATTGAACGCCCGGAAAGGCCGCCGATAGTTTTACCCTTTAGATTGCCCTCCCAACCTTGCCATGCAGTCAGATGGCCATGGATGTCGTTGGTGTGAAGAATTGTCAATACCGCAGCGTTACCGCTAGCATGAGCTGCGTGTTTACTCCAATCTAGCAACCAACACGCGGCTCCGATCGCTCTTTGTATGAATGTACGCCGATTCATCGATGGCCTTTCCTCTCTGTTGCGGGCTACTAATCCAAGTTGGTTTCCGTACCCTTCTTTCGGTCCTTTGGCTTTTGAACTTCGTAGCCAGCCGCTTTCCAAGCCTTCCAACTTCCTGGGACATTCTGAACGTTTTTGAACCCCATGCGCAACAATAAGCTAGCCGCCAAACTAGCGCGATAGCCACTGTCACAATAAACGGCCACCGGTCGAGACTTATCTAAGCGATCGGATTTTTTCTCGAGCTCAGGCAAGAAGTGGTATGTCGAGCCTGGGACATATCCGTCTTGACGTTCGCCGGGTGTCCGCACGTCCAGGATCTGGAGGTCTTTTGGGGGCAAGGCCGAATTCAAGTCATGTACATCCATTTGGGCCATGCTATTGATCGGCAGTGCGTCGTTGTTCCACTCTTCCATACCGCCGAGCAAATATCCGCCAAATTTGTAATAGCCAACTCGAATGAACTGTCTCTGCACTTCTGACAAATCGGTATCCTGCTGCAGCACAAGGAAGATCGGCTTTTTCGGATCGAGCATCCAGCCCGCCCATATTGATAGTTCGGCACGCGGTCCAATGTTGAGCGCGCCTTCGATGTGCCCACCACCGAAGTACTTGGGTTCCGGGGGAGCGGTGAACAGAACATACTCGATAAAATTGGCCTCGTCACTGAACTGATCAGGGTGGTTGCTTTCGGCCGCGAGATAGGACATGTGCTCGGGCGTGTGGCCGGGAGTGTGCCTGGCAGTCAGAATCACTCGCCCCAAATCGATCTTGTCACCATCCTTGAGTTTCTCATGCGGAAATCCATATTCGGCCCCACCTTCAGCACTCATACAAACCTTGGCGGTCCCGGTTCGGTCAGCCAGTCCGAGACATCCGGACACGAGGTCCGCATGGATGTTTGTCTCCAGGGTGTGGGTAATCGTTAGTTTGTGCTTGCGGGCCAACTCGACATAGATGTCGATGTCCCGGCGCGGGTCGATGACTGCCGCCTTTCCCGTCGCCTTGTCACCGATCAGATATGACAGCTCGGCCACCCCCTCCGTGAGAATCGTCTCGAAGACCATGCTCGCAGGAGGGGCTTGCGGCGTGGCTTCATCTGCCTTCAGGATGCCTCCAGCAAGGAAATAACTTCCCATGCCGATTGCGCTAGCCTCAGTCAAAAAGTCTCGACGTGAAGTAACCATGACATTTGTCTCATTTTTTTAAAGTATAAAATCTGCCTGCAACGAACATCGTCGCAGCTATCGGACGAGAGACTTGGTGCAACCTCGAATCACCTTCGTTCGCATCAGCGACTCCAGAAACACAGGTAGGCTGTCAACACCAAGCCAATTACAGCCATGATCAACGTGACCAGGACACCGAACGACCAAGCCGACACTCGATAGGGCTTTCCATGAAGAAGTCCGCGAATATTCTGAACTTGCGAAGTTGCTGCCACGACGTTGACAACCACTCCCAATACGACAAGTGAGCCGCCAATCCATATTGACAGCCCCGAGCTTGGCCTGATCGAAGCTCCTTCCACTTGAGCCAGCTCACGCAGGAACAACCCGAACTTGGCAACGACGAAGCCGAAGCCCATCATCGCCAGGCTCGTGCGAACCCAAGCTAGAAGCGTCCGTTCAGCAGCCAGGGCTACGCGCGGATCGTGTAGTTGATCTGGTTCCATGTCGCTACTTTCATATTCCTTCCGTACTTTGCCACTACTCGCGAAGGCTTCAGTGCGACGCTGTCCTTACAGACAACGCATGAACGCGACGATATCTGCCTTCTCAGCCGTATTCAGTTTTAACTCCAGAGTCAGGTTGAAGAACTCGACCGTATCGTCGAGCGTGAGCAGTCGACCGTCGTGTAAGTATGGCGGCGAGTCCTTGATGCCACGCAACGGAAAGGTCTTAATCGGGCCGTCAATAGAAGCCATTCGCCCATTGATCATGCGTGGCTTGAAGAACCGCTCCACCTTCATGTTGTGCATCAAGTTGTCGGTGTAGTAGGGCGCTGTGTGGCAACTGGCGCAGTTTGCCTTGCCAAAAAACAGTTCCTGCCCACGCATCTCCGATTCGGTCGCCTGCTTGGGATCAAGCTTGCCCATGACGTTCAATTTCGGAGCCGGCGGGAAATCGAGGAGTTCCTGAAACTCGGCCATTGGGTGTACCTGTGAGCCACGATCCAATACGTTGACTCCCTTCTTGGTTGCGATCACGATGTCGCCATCGAAGTACGCCGCTCGCTGTTCAAATTCCGTGAAATCCTCCACAGTCTTCAGAGCACGCTGCGACCCAAACAAACGCTGCACGTTGACACCGCGCAGGGTTGGTGTGTCGATGCGATGCCGGAACTCCTGAGGCCGGATATCACCCGCAAGATGTGTGGCGGCATTTGTATGGCCGTTTACGTGGCAGTCAAAGCATGTCACCCCACGGCTAGGACGTTCGGATCGACGATCTTCCGTGAGGTTGAACTGTTGCTGCGAGAATGGCGTCACCAGTAGCCGAAGCCCTTCCAACTGTTTGGGGTTGAGTATGCCATTGAAGAGTTCGTAGTAGTTGTCGATGGTCACGAGTTTGCCTCGAGAAACGTCTCCCAAATCAAGTCGCGTCGTAAGATAGATGGCCGGTGGAAACTCTGGCAGAAGATGAACCGGCAAGTCGTAGTCCAGATCGAAGCGCGTCAAATCGCGACTTTCCTGCTTCTTGATTTCGTCGATGTGGAATTTTGGAAAGACCATACCGCCTTCGGGATGGTTAGGATGAGGTAAGGGTAGATAACCGATAGGAAACAACTCTTGATCGCGAATTTGATGTGGGCTGAGATCGCTTAGTTTGTCCCAGGTCATCCCTGTTGGAAGTCTCGCGCGAACTCCTGCCTGAATGTGCTTGCCACGCGACATCGACAACTGGTCTGCAGCACGATTGCCAAGATCATATCTCGCTTCCAGCAGCTGTTGATGTTGTTTTGCAATCGCTGCCTTTGCGTCGCTCATCCTTGTCATCACCGTGGAAAACGGTTCGGTTTGGTTTACAGGCATGTAACTAGATGCCTTATTCGAGGGTTCTTGGGCCAGAGTATTGCTACCACCGACACCAAGTAAAGCTGACGCAAACAACACCAGCCAGCGTAAGTTTGTTCGTTTGAATCTCATTTGCGTTTTCTTTTCCGGTTCAATTGTTGTTTAGCGTGCGGTGAGACGATCAATCGCAACGAGCACAACGATCAGTAGGGGTATCAAAACTATCAAAAAGAGCTTGCGGTCGATGCGAAAGAGTTCGGGAAGCGTAAGCTTGCCACGGTCGCCCCACTTCAAAACCGTTCTTCCTAGCCAACCGGACATTTCTGCAAAGAGATAGGAGCCTGCGATCAGGCCAATGACTCCGGCAATCGCATCCCAGTTTCCTTGGCCAAGCGCGGCTGCGCCTGTTCCCGGACAGTAACCGAGCAGCGCAAATCCTACGCCAAATAGAAGCCCACCGATGATGTTTGCGGCATAGCGCGTTGGTTTGATATGCACCTTTACGAGACCAAGCGCATGCAGACCATAAACCCCAATGCTTCCAACGATGATTGCGGTCAGCATAACTTTGACAACAGTGAAATCTTCCAGCAGTAGCACGCCAAGCAGTATGTGGTACTTCGCAACTCCAGCCTTCTGTAACAGAAAGCCAAATATCACACCGAACATCACGCCAAGAAACAGTTGAGTTGGCGAAGTCGCTCTCCTTTTAGAACTTTCCATTTCGGGAATTTCCTTGTCGATTGGCTTCGTGGCTATCTTTTCAGGCAATGATGTTTGTGCCGTCATATTTCAACCCAGTGCTTTCGACTACTAAACGCGAAACAAGAGCATGGCTATTGCAATGCCACCAACAAAGAAACAAATGACAGAGATCCAGGAACCTACGGCAAGTTGCATCGTTCCACTGATGCCGTGCCCGCTAGTGCAGCCACCGGCGAGACGCGCGCCGAAGGCCATGAACACTCCGCCAAACAACGCGGCTCCCATCCGGAGTGCGAAGCTATCTTCACCGAACCGAGCTACCCACATTGCCGGCAGCCATTCCGCAGTTAGTTCACTTCCATGCCATGCGGCGAGAAACGCACCGAGAACTGCGCCGAACACAACCATCACTTCCCAGTCCACCGCTGGTTTGTTCTCTTGAAAATACTTCAGTGATTCGGTGTGACGTCGGTTGAACAGATTGCCGAACAAACCTGCTAGTCGAGCATAAGCGGTGGATGCACCGAGAGGCTTATCCGAAAAATAGAGTGTCGCCATCGATAATAATCCGATCAGCGCGCCGACAAGATACGGCGACCATGCAGGACCAGAGTATTGCGACATACCAGTCTCTGGCGGCGTTGCGACCGCCCAGCTTGGAACAGCAAGAGCTATTGCGATCCCCGTTATCGCGTGTCGATTCAATGTGCATACTAATATTTTCATAACATCACCGGTCGGTGTCGGAGGATTTCTTCTGGTCTTTTGGCTTCTCAACCGGGTACTCGGCGGCGAGCCAAGCCTTCCAACTTCCCGGCACGTTGTGGACTTGGGTGAATCCCTTCCGCCGAAGCAGGCTGGCCGCGAGACTGGCCCGATAGCCACTGTCGCAGTACACGGTATCTCACTGATGGACACCACTTTCCCATTTGGCTTTCCGCTTGCAACAGCGTTCTACTTGACGCTTTTTGTCGTAACGCTCGTGCTGCACGTGTTGTTCATGAACTACGTGCTAGCTGGGACCGCATGGCTTGCATGGTCAATCGTAACCGGGCGCGTTCGTTTGGGCGCCAAGTCGGCCGAGATCGCAAAAAAGGAGCCGGCGACCATTGAATCGATACTGGCAGATTGGATTCCAACGATGCTTTCCGGCGCGATTACTGCCGGCGTAGCTCCATTGCTGTTCGTCCAAATTCTCTACCAGCGCGAATTCTACACAGCCAATTTGCTTTTGTTCAATCGCTGGATGAGCATCTTGCCTGTCCTGATTATCGGCTTCTATTCGCTGTACGTCCTCAGATGCAATTGGCTGACAAGGCGATCTTCACTTGTAAAGACGCTGACGGGCTTGTTGCCGTTCCTATGTGTTGCATTTGTTGCTTATTCGTGGACTGAGAATCATTTGCTGAGCGTCAATAGTCCGGAACAATGGAGAGCGTTCTACGCCGAAGACAAGGAAATCTACTTTGAGCCTCAGATCATTCCGAGACTCGCGGTTTGGGGACTGGGTTCGATCGCAACGATGTGTGTCTGGCTTGCATGGCAACTTCGATATAGAAGCGTTCATCAGTTGCCCGTAGAGAGCCAATCGATATCACGACTTCCGAAAGTTGCCTTGTTCGGACTACTTGGATCGATCGCATGCGGAATAGCCTACTACATTTCTGCTCCAAATCTTGGAGCGGTCTTTTTGGGTCCGATGGCCCGATGGTATTTGGGGTTAGCGATCCTGGGTATGTTCGCTCAGGTAATTGGTTGGATTCAACTGCTACGACGAATGCCGCTTACCAACGAAATCTCATTGAAACCACTTCTGCTTACCACGGCAGGTCTAGTTGCCACCGTTTTGGGAATGAGTGTGTGCCGAGAAGCCATTCGACTTACATCGCTTGGGGCGACCCGCTTGGACGAGCTTATCCCCCAGCATGCCGAAGCCATGCAAGTAGATGGATTCTGGGTGTTTTTGCTCTTCGCTGTAATCAATATCGGACTTATTTCCTGGTGTTTCTGGCTGGTCAAGAGCAACTACATTCAGACCAACAATGCGGAGAGAGCTGGAGAGGAATGAGCGCACCCTTTCCCTCTGGGTGTGGGGCCGCAATCAAGTTGCTGGAAGCGGCTACCATCCGCCGAAACGTCGCGACAACTTCACCTCCCAGTCAATAACGCGACTTATTCGGAAGTTTGGATATTCCACTCAGTCCAGGACGGATACGTCAGCTTCACACAGCCTTGGGCTTGACGAATGGTGGCTGCCTGCATTAGCCAAGCACATTCAAATTCCACCAGCAACGCTTGCCAATTGGCATAGAGCCGGTTACGTAAATGGACGCAAGGTTGATATCGCAAATGGCCGATGGATATTGTGGGCAGACGAATCAGAAATCGATCGGTTGACAAAGCTCTATTCGCACCGACGCGGATGGTCGGACGCACCATATCCAGTTGAATTGACCACCCCTAAATCACGACCAAACAACTAGAAAAGCCATTTTTAAAAGCCAGGCCAAGGAGGGCATTATGGGCAGACCCTCGTGTAGCCCCACGAGTTGTCCTTGGCCAACTTCAGGATCAGCTTTTCGATCTGTTCTGCGGTTCGAGGCCTGCCTCCCTTTTTTTGGCGCGCCGATTTTTTGGCTGACGCCTCTCGAATCCACCTCCGAATCGTTGCTTGCAAAGACAGACGCCCTCGTTACGCAATCAAAGCGGGCACTCTCCCCACACCACGTACATGCGGGTCCGAAAAAGCCGTTTAACGAAGTTGAGCAAGCTCTTCCCTGAGTGCCTTTAGGCTCAAGCCCCCTTGAGTTTTCAATCAAGCGTTTGTTATACCTTTAAGAATGAATCGACGAAATACGCTTCTGGTCGCAGCGAGTTTTTTGCTTCCGATTTTGTTGACAAGCGTGACAGGTTTATTTGCGACTGAGCCTATTGCCGCATTTGAACAGGGGTCGCGGGTTCTGTTTCAAGGTGACTCGATTACGGACGGCAACCGTGGTCGAAGCGCAGACCCCAACCATATCCTTGGTCACGGTTATGTGTTTATCATTGCAGCCCGAAACGGTGCGCAATTCCCAGAAGCAAATGTCGAGTTCCTAAATCGAGGCATAAGTGGGAACACGGTATCGCAACTTCAACAGAGATGGCAAAAGGATACACTCGAACTGAAGCCCGATCTCTTAAGTATTCTGATCGGTGTAAACGACCACGGTCGAGGTGTACCGCTGGAAGATTTTGAGCAAGCATACGACGGTTTGCTAACGGAGACGAAAGCGGCCATTCCGAAACTCAAGCTCGTACTCTGTGAGCCATTCCTCTTGCCCGTAGGAAGAAAGAACGAAGACTACGAATCGTTCATGGCTGACATCCTTAAGCGGCAAAAAGTCGTCCAACGGCTCGCGGAGAAGCATTCGGCGGCGCTCGTAAAGTTTCAATCTGCGTTCGAACTGGCATGCTCGCGAGCTCCTGCGGAACATTGGATGTGGGACGGAGTCCATCCCACATATAGTGGCCATCAAATCATGGCTGACGAGTGGGAACGCACCGTTCGAGAGTTCTGGCCAAAACGCCCCTGAGTCAACAAGCCCACACACCAACACGCTTCTCCGCCACTAACCGTTTCAGTCTAGTCGATCCTGCAGGAGTACGACGCTTTTCACAGTGGTTGAGCTGAGAATTTACTTTTTCGGACTGGCAAGTAGCTTGGAGGTGATCGTCGTATCCACGGAGGTTTTAATAAACGCACCTTGTTGCACAACTTGTTGACGTAACGCGGCATCTACGACCCATCCAGTTCGTTCGTCAAAATACACCACCCCTTCGCCACTCTGGTCTGCGATCTTTGCCTGTTGTTTACCCTCTTCGTTCTCCGGTAGCTTAAGCTCAGTCTTTACGTCAATTTTCATAAGCGTTTGCCCATCCCAAAGTACAGTCCCTTCTAACGTATAAGAGTCAACGCAATTAAAGAAATCTTCATAACGACTGACCTGTTCCCGCCGCCACGTCTCACCTCTCGATACGGGTTTTGGCGGAGACGCGATAAGCCAATTGGTCATTCGACGCTGCATGCCATTGGCTGTGAACATGTGTCCAAAGAAACCTGCCAGTTCTAACGTTGTTTGGTCTTTCTCCAGGTGTGTCGCCAGCGGTTTTGAAAGCTCAAACTTTAAGACTTCTCGTTTTTCGTTTATCGTGATTGCCATTTGCGACCCTACAAAGGCGGTTAGCGCAGCAAATGTACTCATCTCTTGTTTGTTTCGGGGCTCCATCGGATTTTGCGAATCAAAACTGAGTTCATCCCAGCCCGCGGGGATCCCCGTCTGATCCGCCCTAAAACGCACTCGCTCAATTTCCACGGCAACAACCGCAATGCCGTCAAGCGCCAGGGTCATGACGTGCCAACTGGTATCCAGTTTCAGGCTCTGTTTTAGGCTAGCGGAATCTTGGGAATCGGAGGAAACCGAGTACTTGTCCTCGAGCACGTACGAAAATTTATCGCCCGCCTTCCATGTTCCAATGAGTGAGGTCTGCGCCGCCACCTGTGATGCTCCAAGAAGGATACATAATAAACTAATGACTAGTATTCGAACACGCATGGGAGTCTTTCCTTAACTCGCCTGTAATCGGCAGCAGCAATGTTTCTATTATCCCAAACTTACTTCAGTCTTCAATCTATCCGATGTAGCAGTACTACAGCAAGCGGCCAGCGGCCAGCGCCAACGTCCACAGTGTTATCAACCGACCTGTGGAATGGACGGAGTAGGCTGAGGTGGCCAAGGCCGTAGCCATAGCCGTAGCCTAATTGGTCTAAAGCTAACCTGTGGAAAGGTCGGAGCTAGGCCAGCGCCAACTCCCACAGTGGTTGGGCTAGGGAAATCTGTACTACGGACTACGCACCAACCTGTGGAAAGCGGCGCAGGCAAGGTTCCTGCGGGATTCGCAATTCGGCAAGCGACCATTGCCAGCCCACGTACGTCCCTAGAATGACGACGCAGAATCGAATCCTTAATATGTTCGGCGCTTGCAGATACTCTCTCTGCCGAATTCCAATACCGTTTTCACTCGACATATCCGAAAACAAGACTCGAACACCATCTGTTAAAATGGGCGCCTCTCGGATTCAGGCTTAGGTTTCTCATTGCCCTCCGGCTTGGATTCAGGAGCGGGAGCAGATTGGTCGGGCCCTTTTTGTTCTTCATCGGCATGAATGACATTTCTTATTTTAAAATGAAACCCCGATCCGGGAAGATGCTCGCCGAAATCCTTGAGCAGAAAATCATTTCGTCCTGAATTAACAGTCACACTCATAGTGTCAGTGGAGTCTTGATGGAGGGTAAAGGCCAATTCCTGCTCCCCAAAATCACGAAATTCCACTTCTACTTCCCATAACCCTGCGGCCTTGAGCAGGCCGACAAAACGCGAAACCTTCTCAGATGTTCCGCCAAAACGTTGAGTCGAGAATTCATTGAGGAAACTGCCGTCGATAAATTTCAATTCATTCCGCATGTACCGGAGGAGGTGATGCACCTTCTCCTTCTGAGCCTTGTCAATTTCCATGCGGCATCCGACCCGCGGAGAACCTATCTTGCCGCCAATCGCCGAGGCGTGCACGGGGAGCAGAACCAGAATCGAAAGTGATAGAAAAAGCGTTTTCATAATGTTGATGACAACTCCGATATTGTCGTGCCGAACGAATAACAATCTATCCCAACAGTAGCGAAGCGGATCGGGATGGGAGCCAGCGCCAATCCAACACGCTTCCCCGCCGCAATCCGCCTAAGTCTATCCGATCCATCGGTCGCCGTGCAAGCGAGCAGTTCCAATGTCCACAGTGGGTGGGCTAGTTTGGAAATCGGTACTACGGACTACGCACCAACCTGTGGAAGGGGCGCACGGCCAAGCTGGTTCGCTAGCGGGCAACGGGCATCCTTACTCGATTTTGGTGCTTCGTGCTAAGGGTCTCCAAAGACGACAACATGATTGAGCAACGATTTCATGTCGGTGGTCATACGCCATGCCGCCCAGTCGGCTTTGCTTTTCCTCGCCTGTTCGTCCGACATCTGGCGTAAGACGTCCACACAACATGCGTCAAGTCCACCGCCGCGTTTAGCACCTTTCGGCCAGGCATTCATGACGTGTCCCGTCGTGTCTTCGCAGTTCGCAATTATCCAGTCGACACCTTCGAACTCGCCCAATTGCGAAAGTCCAACCGCTGCGTGAATTCGCGTGCTCTCCAAGTGACCCTGACTTGCCGGTATCGCGGTGAATGGGTTGTTTGGAACGGGAACACGAAGGATTGACTGGAAGAATTCTTTTGCTTCCGGAACCCGTGAGCGGGCCAGCGCGATGGTGTAATGGTCGATCCGAAAACGATCTGCTCGGTAGGCACGATTGAGTAACTCCGTTACTACCTCACGGCCAAGGCAAACCATTGGGACCCAGGCTGTGATCTCGCCAGTTTCATTGCGTCGCCTGATGGCAACGCGAGCAGCGGCGTCGGTCGCCAGCATTTTCCCCAGCACTCGAACGCATCCGATCTCGCTTTGCTCATCGTTACGCTTCAACTCTGCAAGGACACTCTTCCAAAATCCATTCTCGCGTCCACGTTCGGCAACAAGGTGCGTAGCCGCGAGAACTGACTCGCCGTTGATCTTGCCCCGGTTAGCAACATACTGTTCGAACAGTTGCCGCGTTAGATGGTCGTCCCCCCGATCCTGCGCGAAAGACATTCCAGAACAAATCGGGATAGCCACAAAGAAAATCAGCGATGTCGTAAGACGCGGTATCATAAGTCTTCGTTCCATTGCAACGAAAGAATCCATGTAAGTCCTGGGTTTGGAGCGGGAGCCATTCGAAGCTTCCAACTCTGGACCACTAGCTTGACAGCAGTTGATCTTACCCGCCGCTAGCAAGCGTCAGTCTATCCGATGCATCAGTCCTACAGCAAGCGGCCAGCGCCGTAGCCGAAGTAGTTTCAAGCCAACCTGTGGAGACGCCTGTCGCTGGCTTCGACTATTTCCACATTGTTGCCCGCTGACTCTGACCTAGGTCCACAGTGGTTAGTCTACTTTGTGGAAAAGCTGCCGATGGCTGGATTCAGCGGAGTCCACATTGTGGATGGGAAGCTGGCGGTCTAGGAAGGCACTAGGTTACTGGCTAGGCCGATCCTGCAGGAGTACTACGCTTTCCACAAGCGTCAGGGTCGTCTAGAGAGATGGTCAGGCATAGCCGCTCTTACCCGAAGTTTAGGCTAGCTGCCTGTCTGGCTTCGGCGTGCGGGATCTCGACAGTATGGCGGATCCGAGGCGTTTCTCAATACAAATCTCATTTCCAAATCCTCGGAGTCCATGAATCCAATCCAAACAGGAGCGTCTGACTCTGTAGGTCTCCATCCGGCATCCAATGCAAATCGTATCGCGTCTGGTACCTCGTGGTCTCTGATTTGTCCAAAAGGATCTATCATCAGCTTGGAGCCTTCTCCGTCCGCATGCTGCACAGTTACGACACCGCGACCGTTGTCACCACGCGAGCCTTTTACCCAATGGTAATAAACTCCGTTGATGCAAGTGTTGCGACGATTTCGTTTTGGGAGCGTCATGACAGCGAAAGGCGGTGTGGCAATTCAGCCCCAGCAGTTGAGCCAACGCAAATCAACTTGGCCGAATGATCTGTCTGAAGTCTATGCCATCCAGCAGTTATCCAGCAAGTGACCAGTACCCATGTCCACAGTGGGTGGGCTAGGGAAATCGGTACTACGGACTACGCACCAACCTGTGGAAATGGCTACATCCCGGCTCCGGATATGTCCACATTGTGGATAGGAAACTGGCGGCCTAGGGAAGAGGCTGGTTGCTAGGCCGATCCAGCAGGCGAGGACATTTCCACAGTTGATGAGCTAGCCCCGCTTCCTGCCGAAACTGACAATCTAGCAGCTAGGCTCAGAAGCCTGTTGGAGGGAAGCGGACGTTGGCACGAGTAGTGAACGCGTCATGTTACGAAGAGTCGCCGTCACTGTTTTCCTGCGACCTCATCTGGATTGCATTTTCAATTGCATAAACCCTTTTCATCGCAAGCTTCCTTACCTTTGGAGCCAAGCCCTGCGCGTGCTGCGCCCAGTACGTCTTCCACTGCTTCAACTCATCGACACTCATCGTATCAAATCGACTCTCGAAGTCTCTCAACTGTCTAAAGTGTGCCATGCGTATTGTCCTCAACAACAACAAACCACCTCAACAGCATCGGGGTAATCAACACGTATTTACGCTTCCCCGCCGCCGGTAGTTTCAGTCTATCCGATCCTGCTGTCGTAGTCTAATCGGCCGGAGCCAACGTCCAAATTGATTTGAACCAACTTGTGAAAGATGCTTGACGCTAAGTCGAGTGCGTCCCCATGTGGATGGGAAGCTTGCGGCCTAGGGAAGAGCAAAGGCGCTGTTTCGCTCCTGCAGGCGTATTCAAATCGGCTGGATGCAAACTTGTGGTCGTTTCCTTTCGCTGGCTTCGGCTATGTCCACATGCGGGTCGGAAGCTTGCGGTTTTAGCAGGCATTGTCAAATCGGCCAGCGCCAGCACTACTTTGCGATCGATGTTGATTGCAACCCTTCCAATTTTCTGGAATCAGTCCGACATGACGAAGTAAAGCATCGAATTCGTCTTGTCCACGAAAATACACGGCATATGACTTCCACGACTCTCAGAATCCCGATAGACGGTACCCATTCCGGATTTCGAGTCGCGAAGCCAATCGAGTTTTACACCGTATGCATCTTCCCGGAAAGAGATGTAGTCGTCGTCGAAGGGAGTAGACTGATCGTCTTTCGCCAGCACCGTTGGTTTGTCCGAATGAGCTGCGAATTCGGCTTGAGCGAACCGATACAAATCGTCCAGTTCACCGTCTACGGCATAAGCTCGGAATCGACCTCCCATTCCGACTGAAGACAATGCAAAACGGTACTTGGTCGCGGAAGGTGGAAAAGTTTTAGATAGTGTCTTTGGTTCTTCTGTCGTCGGAATCTTGATCCAATGATCCGATTGGTGGACCATTGCTCGCGACATTCCAATCACGAGGTAGATTGTAAAAAGCCCCCAGAACGCACCGACGAAAAGAGCGAAGCGAAAGAACCATCGCCATCCCAGCAAGAACTGATTTTCAACGTTCAATGAATCGTCTCCAACAAAGAAATAGCACCTAGCAAAGTCTAGCCCATTCAGCAATCGCCGTCTAATCAGCCAGTATCAACGTCCACACTGATTGGGCTAGCTCGTGGAAGCCGCTAGATCCCGGCTACGGCTATGTCCACATGTGGATGGGACGCTTGCGGCTAGGGAAGAGGTTGGTTGCTGCGAGGCCGATCCTGCAGTCGACGCCAATTGAACGGAGAAGCTTTGAAATCAGCGTCTTGAAGGGGAGCGGATGCTTGCACAATGAAAAGAGCCAAATGCGGGACGCTAGGTTGCTGCTAGGCCGATCCTGCAGGAGTAGGACGCTTTCCACAGTTGGTGGCGCCGCGTTTGGCAACAATTACTTAGCGGTCGCCTTCTTCTTTTTCGATTGCGGTGACGTATTTGCGTTTTTCCCGGGCCTTCGGTTAGGTACCCACTCTGGCTCCTTCAAGGTACTGTCCCAGGCTTCCCACGCAGTGACGAGCCGCTTCAGCTTTTCAGGTTCTTTCAAGGCAAGGTTCGTCTTCTCGCCTATATCGTCTTTGAGATTATAGAGTTCGGCATTCGCGGCGGTCGCCTTGACAGCTTCTTCGATTCCAGCCAAGCCTTCGCTTCCAACACCTTTCACAAGCTTCCAATCACCGACCCGGATTGCAATCTGCTTCCCGAATCGCCAATAGAGCGCTTCATGAGGCGCTCCCGATTGTGTGCCTGTAAGATACGGCAAAAGATTGACACCATCCAACTTCCATTCCGGTTTGATATCTATCGAAGCAGCGGCCAATGCGGTGGGGAGGATATCGAGCTGGATCACCGGTCGATCATCGACTTTCCCGCCAGCAAGTTTACCCTTCCATTGGATGAGAAACGGTACACGGATTCCACCTTCCCACGTTTGCGCTTTGTAGCCTCGTAATGGACCGTTGCCAGATGTCGTCGATGGGGTAGGCCCACCGTTGTCGCTGAAAAAGAAGATGAGTGTGTTTTCTTCCAGATTGAGTTCGCGAAGTTTGCTCACTACACTTCCGACCGCGTCGTCCATCGAGGATTGCATGGCAGCATACGTTCGACGCTTCGAATCGCTGATTCCGCTGAAACGCTGTAGTACTTTCTCTGGTGCTTGCAACGGTGCGTGAACGGCGTTGAATGCAAGGTAACAGAACCAAGGGCTACTCTTGTTTTGTTGAATAAACTCATTTGCTTTCTTAGCAAACATCTCGGTCGTGTAGTCCATTTCCTTGACAGGCTCATTCCCATCGAGGACCCGATTCGACGCGTCGCCAGTAGCATTAAAATAATCATGGGCTCCGCCTAAGAATCCGAAGTAGCGATCAAAACCGCGTTTCAGCGGATGAAACTCAGGCTTATAACCGAGGTGCGACTTTCCAATCCAGCAGGTCGAGTACTGAGCATCTTTCAAATAGTTGGCGATGGTTTTCTCATTGAGCGACAGTCCAAAGTTCTTTACGGCCGACTCAGCAGGTCCTGGATTGAATTCATGACCAAAGCGCTGTTGATAGCGTCCCGTCATGAAACCAGCGCGAGTCGGACTGCAATAGGGGCCGCTTACGTAGCCGTTGGTCATCCGGACTCCATTGGTCGCAAGCGAATCGATATTTGGTGTTGGTATCTCTTTCGTAAAACCTTGACAGCCCAACTCGCCCCACCCCAAATCGTCGGCCAAGATCACCAGTACATTCGGCTTTGAATCTGCCGCCCACAGCGTGACGCCTTGAAACATTCCGACGCTACACAACGCATAAATCAAAAGCTTCATTACGAACTACTTTAGGTCAAACCCAGTTTGGAGAAGGAAAACGGCTCGATCGGTTCCTATTCGTTTTAACAAATCTTGATGCGGCGTGC
>JANMHA010000022.1:0-33175 GCA_031374925.1 Pirellula sp. | reverse complement strand
CGCCCAGACAAACCCGATCGTTCCAAAGCCGACAAGAATAGTCCTCCACGATAGGTGCCAGTCATTCATCAGATGCACCACCAGTACCGGTGTGACCGATCCCGCCGCGTAAGCCCCGGCAAAGAAGACGCCCTTGATCGTACCGCGCTCTCGATGCGGCAGCCAGCGTGAAAAAACCCTTGCCACACAGGGCCACGCGCCCGCCTCACCAGCCCCGAACATGAAACGCGTCACCAGTATGGAGGTGTAGTTGAAAGCCCCAGCGGTGGCCATGGTGAAGACCGACCACCACAACACGATCCGCGTCAACACGGTGCGCGCACCGTGCCGGTCCGCCCACCACGCCGTGGGAATCTCGAAGCCGGCATAGGCCAAAGAAAACGCCGCAAACACATAGCCCATCTGCGATTTTGTCAATCCCAGATCGCGCTGGATCGCCTCGCTCATCACGCCGATGCAGGCGCGGTCGAGATAGGTGACCATGGCGAGTGTCACCATGAAAAACACGACGATGTAGCGGGTCTTGCTGTAGAAAGGCATGGGGATGAAATTAGAAGTTAGAAGTGATTGGCAAGAACATCTATTTCAACCCATACAGACAATCGTTTTGCTACGTCAGAAGATGTTGGACTCGATGCAGGCCAAGCTGCTTTACCCTTGGTTTTTTGTTTCGCTCTAGAAAGATGCTTTTGCTCGCTTAAGTTTGCTATGCCAAAAACCGTAAAAAAAGTAGATGCATAATCCGACAATCAACCAAATGACCAAACGCATCCAATTTTCACTTGGCAGCGAGAGCATCAACAGAACACAAAGAATAATCCCAAGCGATGGAAACACCGGTGAAAAAGGACATCGGAATGGGCGAATGCGATCAGGATCCGTGTACCGCAGGATCAATACCGAAGTGCAAACAAGGGCGAACGCAAAAAGGGTTCCAATGTTCGTCAGGTCAGCCAAAATACTTAATGGTAGGAGGCTTGCAGCGATGGCCACAATGACCCCTGTTAATACGGTCGACTTGTAAGGTGTTTTGAATTTGGGGTGAATCGAACCAAAAAAACTATAGGGGAGTAAACCATCTCGCGCCATTGCCAGGAAAATCCTGGGTTGCCCCATCATCATCACAAGCAACACCGAGGTAATTCCTGCGATCGCACCCACGGTGACGATGAATTGTGCCGATTTAAATCCTACTTGCTCGAACGCACTCGCTACCGGTGCGTTAATGTCGATATCCTTGTAGTTTACCATTCCAGTCAGGACGGCAGAGACAGCTATATAGAGGACAGTGCAGATCAGAAGCGAGCCAATGATTCCAATAGGCAAATCACGTTTTGGATTTTTAGCTTCTTCTGCTTGAGTTGAAACGGCATCAAATCCTAGATAAGCGAAGATCACGCCCGCAGCCCCCGCCATCATGCCTTTGTCTGTTCCCCCAAACATTGGCGAACCAAAAAATGTGACTCCGCCGTAACCGTAGGGAGCGAAGTCTTTCGTCCAATTCTCGACGTTGACGTAGGAAATTCCTGCCACGATCACAAACAATACGACGCTCACCTTAATGGCAACCATGATTGCGTTGGTGAAGGCACTTTCGGTAACGCCTCGTACCAGAATGCAAGTGACGATAGCGGTAATGAGAATCGCAGGCAGGTCAAAGTAAAAGCCGGTTGGGAAAAACGATCCAGCATTGACGGCCACACTTCCACCCGTGGCAAGTGAGTAGTTGATGGCCGTGTCCTTGCCGTTGTAATCGAACGGAGCTTCGGAAAATCGATGCAAAGACCCACCCGAATCAAAAATGGTAACATGGAATTGGTGAAGCAATTTCTGAAGGTATTTCGACCAACCATGCGCCACTGTCGAAGACGCGACGGCGTACTCAAGGATTAAATCCCACCCGATGATCCAGGCCATCAACTCACCCATAGTTGCATATGCGTAGTTATATGCGGAACCAGCCACGGGAGCCATCGAAGCAAATTCGGCGTAGCAAAGCGCTGCAAATACACACGCGAGCCCTGCAACGACGAACGAAAGGATGATAGCAGGACCAGCTTGATTTGCCGCAGCCTTGCCTACAAGCACAAAGATCCCTGTGCCGATGATCGCTCCAACGCCCATTGCCGTTAGAGAGATCGGCCCTAGGGAACGCTTCAAGCTGTGGCCTTCTTCCATGTCACCCACGATAGCGTTAAGCGACTTGGTTTGGATTAGTTGATTCCACGACATAGCAAGGGTACTCTCAAGGTAAAAATGCCTGAATAGAGGAAGCCAGATTCTAAATCCTGCTGACAACTATTCAATAACAACAGCAGTCATAATTCCAAAAAACCAGGGAATGAAATTTTCAAAACGGAAAGAAACACTGAAATGCACCGGACAAGTCGGAGCCTGGTGCCTGCGCGCGATTTCAAGTCACGGGTGGTTGGGTATCGCTTGAATTGCGCAAAGGTATCACCGCAATCAGCGCAGCGGAAAGGATGCTCGTGAAGCTCAAGAAAAACAATCCGTAGACGTAGGACCCACGATTCTTGTCTACCCAGCCCATGACCGTTGGGCCTAGGAATCCACCCAAGTTACCGATCGAGTTGATCATTCCTACGCTGCCGGCCGCCGCCGATGACGTCAGGAATAGGCTGGGAAGTGACCAAAAGGCAGGCATGTAGGATTTCGTTCCTGCTGCCGCGATCGAGAAACAAATCATGGTCCAATAGAGGTTGCCTTGTGTGAACGGGGACAGTACCAATAAAGTCGCTCCGAGTACTACGGGCAAAACTGAGTGCCAGCGACGCTCGTGGAATCGATCGGAACTCCAACCGATGAACAGTTGCCCCGGTATGACAAGCAACGATGGAATCATCACCAACATGGCAACACTAGAGGGCTCGAGCGAGTACCACTGTGTCAATATGCTTGGCAAAAAGAACTCGATACCGTAGTTGGCCGTGACGATTCCAAAATAGGCCAACGAAAGCAATAAAACTTTGGGGCTGGTTAGCGCCGCCATCACGGAGTGGTGCTGGGCATGCTCTCGCAATGCCTTCTCGCGAGCCAATTCAGACTCCAGGGCTTCCCGCTCTTCGGCCGTGAGCCATTGAGCATGTCTGGGGCGATCCGTCAGATAAAACAGCACGACCATTCCAGCGATGACAGCGGGAATTCCCCAGAAGATATAAATCCATTGCCATCCCTTTAGCCCCAATAGCAACGGATTTGTTATTGAAATGCCATCAACGATGTGCGTTCTTCCAATATCGATAAACAACCGAGAAACGGCTGGCCCGATTATCATCGCTAGCGGGGAAGCCACCAAAAAATATGAAATCGCTCGGGCACGATCCTTCGCTGCAAACCAATGCGTCAAATATACGATGACTCCGGGAAAGAAACCGGCTTCAGCAACGCCCAACAGGAATCGAACGAGATAAAACTGTATTGGCGTCGTCACGAAGGCTGTCGCCGCAGCCATAATTCCCCACGTAACCATGATTCTACAAATCCATTTTCTCGCGCTCCAACGTTCGACGATAAGCGAACCAGGGATCTCAAGAAGAAAGTATCCCAGGAAAAAAATCCCGCCGCCAAAACCGAAAACCCAGCTATCGAATGCTGGCAGGTCTTCGCCCATGGTCAGTTTGGCAACCGCCACATTGGTTCTATCCACATAGGCGATGATGTAGCACACAAACAAAAGTGGGAGCAACCGTAGGAACGCTTTAATGCGTGCTGATTCTAATGGACTACGGTCACGCTTGCTTGACGAATGCGCTGAAGATTCATATCCATTGACAATTCTGCTTGCGATGATGGATTACCCAAAAATAATAGAGGGTGAAAGTGCTGCTATCCTACATCGGAAGCGATTACTCCGTTTTGCAATTGTAATCAATTGTGTTAGGTTAAGTTGCTGCTGGCGAATCTATTCCTTGCCCTTCAACAGCGTCAAGTGGTGGAAAGAGGAATTTGGGCTGGCCTTGGCATGAACGAAGGAACTAGGATGTTTCAGCAGGTAGATCGATGGTCGCGGCGGACGATGGTTCTCATGCTGTTTTTGATGCCGTTCCTCCTTTACGGGGTAACGCATTTGCCCATTGGGTCCGCTTCAGTTCATCAATGGCTACCTGATGGCAAGCCCGAAAAAGAACGCTACACACGATTTCAAAAAAATTTTGGAAACGATCAATTTTTGATTGCGTCGTGGGAGGGTTGCAGAATCGACGACCCGCGACTTGATGAGTTTAGATCACGACTCATATCGACGCAAGCAAAGGAGCCTCGCGCAATCGACTCTGTGCAATCGACCAAGGATGTCCTTAGGGCATTGACCGAGTCACCAATGAGCATTTCTTTGAAACAGGCGCAATCAAGGCTTGAGGGCATCCTAATTGGTCAGGATGGAACGGCGGCGATTATTGTGCGTTTCACCTCTTATGGTCTTGAACATCAAGCTGAATCGATGGCTTTGATTTACAAGCTGGCCGATGACGTTCCGGGGCTGGGGGGCACAGCGTTGCGAATGGCAGGGACAGTTTATGAGGCCTACGCAGTCGATCATGCTGCCGAGAGCAGTTTAATGACACTCGTTGCGCCCTCCTGCTTGATTGGAATCTTGTTGGCGTGGTTCTGCTTAAAGAGCATACGAGCAGCAATCGCTGTGCTCATCATTGCAGGTGTTGGACAGCTTCTGGCCATCTCAACGGTCTATTATTCTGGGGGGAAATTTAGCGCCGTTCTGATCGTTCTACCGACTCTTGTTTTCATGTTGACCTTGTCCGGTGCTGTGCACTTGATGAACTATTACCGAGACATATCCATTTGGCATCGCGATCATCGAGGTAGTCGAGCGATGTTGCTTGGCTTTAAGCCTAGCCTGTTGTCCAGCATCACCACCTCCCTCGGAATGGCCTCTCTTGCAATAAGCCAACTTGCGCCCGTTCGAGAATTTGGATTGTATTCTGCAATATCATTGTCGGTTGCAACATTCTTTCTTCTTCTGGGGTTTCCCTTTGTCTCGGACTGGTTTTGTGGGGAACGATTGCCAAGATTTCTAAAGGGACCTCACGAACCGTTTCAAGAAACTGGATCTAAACTTGAGGAGGTGGAACCTATGGAGGCGAAGGATTTTGGATTCCAACCGCACCTTACTTCACCGGTCGTGGCACGCTACGTGAAATGGATAGAGAGAAATGCGAATTGGGTTGCGGTTGTTGGTTTCGCTATCTTGGGGCTCAGTTCCTACGGCTTGATTTTTTTAAAGTCTTCAACCAAGTTTGATGATTTGTTTCCTAGCAATAGCCCTACTGTCCGCGACCTGAGCTTTATCGAGCAACACATCGGCCCTATTGCATCGGTTGAGGTGTTGCTGCGATTCTCGTCCGACAAGAGTGTCGACATCTTGTCACAGGCAATGTGGGTTGAAAACATCTCGAATGCAATCCGCAAACTTCCTGAAGTTGGAGCAGTCATGTCGGCGGATTCGTTTATCCCTCCATTGCCAAAATCGACTGCTGTGCGAGATGTCGTTCGACGAAGCATTATGCGGAAAAAAACATTAGAGGAACTCCCGAAATTGATCGACCAGGGCTGGATCGCTGAAACCAACACGGGGAATGTTTGGAGAGTGACTGCAAAAGTCTCAGCATTGACGAACGACGATTACGGGATTCTTACTAAACGAGTGCAGGAGGCGGTTGATGTTGCACTTAAGGAGGACGGATCCTCTGCAATTGTGGAAACCGAATTGACAGGGCTGTCTCCGGTGATGCATGAAACACAAAAGTTGTTGTTGAAGGATCTTGGGGCAAGTTTTACGACAGCTTTCTTGTTGATCACACCGGTCATGATGTTAATAGCCAGAGGTTTTTGGGCGGGACTTTTGATCATGATTCCAAATGTACTTCCTGAAACACTGGTATTTGGAACCATGGCCTGGCTTGGCTTCCGGTTAGATATTGCTGGATTACTTACTGCAAGTGTCGCGATGGGAATTGCAGTGAATGACACTTTGCATTTCGTCAATTGGTACGTCAACCGATTGTCGATAGGTGATTCGCGACCTGTTGCAATTGCAGATACCATGTCCAATTGTGCCGTCGCGATGATTCACACAATGTTGATTAGTTGCTGTTCCATGCTCCCGTTTATGTTTGCTGAATTTATTCCGACGCGTCAGTTCGCTTGCTTGATGATCGCCATGATCGGCAGTTCCATATTGGGAGACCTCGTTCTGCTTCCAGCCTTGTTGCTCGGTCCATTGGGGCTATGCCTTATGCCGCGTAAAATTCCGAAATAACCGATCAATTCTCCAAAGCCATACAAATTTGAAGGAGTTCTAAAACGACTACAGAAACATCAATTCGAAAGCTGCCTGTGCAAAGGAAACACATGGGAACGATCGCGAAATATCTGATTGCGTTCGTGGCCATAGTCGGAGCGACGTGGATCCGCATGTTGGTTGATCCAATCGTCGGTGATCGTCACCCATTCGTTACTTACGTATTGGCTATCATCTTTACTTCGTGGTGTTGTGGCTTGTGGCCTGCGGTACTAGCATTAGTTTTTGGATTTCTCGCCGCTGCATTTTTCTTTGCCACTCCGCGAGGTTCTATCGCTATTTCTGGACTTGATATGCAAGTTGGACTGGCGCTTTATGTCGTCGTTGGGTTTTCGAGCATTTTGTTTAGCGAATTGATGCAAATGGCAAATCGACGCACAGAGTCCATCGCAAACCTACTCAAAAAAAAGCAAATAGATCTTGAATTGGAAATTCAAAGGAGACGTTCTGCCGAGGAAGAACGTATAAAGTTGTTGAGACGGTTTGTAAGTCTTCAGGAGGAGGAAAAACGCCATATTTCGAGAGAGCTGCATGACCACTGTGGCCAAGAAATCATTGCATTGCAGCTTGGAATGAAACGAGCCGTCGACATTGTTAAAATAGAAAACCAAAGGGAGGTCAATGCGTGCTTTAAGGAAGTAAACGAGATCCTCGACAGGTTGTCAGGAGAGATTCACGATTTAGCATTCGACTTGCGGCCGCCTTCTCTTGACGAACTTGGACTTCATACTGCGATTGGAAGTTTTTTGGAACTTTGGAGTCAGCGGGTTCGGATCATTGTTGATTTCGAATGTCGAAACTGGGACGAGGAACGACTCACATCGGAGACGTCCCTAACACTTTACCGAGTACTGCAGGAAGCCCTAACCAATGTAGCTAAGCACTCGAAGAGTAAACACGTTAGTGTCGTCTTGGAACTTCAAAGAGACTCGGCTGTCGAAATCGTGGAGGATTACGGGATTGGATTTGAAGTCGATACCTCTGCCGAAAACTCAATGATTCGACAGCCACTCGGACTCCTTGGAATGAAGGAACGACTGGCATCGGTTGGCGGAACTCTAGAAATTGAATCCGCGGCAGGCAAGGGTACAACGCTTTTTGCAAGAGTCCCAATAAAACAAAACAAGGAATAGTCACTTGGACCCCATTTTTGTACTACTGGTTGAGGACCACCAAATTGTTCGACAGGGATTGAAATTGCTCATCGATGCACAGCCCGATATGAAGGTCATTGGCGAAGCCTCCAATGGCAAAGATGCGATTGCTTCGATTCTGGAACGCGGTCCACATGTCGTCGTTTTTGACATCAGCATGCCTGAAATGAATGGCATTGAAATGGTAAAAGAACTGCGTCGAGGTGGAAATGAAAGTCGACTCCTTGCACTCACTGCAAATTCAGACCGCGCCTATCTCAATGCCTTGGTTCAATTGGGGATTTCAGGATATCTATTAAAACGGTCCGCAGCGACGGATTTGATCACAGCCATACGCAAGGTCGCTCGTGACGGGAACTTCCTCGACTTGGGAATTGTCCGCGATTTTGCCGATGACGTTTTTTATCCTAAGCGCTTGTGCGCAACAGCTGTTGGTGGTGCTATCAGCGAACGAGAGGAGGAAGTCATCCGATTGATCGCGTGTGGATTCAGCAACAAAGAGGTCGCAGCAAAACTGGAGATCAGCGTAAAAACGATCGAAACTCACAAATCGCGAGCCATGGCAAAGCTGCAGTTAAAGAGTCGTTCCGAATTATTGCGTTTTGCGGTAGCGAATCGCTGGTTGGATTTCGATCGATAGAAAAAAGCTTCAATCAAAAACTTTCGACGGCAATCAATTGAAAGTTGGTAAATTCCGCTTCTCTAGCGGCATCCATACAACCGACCGTTGCACCGTGCACGCTATCCAAATGGGCCTGGATCACGATGCGTGGCAATTGCTCGCCGAACTGAATACGTAAATCCCTAAGTATTCCGATGAGTTCTTGTTTGCTAGATGCTTCTTTAGTTTCCCCGTCGTTAATAATGACAGTGTAGGCGTTGAACTCGTCGATTTGAACGACAAGACTATCAACCTTTTCCCTTTCTTGAATCTGGACAGCATTTGTACTGGGCTGTTCGTTTTGAGGAGTCGATGTACGAATGGCCTTTTGAATACTGAACGACGCGGTCAACATAAAGAAGATCAAAAGGAGGAAGGCCACGTCGACCATCGGAGTAATGTCCCATTGCACATCATTCTCCAAGTCGCCTCGGTCCGTACGGATAGAACGACTGCGTCTTTTTTTGGGCAAAGCAGTGGAGGCGGTTTGTTCAACGGCCCCATTCACTTCCTGTGATGCGATTGGCAACGAATTAGATGGAAATTCTGGAACTTCCGATGACATCGAGTGGATACCATCATTTACCTCACTCTGGTTTGGGCTCAGACGTCGCTCATCGCCTAGTTGCAATTTTGGGGGAACTGTAATTTCGACATTGCATGTTGGACAGCGAACGACCCTGCCCTCAAACCGGTCGTGTACGACGAGGTTTTTTTTGCAAGCCAAACAATCGAAGCGGATACTCATAGGTCCTAGTGTTCCACCGCAATCATGATTTCTTGATCGGGTCCGAGGACGCTTCCTATGGCTAGTTGAACCCGTATCATTTCAGAGGTTAATACAGTGTATTCCCCTTGAATCAAAACATATTTCTTTTTGTGGTCCAGCATAGCCATCTCGACGTACTCAGCGATTTCAGCGGACTGCACTTCTTTATCGGTGGAAAATTTCCTCCCTGATGGAGTGCTTACAGAGGCAGCATCGGTATTACCGTGCTTGACAACAAGCACGACAGCATCATGCATAGCGGCCATGTCTCCGTGTTTTGCTTTCGGAAGTTTCGCCACGTTTTGCGGTGCCATCCTAGCTGAAACCATAAAGAAAATCAGTAACAGCAGGACTACGTCAATCATTGGAGTGATGTCGAACTCGCCGTCAAATTCCTTTTTCTTGTGTTTCTTGGTACGCAGCATTTCTAAGTTACTGTTTCTTAGAGCTTTTTAGAGTCAAATTAACGCACACGAAACTTGCGTTGCTGTTGTGATTCCCTAAGTCCATCGAAGAATCGATTCATTCCAAAGGCAGCAAGCTCTTCTAGTTGACGAATACGGTTGTTGATCGATGCCATGGCGGTTAGCAAGGCCACGGTTATTAGCAAGCCAATCAATGTGTGCTCAAGTGCCATACGAATGTCCGCAAGAAGTTGTTTGGTCGGTTCCTCAGCCGTTGCGGTTTCCAGTGTTTCAAACGCACCCATCATGCCGGCTACAGTTCCGATCAATCCAAGCATTGGAGAAGCTTTAATGAGGGTGGAAATCCACGAAATTCTAGAATCAATATCCGAGAGAACATCAAATTGGAAGCGATCCATAACCCAACTCTCAAGCTTGTCCTGATCAAGACTGCGATTCTGCACAGCCAATGAAACCATCATCGGCACGGCACGCAAATCACCGTCGCAAGTTGATTGAACCGATTCAAAATCCCCCGCTCGCAGATACTGGTCGATCTTATCCAGAAATTGCTCCTGCTCTGCTTCACTACGAAAACGCTTTTGAGCCACACGTGTCCAAACCATGATCATGCAGTAGAGGCCCCAAAAAGCCGCTGCACCCAAAACGTAGTAATCCGCGTGTCCTACGAAATTGTAAATACTTCCCATCAGCGACTCCACCTACGCTCGTATTCGTCTCGGCACGCTTGTCTTCTTGCTTCGCAGCGGCTCAGATTGTCCATGTTAGAGCCGCACAACTCAAAGTCAATGAGAACAACCTTTTGAATACTGCCCGACCCTGTCAGGTTTATCCTGATTGACCGTGCGATGGTTGGGGATACACTTAGGCTTGAGATGCAAAAATAAGACTTCGAGATGGATTTGGCAACAATATAGCCGATTCGCGTAAGTGTTCAAAAAGGAGCCGGGATGGGATTCGATTGCCAAACAGGATACGGTGGAAGTGCGGCCCGATTCTCATGCAATCGAATCGTACGAAGAGCGTCGCCGTTCTTAATTGTATTTATTTGGTCGACCCTTTGCTTGGTGGATACTTGCTGGGCTCAGCAAGTGAACGGGCAAGCGAAGCCAAAAGAGATTAGTTTCCTGTACTGGCTTTTGCAAGTGTCGGGCCCTATTGGAATCCTCATCTTCGCCCTTTCCGTCTATTTTGTTGCAGTCGCTTTCAAGCAGGCCTTTGAACTTCGCATGGCGGTTGCTGCCCCACCTGAGTTAATGGATCTAGCGACCAAGTTGATTGACGAGAAAAAAACGAAAGAGTTAGTGGCCTTACTGAACGAAGACGATTCGTATTTCAGTCGAGCGCTCATTGCAGGAATGTCGGAGCTGCGTTTTGGAATTGAAGAGGCTCGAGAAAAATTGGATCGCAAAGCCGAAGTACTTACCGTTCAAATGGAACGGTCCATTAGTATACTCGCAGTCATCGGCACGCTCGGACCCATGATTGGTTTGCTTGGCACGCTCAAGGGTATGATTAGTAGTTTTAGTGTAATTGCCATGTCGGGAGTGGCTCTCGACGCAGCCAAGGTAGCTGAAGGTATTTCCGAAGCCTTAGTAATCACGTTCGAAGGGGTTTTTTTATCGGTGCCTGCAATTTTTTTGTACTCCATTTTCAGAAATCGAATCTCGCAAATATCGGTTGAGACAACAATGCTAGCCGACGACTGCTTGAGATCTGTCTATCGCTTGCTCAAGTCGAAGCCAAGTGCACCGGAATCTTCCGCGTAGCCGTGTTGCTACATCCGCATTATTCTCGGCATCGTTTTCATCGTTGTTAAGAAACCATATCCCATGTCTACAACACATAATGCGGAACAATGCGAGCCAAATCTCGTACCGATTCTAGACATGGTTTTTCAATTGATCACGTTTTTCATGCTGGTGATCAACTTCAAAGCAGTCGATGTCGACAAAGACTTGGTTCTTCCAGTTGTGGGGGCGGCGGATCCGACAGATCAAGGGGATCAAGGAGATTTGCTTGTCATCAATGTTCGTAGTGATGGTTCAGTCCAAGTACGAGGCGCAATTCAACCAAGCATCGATTTTTTTTTGCGAGGAGAGTCAATGGTTGTTGCAGCCGTGCGGCGTGTCAAGCCCGGCGATCCGCTTCCAGTAACGGCCATTCTTCGCGTTGACAAGAAAGTGGCCTTCGAAAAGCTGATGCAGGTCGTAGACAGTTGCAAATCCAATCGCTTCAGTAAGATTGACTTTGTGGTTGTTCGAAAAAGAGACGAATAGGAACGCACAATCGTGAAAGATGTGACCGAGAATGATACGTAGATCCCGTCGCCGTAAGCGAAAGCATGCAGAAGCGGAAGTTCAATTGAACATGGCTGCCATGTTAGACATGGCATTTCAGTTGCTTGCGTTTTTCATTCTTACGTTTCGGGCCTCTCCGATCGAAGCGCAAATTGCATTGAGACTTCCTGATAGTCCTCAAGCAACATCGAGTTCGAGCGTTCAAATCGACTCCGGTCCTGTGGATCCCATGGACGATCTGAATTTTCCATTACCAATTGATCTCTATTCTCAGCCAAGCGGGGAACTAGAGAAAATTGTGATCGGCTCGCGGGTAATGAAATCGAATGATCCAGCCGAAACGATGCAAATGTATCGACACGAAATGGCTAGTCTATTCGAGAAGCCCATTTTTGATTCCGTCGTCATTCGAGTCGGAAAGGAGTTGTATTATGAGTCCCTCATGCAAGTTGTCGATTTATGCACTAAACAAAAGACGAGGGATGGCTCCCCGATGACGAAAGTCTCCATTACTCCACTCAAATAATGACGTTGAGAGACGCGCAGATTATGGTAGGTACTCGTTATCGATCCACTTGGAGCGGCCAGTCGGCGATTCCACGACTCGGCTTCTTGCTTTTTATCCTTGCCGTGGCAATTGTAGGCTGGCCAAAATTGCGGCTCGCCCGAGAGAGTTTAGAGTCGAGAATTCCTGACAAGGAAGGGACCGCACAACGGAGTACCACCGATGATGGATTGTCGGCATTTGTTGCGACGGACGAACTTCCTGAGGGCCTCGAATCCAAAAAGAGCCTTGATTTGGAGAATACTCCAAGCTTGATCGAGGAGCATCTTGGAATGAATGGCCAGACACGAGACTTGCTGTTGCTAGTGACCGACAATACTCTTCGAATGGCCAAACGCGAAATGCCAGCCTATTGGGAGTTAGTTCGAAAGACCGCGAACTCCACTTTCGATGAAATTCGTGAAGTATCCAATTCGAAAATCAAGTTCAATGATTTCTATAGCCAACCTTCGAAACATCGAGGTGAATTGGTTTCTTTCGATATTGTCGTTCGTCGCGTAACGCGATTTGAAGCGGAAGCTGGAAATCCAGCTGGTGCCAGCTGCGTCTACGAGATATGGGGTTCCACCGAACAGTCGCATGCTTGGTTGTATGTTTTTATTACTGACCAATTACCCAAAGGCTTCGACGAGGAGACGCTTTTGCGAAAAAAAACTGGCTTCGCCGGATATTTTTTCAAGTTGCTCGCTTACCACCCTGGGAGTGCTCCACCGAATTCAAAGCCGCTTCTTGCACCTCTGTTGATTGGTCGACTCCAGGACATCGAGTTGTCATCGAAAGCAACGGAAAGCAATCCGGCTTGGTGGACATCATGGGGCATGATCGCAACCCTATCGCTTGCAGCCGTGTTTATTACCACCTGCGTTTATTTGAATACCGAGCAAAAAAAGCGACTGAGATTCAAAGAACGAAAGCGATTAGAGGACTTAGATCCAGCATTGCTTGATTCGGATCGGCAATGATATGCGGAATGTCGGTTACCGTTGGGTCAAGCGTACGATTGGCTTGACGTCACAGGTTTGGGGAACCATAATACTTCGAATTCCGAATGTTTCGCACTTTGAAGTTCTTACTGGACTAACTTGGCCAAACTCGATCAACATGTAGTGCAACTGGGCAGAATGATCCAAGAGATTTTTCTACGATTCCAGTGTTCGCACCGTAGCATTTCGCAAGGGCCCCATACGGTGTTAAGTCATCACGAGCTCTTTCTATTGGAAACGCTCGGAGGGACGGGTTCGACTAAGATGAAAGACGCTGCATTAAGACTGGGAATTGCTTTCAATACTTTGACAGGTATCGTCGATCAGCTCGAAAACAGAGGATTTGTTTCACGGACGAGATCTCAAGCGGATCGACGCGTCGTATTCCTGGAACTTACTTCCGAAGGGAAAAAGATCTACAAATCGGCTTCAAAGGCGAAGTATGAGTTCCACCGAGCGACACTCGCTAGCCTTTCCGTCCTGGAGCGAAAGACGTTGCTAGATCTATTTCAGAAAATGGCTGGCGTGCAGACTCCCCCCGAGCTGTCAAACAATCTAAAACCAGCTAAAGCGAAAAAGAGTGAGTGAAATGCAAACCATTTCGTATGGTGACCAAACGGAAGAAAAAGAAGGCGATTGCACAGCATTGGCACCCGCGCCCGCTTCGCGAACGCCCGACAAGCCACATGCCAAACAAAGCGTGCTGCGACGCAACCTTGTTTCCTTGGGATTAATATCGATCGGAGTTCTAGCGGGCTGGTATATACGTGCCAGCGTTAATGCAGACCGCAGAATTTCTTTAAACGAATTGACTCGTCGACCCGCAACGCAAGCGATTTCTATTTCAACTTCGTCGGTTTCGTATCGCAAGCTTCAGAGGCATGTCGATGCAATCGGTTCGATCCATGCCTTCGAAGACCTTACCGTTGCCGCAAAATCGGAAGGCCGAGTTCTGCGCATCTACCAGGACATGTCCGACGTCGTTGAGCCAAACTCCTTGTTGCTCGAGACCGATCCAACCGACATGCAATTGGCGTTAAATCAAGCCGAAAGGGGCCTGAAAGCAGAATGTGAACGATGGGGGTTCGAGGTGGTGCCCACCGAAACAGTCGATTTGGAAAAACTACCCTCGGTTCGTTCTGCCAAAATGCGGCTGGAACTGATGCAATCGAAGCTGACGCGATTGAGCATGCTGATTAAGACTCAGTCCGTCTCCCCGGACGAATTTGAACAAGTCAAGTCGGATGCCCGGGTCGCAGAGTCGGAATGGGACAATCAGCGGCATTTAGCCCGTGCCTCGCTCGCAACGATCCGGTTGCGAGAATCTGATTTGCAAGTTGCGAAACAACGGCTTCGAGATACACGCATCTTTGCTCCTAATCCGCCGACCGACATTCCCGACGAGGACCGCCTGTATCGCGTTGCCAAACGCATGGTATCTGAGGGGTCGTTAGTGCGACTGGGAGATCCATTGTTTCGCCTGGTTCTTGGGCGATCCGTAAAAGTCCGGTTGACGCTTCAGGAGTTGCATTCGGCAAGCATTGCGGTAGGCCAATCCGTCGAACTCGAGAGCTTTGTCGGCGGCTCGGTATCGAAGGGGAAAGTGACGCGGGTAAGCCCCGTCATTGATCCAAGCAATCGGACGTTCATTGCCGAGGTAGCTGTTAAAAACGAACTGGGGCATTTGAAGCCGGGTGGATTCGCCCGCGCCCGTATTCTTGTAGAGGAAGACGTCGTTGCAATGACGGTACCTCTCACGGCTTTGGATTCATTTGCTGGCGTCCACAAAGTTTTTGTAATCGAAGATGGCATCGCAACGGAACATCAGGTCAAACCGGGGTACCAGCAAGAAGACTGGATTGAGATCATCGAGCCAATTTTGGCTGACGGAACCGTACTTGCCACTAGTTCACAGAGGCTGCTTTCGACAGGCATCACGGTGATGGATCGCAATGCCCGGCAGGCTGCACCATGAGCATTTCCGACATTTGCATCCGCCGTCCCGTCTTCACTTGGGTGTTGGTCGCAATCCCGGTTGTTCTAGGGATGGTAGCTTACAACGAGCTCGCCGTGGACTTGTTTCCTAAGGTAGATTTCCCAATCATTTCGATCTCCGCAGCGTTGCCTGGAGCAAGTGTTGAGGAAATGGAATCAACCGTTACCAAGCCGATTGAAGAGGCGATCAATACCATTGCGGGCATCGATGAACTGCGTTCTATAACGCGTGAGGGTTCATCGACGGTAATCGTCCGATTTAGCCTCGACAAAAGCGGTGATGTTGGGGCTCAGGAAGCTCGGGACAAGATCTCTTCGGTTTTGCGATTATTGCCGGACGCAATGGAAGTTCCCATCGTGAATAAATTTGATCTGGACGCAGCTCCCATCATGACTATAGGCGTTGCGGGCAATCGCGACATTCGCGAAGTCACCGAACTTGCGAAGCGAAAGATCCAAGAGCCATTACAAACCGTGGCAGGCATTGGAAACGTTTTCTTGACGGGTGGGCGAAGCAGAGCCATCAATGTTCGGGTAGATATCGATAAATTGCGAGCTCACGGCGTATCCATAGAAGAAGTGCGAATGGCACTTGGCAACCAAAACGTAGAGACGCCGGGTGGTATCGTCGACCAAGGGCAACGGGAATTGGTGCTGAGAACTCTCGGCCGCATCGAGAAAGCCGAGGCCTTTAGCGATCTCATTGTTGCAAATCGGGATGGGTATTCGATCCGGATTCGCGATATAGGTATCGCAGAGGATTCGTTCGAGGAGCCTCGTGGTTTAAGCCGTTTGGATGGACGCAATGCAGTCAGTCTATTCGTTCAAAAACAAGCTGGGACCAATACCGTCGCAATTTCGGACGCAGTTCATAAAAGGCTGAAAGAATTCAAGCAGTCGCTGCCGGCAGACATTCAAGTAGAGATGATACAAGACCAAGCGGGATTCATCCGAGCTTCGATGGACGAAGTGAAGTTCCACTTGCTCTTAGCCGCCATTCTTGTGGGAGCGACCATCCTGCTATTCATTCGAGATTGGCGAACGACATTGATTGCAACTCTGGCAATACCGACATCCATTGTGCCGACGTTTCTTTTTATGCAAATAATGGGTTTCTCGCTCAATAACATCACCATGCTCGGACTGATCCTCGCGATTGGGATCGTTATCGATGATGCGGTGGTCGTTCATGAGAACATCTTCAGGCACATTGAAGAGAATGGGCTGAGTGCGATGGAGGCTTCGAAAATTGGAACACGCGAGATCTCATTGGCGGTTTTGGCAACCAGCCTTTCGCTGATCGTTATCTTTGTACCAGTCGCGTTCATGGGTGGCATGGTTGGCCGGTTTTTCAGCAGTTTCGGTTTGACAGTCGCGTTTGCGATTGGGATGAGTCTTTTCGTTTCATTCACATTGACTCCTATGCTTTGTTCTCGGTTTCTCAAGCTCGATCCAAAACATACCAACGACTCGAAGTCAGGTTGGTTCTATCGGGCCACCGACCATTTCTACGGCCGGTGTTTGCGTTGGTCGCTAAAACATCGTTGGACGACAATGTTCGTTTGCTTGCTCATTGTGTTATCGACTGTTCCAATTGCCATGAATTTGGGCGCAAATCTTGTTCCTCGCGACGACCAAAGTGAGTTTCAAGTGGGATTCATCACGCCGGAAGGCTATACGTTGGATCGGACGAATCGCATCATCACTGAACTGGAACAGCGCCTCGCTGCGTTGCCCGGCGTTGAGCATCGATTCGTTTCCATCGGCGAGAGCAATGGCGTCAAAGGTCAGGGTGATGTCACTCGCGGTTCGATCTACCTGCGCATTTGTGATTTGGACAAGCGATCGTTTACTCAATTCGAATTGATGCGTCGAGCGCGAGAAATTCTGCTTGACTTCCCCGAGCTGCGATCCTCGGTAGCGGATGTGTCGGCTATCGGTGGTGGTGCCAACGGCGACAGTCGGATTTTTCAAATCAGTTTGCAGGGGCCGGACATTCAACAGCTTGCATTGTATGCGGACGAACTCCAAGCGAGATTGCGTTCTTTGGGTGGGCTGGTCGACGTTGACTCAACCATGTCGATGCGAAAACCAGAATTTCAAGTAAACATCGATCGCGACCGCGCCATGGACCTGGGTATCCCCGTTCGAACGGTAGCCAATACATTGCGCGTCCTCGTGGGTGGACAAGTCGTATCCAGTTTCAAAGAGGGTTCGGAGCAATACGATGTTTGGCTGCGCGCCGATAAACCTTTTCGGTCCTATCGGAGCGAAATCGAGTCTCTCTCGATTCCTTCTCCGAAAGCGGGGCAAGTAGAGCTGGGGCGGTTGGCTAATCTCTCCGAACAGCAAGGGCCTACCCAAATCGATCGCTTAAATCGACAGCGCACCGTAACGCTCATGGCTCACCCCGATCAAGTTTCCTTAAATGATGCGGTTAATTTTGCCAATGCAGCGATCGACCAGATGAACCTGTCGCCCGAGTACCAACGGGTTTTTGGTGGTCAAGCTGATTTGCTAAACGAAACGGCATACTATTTTTTCGTCGCGATCATCTTGAGTACGACTTTTATGTACCTTATACTCGCGGCTCAGTTCGAAAGCTGGATTCATCCGATCAGTATCCTTGCGGCTTTGCCAATCACCGTTCCCTTTGGTTTGCTCTCGTTGCTGATCTTTCAAACGCCTTTGGATCTGTATGCAATGTTTGGATTGTTCATGCTCATTGGGATAGTGAAAAAGAACGGAATTCTCCAGGTCGATAAGACGAACGAGCTGATTGCCGCTGGGGAACAGAACCGAACCAATGCCATCTTAGAAGCGAACCATACCAGGCTACGCCCGATTTTGATGACGACGGTAATGCTGATTGCAGCCATGGTACCAATCGCTCTGGGGAATGGTCCGGGTGCGAGTGCACGGGCTAGCATGGCCAAAGTTATCATTGGTGGTCAAGCGCTCTCGTTGCTCCTTTCATTGATTGCGACCCCAGTCTCCTACTCGCTATTCGACGATTTGAAGGCATGGATGAACGCACCATTCCGGCAAATCAGCATCAAAGCAAAACAATAAAAATGCGAATTCCTAAGGTTTCCTTGACCGGCAAGATTTTTATTGGGCTGTTTCTCGGCATCTTAATCGGTTGGCTGTTTCCGAACTGGGGGTTAGAGGCGCGGCCTCTTTCTAACCTTTTTCTAAACCTAATCAAGTCGATCATCGCCCCGTTGATTTTCGCGACGCTTGTTGTCGGAATTTCGGGGACGGGCGACATAAAGCAAGTTGGGAGAATTGGTACTAAGGCATTTGTGTACTTCGAGGTCGTCACCACACTCGCACTCTTTATTGGCCTTACAGCCGTTAATGTTTCTCAACCTGGCAAAGGGCTCAGCCTCTCCAATATCCAAAAAACGGAGAACAAGGCCGAGCTAGCCGAACGCGCGAAGAAACTTACCAACGAGGCCATCGAAGCCACCGAAAAAGCAAAAACTCTTTTAGTCGATGAGAATGACGCAGAAATTGCGCAGCAGACTGCGCTCGCTGTCACGCGAATTCTTGAAGCTTCGCAAGCGCTATCAATAGGACTTACCGCACCTGAACCGCCTGCGAAAGCTCAGTCTTTTGGAGACATCATCGCGCATCTTTCCCCCACGTCGATTATCAAAGCCATGGCAGAAGGGGACGTACTGCAAATCGTAGTGTTTTCGGTGCTCTTTGCTCTGGCCGTCACCAGTATCGGAAAGAAAAAGAGTGAGCCGGTGGTCAAGTGGTGCGAGTCCTTGGCGGACATTATGTTTCGATTCACCGAGTTTGTGATGAAGTTCGCTCCCATTGGTGTCGGGGCAGCTATGGCTTACGCAGTCAGTCATAGCGGTCTGGAGGTTTTGAAAAATCTTGCCATGCTCGTGGGAACACTTTACGTCGCACTTCTCATTTTTTGCCTGACCGTTCTTTTGCCGATAGCATTGTTTTTCAAGGTTCCATTGAGGGACTTCTTCAATGCAGTAAAGACGCCAGCAATCATTGCCTTTGCGACGACTTCCAGCGAGTCCGCTTTACCCAAAGCGATGGAGAATCTCGTCAAATTGGGATGTCCGCAACGGATCGTTGGTTTTGTTTTGCCAACCGGCTATTCCTTCAATCTAGATGGGACCACCCTTTATCTAGCTGTCGCATCGATTTTCGTCGCTCAAGCAGCTGGAATCGAACTGAGTTGGTCTCAACAGATCATCATGATGTTAACTCTAATGCTTACCTCCAAGGGTGTTGCGGGAGTACCGCGGGCATCGCTTGTTATCTTGCTAGGTACATTGGCATCGTTTCATCTGCCCGTTGAAGGTGTCATTCTCATACTCGGCGTCGATGAGTTGATGGATATGGCTCGTACATCCGTCAACGTGGTCGGCAATTGCTTGGCGACGGTGGTCATTACTAAATGGGAAGGCGCATTTCGAAATGAAGAGTGGAAAGCCGAGATGAAAGAAATAGATGGGTCGTCGGAGGAGTAAGTTTAGGCTGCCCCCGTTTGACTCGACGAATTCCTCAAAATATCCAAAATCTCGTCGAGCGTTTTTTTCGCATCTCCAAAAAGCATCCGGTTGTTTTCTTTATAGAAAAGGGGGTTGTCGACCCCCGCGTAACCAGATGCCAGGCTCCGTTTTAACACGATCGACGTCTCGGCTTTCCAAACCTCGAGGACCGGCATTCCCGCAATTTGACTATTTGGGTCCTCTTGAGCGGCGGGATTGACGATGTCATTGGCTCCGATCACCAAGGCGACGTCCGTATTGGGGAAAAGTCCATTGACTTCGTCCATTTCGAAAACGATATCGTACGGGACTTTGGCTTCTGCAAGCAATACGTTCATATGCCCTGGCATTCTGCCAGCAACGGGATGGATTGCAAATCGTACTTCTACACCACGCTCTCGCAGCAAGTTGGTAATCTCGCAAATCGAATGCTGGGCTCGCGCAACTGCCAAACCGTACCCCGGTATGATAATGACACGCCTCGCATCGATCATCAGACTTGCTGCCTCGTGAGACGTTATGGATTCTACCTTGCCATGAATTTCGGATGTTCCATTGCTTGCTGTGGAAACACTCTCCGTCCCGAACCCCCCAGCGATGACAGATAGAAATCGTCGATTCATGGCTTCGCACATGATATACGATAGGATCGCACCACTCGATCCGACGAGTGCCCCAGTAACAATCAGCAAATCATTCGAGAGCATAAAACCTGTCGCAGAGGCAGCCCAACCGGAATAGCTATTCAGCATCGAAACGACGACAGGCATATCGGCACCACCTATCGCAATTACCAAATGGATTCCAAATGCCAATGAGGTAACAAGCATCAAAAGCATCGGAATCGAACCGAACATTTTCGATTCGGATAACACAAACCAAATACCGAGAGCGACGACCAAAAATAAACCGCTTAGATTGAGCAAGTGCCTGCCTGGAATCAGATATGGTTTTCCACTAATTTTTCCCGAAAGCTTGCCAAACGCGATCAACGATCCCGACAAAGTAACGGCACCAATCAAAATGCCGATGTAGATCTCAATCAGATGGATTCCCTCTTCCGTACTATTTGTCTTCGCGGTCGAAGCGTAGTAGCTGATCAAACCTATAAGGACGGCCGCAAGTCCGACCAAACTGTGCATCATCGCTACCAATTCAGGCATTTGCGTCATCTCAATTTTCTTTGCAGCGATGAATCCTATTGGTCCGCCGATGGCTAATGCAATAATCAAACAAATCTGCCCGGAAAACGTCCAATCCGACCCGAGTATGGTGGTCATCATTGCCAGCGACATTCCGGCGATGCCAAATATATTGCCGCGAATCGCGGTTTCTTGTTTGCTAAAGCCGCCTAGGCTGAGAATGAAAAGGACGACAGCTCCCAGATAAGCTGCCAACATAAGAGATACACTATTCATTCCACAGACTCTATTTCTCTACTTCTAAATCTTTGCTTTATTCGAAAAAACCGCTATCGACGAAACATGGCTAGCATCCGCTGCGTGACCGCGAAGCCACCGAACATATTGATTGCGGTCAATGTCAAAGCGACACCCGCAAGTAATTGGATGACAAGCCTTGAATCAGCCAATTGTATGACAGCACCAATCCCAATGATGCTGCTGATCGCGTTGGTGACGCTCATGAGCGGAGTGTGAAGTGCTGGTGTGACATTCCACACGACCATATAACCGACAAAGCAGGCCAAGATAAAAACAGTAAAGTGAGCGATGAATGTTGCTGGCGCAAAGCTGCCAACCAAAATCAGCAGCAGGATTCCAATCGCTACCCAAATATAGGGCTGTCTAGCGCGAGTCAACTTCTTCTCAACGAGTCTATTTTGGACGGCTACGGGAGGAACGACGGGACTCGAGGCGCCAGAAGGCAGTGCAGGCTTCGGAATAGGTGGCGGCCAAATAATCTCTCCCGCAAGCACCACCGTTGTGCCTCGAGCTAAGTCGTCCTGAATGTCGATTGCAAGTTTACCATCCCTATTCGGACACAGATATTCAATCAATCGCAAGATGTTGGTCGCGTAGAGATTACTGGATTGCTTGGCAAGCCGACTCGGCATATCGTTGTATCCAATAATAGTGACACCATTTTTCACTACCACGGTACCTGGTTCAGTTAATTCACAATTGCCACCTTGCTCAGCCGCCAAGTCGACAATTACGCTGCCAGGTTTCATCGACTCAACCATCCCAGCCGTGATCAGCTTGGGAGCCGGCTTGCCGGGAACTTGTGCAGTAGTGATGATAATGTCAACGTCGATGGCTTGACGAGCATAGGTGTCGCGTTGAGCTTTTTGATATCCTTCGCTCATTGTTCGGGCATACCCTCCTTCGCCCGTCCCCTGCTCCTCAAGAAGTACAGGGACAAATTCGGCTCCCAACGAACGAATTTGGTCCGCCACTTCTGGGCGAGTATCGTTGGCTTTCACAATCGCACCCAGTCCGTTTGCCACACCAATTGCGGACAATCCGGCGACGCCAGCGCCCACGACAAAAACTTTTGCTGGCGGAACCTTTCCTGCGGCTGTCACTTGACCAGTAAAGAATCGACCAAAATGGTGTGCAGCTTCAATCACGGCTCGATAGCCTGCGATATTTGCCATAGAGGTCAGTGCATCCATCTTCTGCGCACGCGAGATGCGTGGAACGCAATCCATTGCGAGTACCGTTAATCGTTGGGAAGCAAACTGCTTCATCAACTCGGGCTGTTGTGCTGGCCAAATGAAACTGATCAACCACGATCCCGAACGCATTCGTTCTACTTCGCTGGCAACCGGCGAACGCACCTTGAGTATTAAATCGGCGGTAGACCACAGGACCTCGGCGTTTTGAAGCACTGAACCGGCTTCGAGATACGTATCGTCTGCGTAATTTGAACCAACTCCAGCCCCGGGTTCAATTGCCACAGTAAAACCCAGGGCAATCAGTTTCTCTGCGATTTCTGGAGTTATTGCAACTCGCTTTTCGCCTGTAAAGGTTTCCCGGGGGATGCCAATCTTCATGGAACTCAATTCAATGAATGCTGCGTTGACTACGCATTGTTTAGTACCGCAATAAAACAGCCATATTATACTGCACTTCGCTGCTGTAAGGCGAGCGGCGGAAATGAATTTACCTTAGCTGGATTCGCAAGAATTCAGTCAGTTCTGAATTCTTGCGAATCCAGCTACAAAGAAAGCCCGTTAGACCGGCCTAGCTGTCAAATTAACCTGGGTCGCGCTAATCAGCTAAAGTACCGCTTCAAACTCAAGAAACGGTTTTCGAATTGATGGAATGAGACATATGCAACAACGCAGGTTAACGCGACCATTGTGACCAGGTACACCAAACTGATCCCAATCGGATTCAGAGCCTCCAATCCCAGAGACCAGGTCATGGTCGAGATTGGAAGTAAAGTCACCAGCGGCAGCTGCACGACGTACATTCCATAACTATATTTACCGAACCAACGCAGGCACGGACTCCTGAGTCGCTGACTTAGGTAACCTGATTTCTTTCCCGTGACGATGATCGCAAGTACTACCACCATGAGGGCTGGGATTATTGTTTGCGGCAAGGTCATCCATCGTTTACCCGTAACAACGAACACCAACGATACGATCGCAATAAAAGGCAAGCATCGTTTTGCAAACCACATCATCCGATCCACTTGGTCTCGCTGAACCATGATGACAGCAAGAATGGCGCCCATACACAAGGCATCGCAACGAAAAACAGTTAGTACATCCACGGCAATTGTCCATTCCGGCCTCATGGCTGCGAAAGTTCTTAGCACTCCCACTCCTACCACAATTGCGACAGAGACTCTCAGCAAAGCGTTTAACGAAAGGAAATAGACGGCCAATGGCCACAGCAAGTAAAAATGCTCCTCGACGGCAAGTGACCAAAAGTGGTCTAACGGCCCAAAGCACCAGGAATTTTCCCAAGCCATATAGAAATTGGGAGTGTAGGTCCAAAGATAGAATTGATTGCTTCGAGGCAAATCGAATACCTTGGTCGCAAGCAAAGAAGGAATAACGAATAGGCATACGAGCAGTGTCGCGAAGTAAATTGGAAATATTCGGACGGCTCGCCGAGCTATGAAGTTTCGAAAATATCCACTTTGGGATTTTGTTTTCAGCAGTATTCCAGTAATTAGGAAGCCGGACAACACGAAGAAAAGATCGACTCCACGATCGCCTACGGAAAGAAAGTCGCGGGTCATTGCCAATGCAGGGCTAGCCGCTGGATCCAACTCCTTGCTGTAGCGATAAAGAGTTACTCCGACAATAGCGATGCCACGCACACCGTCAAGCTCCAAGCAATGCTGTCCAGGTACCCAGACTCCGTTTGAATGCGGTTGAACAGCAGTAGGTGCTTGGTAAGTAGGCTTTCGAGTGGTCTGGCAAGCCAGCTCCATCTCTTCCGTTGGGTTTGGACAAGTTGCTGATCCCATTTCGACCAATCGAACGCCCGGTTTTAGTATGTGAAGTTCTAGTTGATCGTTGAAACTGTTTTTCGTCGTCAAGCGTTGTGTGGAACCCTAGTTTGGACTCTGCAATAAGCAGGTGGTTCTTTGTTGCAATTAACAAGAATTTCCCACAAGGTACGTTCGTTGGTGGTGATTAGATCGATTTTCTGGATTGTCGTCGTTTGTGTCCTATCCCAAACGGCAGGAACGGCTTGCCCTGATGCGCCGATTGGTTCTCAGAAAGGAGCGACGAACTACATGAAGCAAAACTCCCGTCAGGTTTTTCCTGATTACTCCGGAAAGTCCGGGCTATACCCTAAGCGATGGCGCCACTTCAGCACAAGGAACTGGCACAAACAGATTGAAAGAACGACCAAATGATATCATTTCCATTTCAAAAAAAACAAGGGGGTGGTTCGAGTGCATTCCTGATCGGCATGGCGATTAGTGGAACATACTACCTGTTCGTACATTTGCCGTTTATGCGTGACTCTATCCTCCACGCTTATACGACTCACCACGCTACAGAATACGCGATTGTTCTGCTGTTTTTCTGGGCCAACGCAGAGCACTTGCTGTGTTTTCTAAAGGGAACACGCGAGAAAGCAGCCATAGGTCGCGTCTCGTTACCGCCGTGCCATGGGCTCGAAAAAACGACCCGAGCTGGTGATCTCTTGGATGAATTGCGGCTCGACCACGTCGCGGACACTGATTCCATGTTGTACCAAAGAATTCAGTCAGCCCTAAGATTTGTCCATGAACGTCAATCGGCCGACGGTTTTCGCGAGTACCTTGAATCGCTTGCGACTCGGAACAGTGACCATGTATTTGACCGTTATGGCTTCTCTCGTTTTGTCACGACGATTCTTCCAATTCTCGGTCTAATTGGGACGGTAGTGCATTTCGGCGCAGCGCTAACCGGTTTGTCGATGGAAGGTCTGACGGAAAAACTACCCAAGATGTTGAGCAGCATGGGAACGGCTTTCAACACAACATTCACGGCAATGACCTGCATGGTGATAACCTATCTCATTCGATTCTTAGTCGAACGACGCGACAATGAACAGCTTAAAAAAATTGACTCCTATATAGAAGATGAACTTCTGCATCGATTCCAAAGCATGGATGGAGCAATCAAGCCATTTACGGATGTACTGATCGCATCCAATTCGACCCTCATGTCGTCGTTGGTGTCTTTCGAAAAGGCACTCATTGATCAATGGAATACCCGGCTCGACGCAACCCAACGGAGATGGGACGAACTCAACCAACGCCAAGAGCTAAACCTAGTTCACTTTTTGGGAATGGTGGAAAGACAACAGAAGGATCATGTTACGGAAGTAAAGCATTGGAACAATGAATTAGTGGTCGCCCAAAAGATGACAAATGAGATTGCTAGCAGCCTTGTGGCAGACGGTCAATTATTACAATTACAGGATCGATTGGCAGAGAATCTCTCACTTCTACGGCAATCCCAGCGGATGGAAGATGCGATGCATGAGTTGACTGCTGCTATTCACCTCTTCACCGCTCGACAAAACACAATAGTGCCTAAACGCTTGTCCGCGTAAACGGAACCTTCCTTGGGTCGACAATATCATCCCAATTCCGAGCCGACTCGAAACCATGAACACCTACTAACTAGTTTTACCCACCTAAAGGAGTATCGATCTTGTTTCAAAAGAAAACCAAAAAGCTAATACCAAAGCTGGATAACGTGGGCAAGTTATTGACAGTTTCAATCGTAGTTCTGCTGATATCTTCGCTTTGCCTTTATTGGTTTAATGTCTCTTACAGCACGGCTATCCCGACCAAGAATGGTCAGCAAACGAAGGCGGAGGATGTCAATACGAACACGGCTAGCAGAGTTACTCCAGCTTCAAAATAGGTCTCGTAATAGCAGCCGCAAGCGTCGCAGCAAATCGGAAGTCCGAGCCTCCGGGTGCGTTTACTTCCACACGTCTGGAAGCAGCTTGTGGTCCATCTTGGCGACGAAGGGCTCCGGCTACTAAAAATCTGCGAGAGAGTTCCCAAGAGCCTTCACATTGGAATTCAGCCCGAACAGTCGCTCGGGGTGACCGCCTTGTTATGTAACTGCTTTCGAGGTGAAATGTGGACAACCGCTGCGGCGGTTTACCACCTTAGGCGCGAATGTCGACGTAGAGGATGATGGAAGTTTTTGCAATGCGACAGAACTAGGCGGCGACCCAACTGTAGCTCTTTAGCAACCCGCCGAGCCGCTCTTCACATCGAATGTCGCTCAGTCGAATCGTGTTGACTTTGGTTCAGTCTTCTTCCGTTTCTTGGTTGGCGGTTTCTGAATCAACTCGTTTTCCAAACCCTGATGCGGTCGTTCAAGATGATAATGATCCTTGAATTCCTGGCAAAGGACATCCATGTGCTTGTGGCCAAAGACAACAAAATGGTCGAGGCATTCTTGTTGAATCGTTTGCACGAATCGCTCGACGAAGGCAACCGTATTCGGTGATCGAATGGCGGTGCGATGCGGCTTGATCTTGACCTTTTTGAACACGTCCAGAAATGGTTTCGAGTACTTGCCATCATTATCGTGCATCACCATTTTGCATGGCAGCTTTTTGTCTTGAGTGTGCTTGATGAAAGCCTCGGCTTGCTCGATCATCCAAGCTTGGTCGGGTTTGTAGGTCGACGGAGTAATGTAAACTTGCCGCGTTTTGACGTTGAGAAAGACCAGAACAAAGATGTCTCGAAGGCCCGTTTTGGAAACGATCTTCTTCGAGAAGAAATCACATTGCCACATCGTCTTGGCGTGACGTTTCAGGAATTCATCCCAAGTTCCCGGCCCGCGATTGGGGCCGATGTCGTAACCGTTGCGTTTGAGAATGGCCTTGACCGTGTTTCGAGTGATCGACACGATACCGACCTTTCGTAGTTCGCCGAGAATTCGCGTGTATCCCCAGCCATTGTCCTTTGCCAATTTCAGGATCAGCTTCTCGATCTGTTCTGCGGTTCGAGGCCTGCCTCCCTTTTTTTGGCGCGCCGATTTTTTG
The DNA here is from genome assembly GCA_031374925.1 of Pirellula sp. Lineage (GTDB taxonomy): Bacteria > Planctomycetota > Planctomycetia > Pirellulales > Pirellulaceae > JBKCUI01. Next base: position 5,967 of record JANMHA010000022.1, on the reverse strand, counting down.
GCTGACGCCTCTCGAATCCACCTCCGAATCGTTGCTGGGTGGACGATCGTCGCTAGCTCGTTTAATGCCGATCCGAGGTTCTTTGCGAATCGGACCAAGCGGTTCTTCTCGCGTTGAGTTAGACTAATGCGTTCCGGCAATCGGCTACGGAGAATCTGGTTCTCAACCTTCAGGTAACTGACCTGGCGAGCGAGCTCCTTCTGGGTAGACCTCGCGATGACGAGCATGAGAGACGTGTAGATGTTTCGAAAGCTGGCTATCGTAAAAACGCCGTAATGCCTGGAAAATCATGGGGCGGAGCGCGGTTTTTGCACGCCGGATACAGGATTCAGAGTAGTTGCGGCGCAACCCGTTTCCATTTCGAAAATCACCTAAAAGTACTCTGTTTGCAACTTTTCTGTTAACTCGGTGGTTCGAGCGCCACTTTGAGGGTGCGAGTGAAACGCGATGCCAGAAAAAGGTTCGAACTCGTTTATCTAAGAATGACACCGAACGGGTCTCGAACTCCGTAAGTGCTTACTCTTTAATCACTTAGATGCGCGACAAAAAGAGAGTATTGTTACGAAGAGGGTTGCGCTCGGGGAGCTGAAAGTAAAAAGCGGAAATAGTCCGCCACACCAGTTAACAAAGTTAGTCGAGAGCGACCCCTCCCGGCTTTCTTCGTTTTTCCACAGTGTTTTCATTGGTCTGGCGAATCCGACCGGATTGTGAGAGCGCTCTCTGTTTTTTCTCCGATCGCAGTTTTGAGCCGCTTTCTGCGCCGAATCCGTCGAACTCTCAGACTCTCAATCCGGCCGAAAGTTTTAGTTAACAACCCAGGCGGCTTCCGCTATCCGTAAGCAACCCAAATAAAAAACGACATATTGGTTAACAGCGAATAGGAAATTGGGAGGGTGTGGATGTGGGAATTCGTTGGTAGGCGACAACTGGCGTGCGATGCGCAGAGAAGATTTATCGACGCATCGGAAACTGGCAGTTTCTTAAATCGCACAGGACTGTTAATCAGTGTGTCAACAGTTCGTATGAATTCTTCTGGGGTCCGGAACCAACCGTATCTCGGAAGGCGACAGGCTGGTTAACAGCGGAAGCATGGGGACGTGGGAAAACGTTGGTGGGCGATGGATTGAGAGGGATACGTCGGTCCAACTGTGGAATGGGATTTGGTAGGAGCCGACGGAATCGGTCGGATTCATCTCCACAGGGGTGCTGTCGGTACGAGGTAGCTTCTGGTGGGGAAATTGACGGACTGGTTAACAGAAGTAGGAGACAGCACATCTTCTGTGGACATATCCTACGCCTCAGGCAAGTTGGAAACAGGGTTGCTACAATTGCAATCGTCCAGAATCGCAGTATGAGCAACCACTATGTCCGATGTTACCCAAATCCTTTCGCAGATTGAATCGGGGGATCCGTCGGCAGCTGAGCAACTCTTGCCACTAGTATATGACGAACTGCGTAAGCTGGCGGCTGTCCGATTGGCTCAGGAGAAACCAGGCCAGACTTTGCAAGCCACTGCGCTTGTCCATGACGCTTACCTCAGACTGGTCGACCAGGAGCAAGTGCAACATTGGAACAGCCGCGGGCACTTCTTTGCAGCGGCTGCTGAAGCCATGCGTCGTATTTTGGTCGAGCAAGCCAGGCGCAAGTTAGCCGTTCGGCACGGAGGCGAGTGGAATCGAATCTCCAAACTCGGCGAAGATCCTGTTGTTGACGGAGAATCCGAACAGACCGTCATTATCCACGATTTGCTAGACCATCTCGGGACAACGCATCCTCGCCAGGTCGAAGTCGTTAAACTGCGAATGTTTATGCAGCTGACTTTTTCTGAAATAGCCGAAGTACTGGGATTGTCGGCAGATACAACGGAATCCGACTGGAATTTTGCACGTGCCTGGCTTAAGCGAGAATGGGACAAAAACCAGCTCGATCGATCAATCTAACAAAATCTATAAAATCTTCCCGGTTTTCAGCCGGAAATTTCGCACTGTTAAGTAGGTGAGTTCTTTTCCTGCTTAGTGGCCGAGGTGAACAATGACCGAACATGACATTTTTACTGCAGCAATCAAGCTAACGGGTGACCCGCGATCCGCGTTTCTGGCTGCTGCCTGCGGTCAGGATGCTAGATTGCGAGAGCAGGTGGAAGCCCTCTTGCGGGCACACGACGAATCAGGGGGCATCCTACCGAGACAATCCGATCAACGGCTGAAAGATCAGCGCCTGGAAGCCACACAACTTGCGGTGAGTCAGGCCGCAACCGGCACCATGATCGGTGGCCGCTATAAACTGATTGAAGCCATCGGCGAAGGGGGCATGGGGACGGTGTGGCTGGCCGAGCAGCGGGAACCTGTCCGACGGAAAGTCGCTGTCAAGCTGGTCAAGGCGGGGATGGACTCCAAGAGCGTGCTGGCTCGCTTTGAAGCCGAGCGCCAGGCTCTAGCCATGATGGATCATCCGAACATTGCAAAAGTCTTTGATGGAGGCATGACCGAGCAGGGACGACCATACTTTGTGATGGAATTCGTCAAAGGCGTTCCGCTCACAGAATATTGCGATCAGGCTCGCTTGTCACTGAAGGAACGCCTCAATCTGTTTGTTTCGGTCTGCCAAGCAGTGCAGCACGCGCACCAAAAGGGGATCATTCACCGCGATCTTAAACCGTCGAACATTTTGATCTGTTTGTACGATGGCAAGCCAGTTCCTAAGGTCATCGACTTCGGTCTGGCGAAAGCCATGCATCAATCGCTCACCGATCAATCGCTGCACACGGCCTTTGGGATGATGGTCGGCACGCCGCTGTACATGTCTCCTGAACAAGCCGAACACAACAATCTTGATGTGGATACGCGGACCGACATCTATTCGCTGGGAGTGATTCTGTACGAACTGCTGACGGGCAGCACGCCGCTCGAACGGCAACAACTGAAAGATGCAGCCTTCAACGAGATCCTACGGCTAATCAAGGAAGTCGAACCGCAGAAACCCAGTACACGACTGAGTGGCAGCGCGAGTCTGCCCAGTGTGGCCGCCCAGCGGAGCATCGACCCCCGCCACCTACAGCGTTCGCTCGTCGGTGAACTGGACTGGATCGTAATGAAGACGCTGGAAAAGGAACGCTCGCGGCGCTACGAAACGGCCAACGGTCTGGCCCGCGATATCGAACGTTTTCTCAACGACGAAGCGGTAGAAGCTTGCCCGCCGAGTACCGCTTATCGACTGAAGAAATTCCTGCGTAAGCACAAAGGAAAGGCGATCGCCGCCGGAGCCGTGCTGCTGGCGTTGGTGTTGGGGATCATTGGTACCGGCTGGGGACTGGTGCGTGCAGAAGCCGCGAAGGCAGCCGCGAATCGTTCCGCCGAGCAGGCCATCGCGTCAGAGGAGAAGACGCGAGCTGCATTGGAACAAGAGACTGTTGCCAGGCAGCGCGCCCAGGCGGCTGAGGCCCGGACTCTGGCCAGTTATCGTGACAGCACGGACGACGCCATTCAGGAGTTGATCGCGTCCAAAGAGGAGCTGGGGTACAAGGAACGGACCTATCTGCAAAAGACGCTCAAACGCTGGCAAGCGTTCGCTGACGAGCAAGCGGACGATGCGCTCGGCCGAAACTACCGCGCCGAAGGTCACTTTCGTGTTGCCAGTATCTGGAAGCACCTGGGCGAGACCACCGCAGCGCGAACCGCGTACGAACAGGCTCGCGACATCGAGCAGAAGCTGGTCGAGCAATTCCCCACTGTCCCCAAATATCAATTCGACTTGGCCTACGTCCACCTCAACCTGGGGAACTTGCTGAATGGGCTGGGCGAGACCACCGCTGCGCGCACTGCGCACGAACAATCTCGCGACATCGTACAGAAGCTGGTCGAGCAATTCCCCGCCGTCCCCGAGTATCAATACAACTTGGCGGCAAGCCACCAAAACCTGGGGAACCTACTGAGAGACCTGGGCGAGACCACCGCGGCGCGGACCACGATGGAACAGGCTCGCGACATCAAGCAGAAGCTGGTCCAGCAATTCCCCACAGTCCCCATATATCAAATGAACCTGGCGATCAGCCAGAACGGCCTGGGGCTCTTGCTGCAAGTCCTGGGCGAGACCACTGCAGCGCTTACGGCGTTTGAACAGGCTCGCGACGTCCAGCAGAAACTGGTCGAGCAGTTTCCAGCCGTCCCCGAGTATCAACGCGGCCTGTTGACAAGCCACCACAACCTGGCGACGTTGCTGTTTGGCCTGGGCGAGACCACCGCAGCGCGTACGGCGTATGAACAGGCTCGCGACATCGCGCAGAAGCTGGTCGATCAATTCCCCGCCGTCCCCGAGTTTCGAAAGGACCTGGCGGCCGGCCACGGTAACCTGGCGGTTTTGCTGGTTGGCCTGGGCGAGACCACCGCAGCGCGTACGACATTTGAACAGGCTCGCGACATCGCGCAGAAACTGGTCGATCAATTCCCCGCCGTCCCCGAGTATCAGCTATTCCTGGGGAAAAACCAGAACGGCCTGGGGCTCTTGCTGCAAGGCCTGGGCGAAACTACCGCAGCACGGACTTCGTTGGAACAGGCTCGCGACATCGGGCAAAAGCTGGTCGATCAATTCCCCGCCGTCCCCGAGTATCGAAAGGACCTGGCGATGAGCCACAACAACTTGGGGATACTGTTCCAAGGGGTCGGGAAGCTCGACGAAGCGAGGCCAGAGTTTGAGGCGAGTCTCCGTAACCTGCAGCAACTCGCCGTCCAGTTCCCCACCGTGCCTGCGTACCAGATCTATCTTGGCAACGGCTATAACGGCTACGGCGAACTACTCAAAGAGGAGGGCCAACTGGATGAGAGTCTTCTTTGGTTTGACAAGGCGATTCAGACGTTGCAAGCCTTGTACGAGAATGACAAGCGGATGGCGACCGCTAAGTTTTACCTGGCTGCCAGTCTTGAGGGACGTTCTCAAGCGTTTCATCGCCTTGAGAGGTATGACGAGGCGATCAAGGACGCAGACAGGGCTTTGGAACTCAATCTCCCACAGCTTATGGCGTTATTACGTTCCGATCTTGCCCGCTCCAGATCTCGTACCGATAAAACGGCGGAAGCGATTGCCGAAGCGATGGTCGTGGCCACGGCCGATCCCAAAGACTCCTTCCCATATTACAACTTCGTCGTTTACAACCTCGCCTGCACCTATGCCATTACCAGCGGCAAGATCGCGGACAAGCAGCAGGAGTACGCCGACCGTGCCATGGAACTTCTAAAGAGCGCGATCGCAGCAGGCTACAACAAGATCGATTCAATCGCCAAGGACCTCGACCTCGACCCGCTCCGAGATCGCGACGATTTCAAGCAACTGTTATTGAAATTGGAGTCTTCACAACCGAAAGCCAATAACTCAGTATCACCACCCACTCAGGAAAACTCACCAGTAAAAAAGGAGTAGATTTTCGCGAATCCCAACAGAGGGTGTGCGAGGATGAAAGCGGCTGGGAAGCGGTCAGGCTAGTAGCAGAAGTACGACAGTACAAGCCTGTGGACGTTGGAATTCGTTGGTAATCATCGACTTGAGAGGGATTTATCGTTCCCAACTGTGGAATGGGAATCGGTCAGAGCCAGCTGGAATCGGTCGGAACCATGTCCACAGTGGGTTGCTATCGGATTTTGCCAGCAGCTGGCGGGAATGAGACAGGCTGGTTAACAGAATGCGGACAGCACATAACTGTGGACATTTGAATACGGCGGAATCGGGAAGGTTAGTTAGCTTCCAGCTGATAGCCCCAATGTGGATCGTAGGTCTAAGGCAAAATCGTGAGCGAGCTGTTACACTAGTGCGGATCTAGCCAACTGTTAGAGCCGGATAATGCACTATCTCTGATTGAATATTGTTGTCGCGGGCGGTTTGGCCTCGCGATATGAAACTGACGTAAACCAGCGGTTTCTTTTCAGGAGCGCCCAGATGAGCGAGACAATCCAACGAGAAGATGAGCTTTTTCAAGCT
>JANMHA010000465.1:0-6196 GCA_031374925.1 Pirellula sp. | reverse complement strand
CATCTCGTAGGTGTCTTGTTCTTCGATCAGATTGCCGTTGAGGCGTTTTGCGCCTCGTTCGCGAGCGAGCTGTGCCTCACTTACTTTCAGTGACGCATTGACCTGCGAGCACTTCTTGCAAATGCGGTTGGCTGCACTCTTTGAACGAAACATTTCGTTGCATTTCAGGCACTTCCGATCACCGGGTTCATTGGGCAATGGTCGCGTCGACATCGTCAGCGGATCTTTCATCGAATAGGTCGAAGAGGGTGGAATGACAGGTTGGGAATCAAACCGTGTCGACTGACTCGACCTCGAAGTTGCCTCCGTGATCGCTGGTCACCAGGTAGTGCTGGTGCGAGATGTTGGCGACGAAGCGGCTTTCAAGAGGAAGTGCCTGACGGATGATCTGGCAGGATTCGTTGAACTCGTTTGAGGCAGCTTCGAAACGTTCGACGGCTCGCAGGTAACGTTGCAAAGCGAGCGAGACGGTGACGCGCTGTTCGATGTCCATGGTGGGTGCGCTCATGCTGATTTCTCCATGTTGGATTCTTGGGTGACTTGAAAAACGTTGTCCTCTCCAGAACTAGCTATGCAATCCGCAGAAACCGTGTCCCGCGAAAAACCAGAATCGCTCCAATCGACATTGGAAAAATGCTCACGAATCACCAATAAAAACTGGGAAATTTTGCGTTTCGACCAACCAAGTTTGTTTGCGATTTCTATTTGGTTGTGCGTTCGTAGAAGCCTCGCGACGCGGCGGTAGCGGCGAGGCAAAGTTTGGATTTGGTGCTCAACGGCCTCAGCCAATTCAACGTCACGAAGCGGGTCTCGAAGTTCCGTCTGCCGGCGTCGATTGCCGTCAGACGATGTCAGTCCTCGGGTGAGTTCTTCAGACTTTCGGTCTGGCCCTTCGACCACCTTCGAGAGCGAGTCGATTCCGCTGCCTGCTGGCGGATTGCTGCGTTGTCGATTCAGTCCACGAATCAATGCTGCGGCAGCGTTTTGCATGAGCAGCGTCGTGAATGCCTCGATGTTGCCTTTGCTGGGATCGTATTGCGAGGCACGCTCAAGGACGTAAGTGATCAACTCCTGTTCGATGTCCTCGGTCTCAAGGGTCGTCAGCGAGTGGTGATGCTCAAGGCGGATGGCGATGCGACTGGCCAGGTCCATCGCAAAGGCGACGAGCTGATTTTGGACTTCAGATGCGGTCAATTTTCTTCCTCCGGCTGGAGGAATGGCATGACCACAGCCGCTGGAGCCGCTACCAAAAATGCGCCGGAGACCAACTCGCGGAAAACGCAGGTAACGGTCAGTCGGGCGATTCACGTCCTCTCAACCGAAGACCAGCCGCTACAAGTCGTGACGCATCGCGACAGAACGTGTCGCAATTTCAGAAGTCAAGAAAAACCAGTGTTTTTCTGGGTTTTGGATCAACGGGGATTTTTGGTAAGGCGAGGAGCCAGCGTTGGCGCAGCAGAAAGCCGCCCAGTGATGGGGGCTGCAGAGCAGAGAGCGACCGGTCCTCAGAACAACCAGTCGATGACGACGTCAGGGTTATAGCTGACCTCGAGGCCGAGATTGATAGACTTGTGCAGATGCAGTCCCAGTTCGGGATGCACCTTCTCAATCGCTTCGATCGATCGCGAGATCGCCTTGCAAACCGTCTTCCGCGAACGCTCGGCATCAAACTTCTGGCGAACGCGTCCACCGATGCCTTGGGCCGATTTCATCTGATCTAGAATGGCCTGGCGTTCATCGCCAAGCGTCTCCTGACGCGCTGGATCGTTGAAACTGGCCGCTTCCTCAAGCTCTTCGTCGATATCGAGCAGGCGATCGCGGTAGCCTTTGAGAGTTTCCATGTCGACCACTTCGCCGATCGAACCAGTAGAAGTCTCCTCGGCTAAGCCGGCCAGCAACGATTCAAGGTGCGTACAGCGAAACGCAACGTTGGGCTTGGCGAGCAGTTGCTCGATGTACCAGTTGCCATTTGTTTCAGACGTGATTTCGATCTCGCTGTTGAACGCGAGCATCCGGTGTTTACCTTTGCACTGGAAGACGTAACCCGACAGCCGACTTTCTAGTGTCACGCCAAGTATCGATGCGATGAGTTCTCGCGATTTCGACTTGGCCAGCAAACGACCGTCTGCTGTGACGCTAATGAGCTGCTCGATCTCCACTGGCTTGCAATCGACAATCCTGGCACTCGCGTCAAATATCTGGTCACGACGTCGACTGTTGAGATCCAGCAGAAGAAACGTCGATCTCGCGTGGGCAGCCGCCGCATGCAAAGCATCGTTGATTAAATCGCAGGCCGAGTGGAGTGATAGATAGACGGGTCGCGATTGAAGCTCCAGAGATAAGTTGCCCAGAAACCAGACTCGGCGACAATTGTCCAGCCATTCCGGCTTTCGGCCCAGGTTGAGCGCAGCGTTCAACTCTGCTGCAAGTTGCCTGCTGTTAAGCTGATGGCATATCACATCGGCGCGCGAAACCTCCTTTGATTCACCAGTACTTTCACAGAACGCAGCGAAGCCTACATCGTTCGAAACAACTTTATACGATATCCATGGATTACGACCTGGCAATCTCGTCGCGACAATATTCGTCGCTTCGAGAAAGCGGCTTAGCGGCTCGAACTCCGTCCCGAGCCGCTCACGCCAAACATCCTTGACATCCATGAGCAGTGGCGATTCCTCAATAGTTCGCCAAAGCTTGGTCATCCTTGTTCGATCCTTTCTCTGCCCTTGCACCGGTCCTCATAATAAAGTTGCGCAGAAGCAACCATTGCTCAGCGTGATGAGCGTTCTCGTCTCGCGTGTATGAGGATGAGATTCCTGCATACAACGTTAAGGTGCGAGGTGCTTTCACATGGCGGTACTTGATTCGAAAGGTCGCGCGATCCAGCGGACCTTCCGATTGGAACACGCCGCCACGCCACTTGAGGTCAGCGAAGAAGTCGTCAGCGCCGTGGATGATATATCGATTGAATGGCCCACCCAAGCGAACTCGGTAATTCAGCAGAACGATCTCTTCGATTGCATCAATCTCTCCCGGCGACAAAGCGTCTTCGCCAAGCTCTGACAACGGTGCCAGCGTGTATCGCGTGAAGATCCCGAAGTGGTTGGGATTGTCGTAAAGCAATTTGCCGAAGATCCGACAGTAGACTGGATAGGTCTTCTTCAAACTCGAGTTGAGCATCAATACTTCTTCGTTCATGTCGAAGATCATGGAGTCCTTGCGAGCTTCGCGAAACGTGATCGTGTCCATTCCATCATCATCAATCGTTGGCTTTCGACTGAACGGATCGCCACGACGAATGCTCATCTGGATTTGCTTGCCCGAGAACCGAGGTGTCATGAATAACTTGCGACCACGATTGTTCTTTGCAAACCAGTCACCAGCGTCTTGGATCGCCTGGTTCAATCGCTCGTCTGTGATCGCGATCGGTGCAATGCCGAGCGGTTGCACAGCCTGATAACACTCCATGCGCCGCGGGGTCTTCCAAGTGTGCCAAGAATGCTGGGTTTCGACCATCTTTGAATCGAACAGCCAGGCTTGCATGACGACGTCAGCCAGCGAGTGATTTCCATTTTCATCGAACGGCATTCCAGCTTGTTGTGCGGCGCTTAGCAGCGAGTCAGCGGCAAAGGGCGTTAACATTTCCTCGACGTAGAAGACTGCGTTCAGCAGTGCCTGTGGCGTCTTCATCGAAGGATTTGTTAAGATCTCCACCAACTGTTCGATGGCGGAGTTGTCGATACGGCTTGGTTCTCTAACTTCGAGTCCACGCGTTCGAAGGTAGCCCTCGAACGGCTTCAGGAAAGCACAAAGAACAGTCGGATTGATTTCTCGGATGACCTCTGGTTCACCGAGTTGTTTGGGGTTGTAAGTAGGCATAGGCGATCACTTTTCCACTCATGTTGAAACGCATCCATGGGACTCGTTAAAGACCAGCGTCTCCAGATTGCTAGCTTTAGGTAATGTAGTGGGAGTATTGAACGCTACCTCTTTGACACCTCTGGTCACAACCGGATGGAAATTCATGGAAAAGTGAAAGTTTTTCAGGAGAAACCGTTGTAAAAACTTTTTTTAGATTTGATCCGCAGACTCTGCCAATGCGCCCAATTGAAGGTCAACCTCGTCGCAGATTTGCTTCCACGCTTTCCGCTGGTCGTTCCAGCGAAGCATGGTCGCGATGGGACGCAATCGCTTTTCGTGGATCTCGGGCTTACCCTTCGTGGCCGGCAGGTTGAGTAGGGCCTCTAGGATTTCAGGCACGAGCTAGTTGAGCGCCATGATCCGGCTCATTCGTGGCTGGGTGACATTACCGAGCCGTGAATTCCTTCAATTTGAAAGCCCAGGACACGCCCTCTTAAGTACTTGCCGGCTGCGGGCTAGTAACACGATTGCACCAGAACAGCATATTAACGGCTTCTGTCTCGGTAGTCGGCTTTAAGCAGATTCACAAAATCACATCTTCTTTACCTGTACTACCTTGTTGCCGCATTTACACAGATGTAGGATAAACTAGGTATTGCGGGTATTCTGGCGCAGTTTCAATAAGGGTATCTCATGTCTCGTCTCCTTGTTATTGGCATTCTGCTTTTTGCGTTGCGCGCGAGTGAAGCCATTGCTCAACATCACTATCAGTGCTGCCCAACTGTCTACTGCTGCAAGCCATGCACTACCGTTTACAAGGCTGGCAACGAGTCGGCTGACCTACAAGTTCACATTCGAGGGACGCGCCACAATGTCGTTGAGGCATTCTTTAACGAGAGCGCGCAGCGATATTCTGTCCCCGATGGCATCGACTTGTGTGCAAACGGGGGAGTCTTGATGCCTGCCAAAAATGATCGCGGCACGTTCGCCATTCGCTACGGGACTGCCGGATTCACAGCTTTTGGTTGGAAGGGTGAGGATCTGGTTCCATTGACATTGGGCCGAAATGAGTATCCGGGATCGGGAATTGATCCTGGACCTCATGTTGTCCAGATCGACATTGATCCCGCATGTCCAGTTCATCTCGAATGGGTGACGACTCGTGTGCTCCGCATCACACATGGACGCGGGCTCTCACAAGAGTATTTGCTTCGGTTTGATGGTGATGCAAAGTCTTGGAAACTGCTTTACAACGGTCCGGTTGGATCGCCCTAAGACCGGGTGGGCTGTCTTTTTTCTGAATTCTCCGTCTGCCATTTCTATTCATCAATCAAATCGAAGCAACTGGAGTCCAGCATGGATCGATTTCGTATTAAGATTCGCAGGAACGAAGTTACCTATTTGTGGGGCGGTGCGGACATCAAGGCCAACTCGCAAAGAATCCTCGCGGTTCAAGTCCTGCTTACCATCCGTGTTGATGACCTGGGTGAAGTCATTGAGATTGGCTACAAGCAAGCTCAACCTCCACAGGAAGACAGTTTTGGCAAGTTGCACCCCGGCGAGTCGTACACGGTGAGCCTCGACAAGTTGACTGCTATCTGGGCAAAGGCCACCCATGATTCCTATGTAGACTGCCAATTGATGGTGCCGGCCATAAAGTTGTCGTAACGCGGAATCCGACTTCAACACATCCACAGGACAGGTACTGCCAAAATGCCAGAAACAACAGCAAACATCCGTCGTCTCCAGGTTCTTCCAAGCCGTTCTGCAGACCTGTGCTTCAGCGTCCCGGGCGTTATTGCAAAGCAGAATTACGACCATCAGAACAAGACTGGCCCAGCGTATCTCGGTCAGACGGTGCAGGCATACAGCATGGAAGCACAGTTATATGCCCACCTCGGGGAAACAATCTCGGACGTAAACGACCCACGCCACCCGGGCCACGGCCTTCCTGCGAACTCACCGAATCGAGATGACAATGCTCGTTTGAAGTACGACTCTGCTGAAATTGCGGGGGCCATGACAGCCGGCGGCGGATCACCTTTCTTGTTCGCACTCAGAAATGAGTCGATCGCCGCCGCATTGGACCAGGCAATCGTGCGGCGCGAAGGGACATACTTCGAGAGATTTAAGCATGCTGCAGCGATTCAGCAGGCTTTGACGCAAGGGTTTCAGTCAATCTTGGGACTCCTGCCGTACGTGTTTACCGAGACAGTCCATCAATTTAGCAAGATTTTCGTAGAGAAATCGGCTGGCAATAGAATTGGTGGAACATACTTTGGCCCCGGGCCTATCAACCGTTCCTTGATCCAGTCTTTAAAATCTTTTCCTCGCT
>JANMHA010000371.1:0-19677 GCA_031374925.1 Pirellula sp. | reverse complement strand
GGCCACGACCTGCTGGGTGTCCATACCGGCCTTGATGACTTTCAAGGCAACCATTCGGCGGACAGGCTCTTTTTGAGCAGCCATGTAGACGACGCCCATGCCACCCTCGCCGATTTGCTCGATCAGTTTGTAGGGACCGATTGTGGTGCCGAGACTTTCCGAATGGAAACCCGAATCCAAGTTGTCGGTGAAAAAGGCGACGGGCGTTTCTAGAAAGTTGTGCTGATGCCGATATCCACGGAGCAATTCGGTTACGCAATGGGCTAGTTCCTCATCCCCTCCACAAATTTGCTGGATATACTCCGACCTTGTTTCGTCGGTTTCAATCTTGCGAGCCAGGTTGAATATCGCCTTTGCGTCGATTTTTTTGTCTGGCATTGTTCGATGTCCTCGCTTCTGTGAATGACCGCTTACTAATCAATGCGAGAATTGGCGGCAAACACTCTAATAGGTTTCCGAATTTTTTTAGACTTTTGTCAACCGCTCGCGCGGGTGGCTGCGTTTCCGAGACTTTTGCCACGCACGCTGCTGCGTGCATGTTGCGTTTCAGGTTCCCCGTCAACTTAGGACGATGAATCGCCAGACTCCAGAAGCACGAGTTGCAACCAGCCTTTGGCATATGCCCAGTCATTATCGGCAGTTGCAACGGATACGCCGAGTGCATCCGCAGTTTCGTGCCTAGTCATCCCTGCAAAGAACCGTAGCTTAACTACTTGCGCAGCACGAGAATCATGTAGTTCTAGCTGTTCAAGTGCTTCGTTTAAGGCGAGAATATTTAGATCAGGACCTCGGAATTCGGGCTCGATATCCGAGAGATCGAGGCGATTTTGTAGTCCACCCGCTTTCGGTCCGTTCTTGCGACGAGCTTGATCCACCAGAATGCGCCTCATCGCTTCTGCTGCGGCAGCAAAGAAATGTCCGCGAGAATCCCATTGTTGGATCTTTTCGGTATCAACCAGCCGAATAAACGCATCATGCACGAGGGCCGTCGCCTGAAGCGTTTGTCCAGGCTTTTCGTGTGTTAACCTCGCGGTCGCCAGTTTCCGCAATTCCTCATAAACCAACGGGAGTAATTGCTCAGCAGCAGATGGATCGCCCGATTCGATTTGCGATAGAATACGGGTGACGTCAGACATAGGGCGTAGGCTCATAAAATGGGAAGCTTGATCCGGACTAGTGTAACTCCCCACGCACAAATTTGCCTAGGTGCGCGATGCAGAGCGGATTTCCATGCCCTCCCACTAACCAAATCGTGATTCCCTACAAGTCGAAGCATGAAGCAATCGATGGGAAGCAGTGTCTCAGACTGCCGCATGTCAGCTGGCGTCAAAAAATTGTACGATCTTCAGGCGGAGTATTCGGAAAAACGATAGTATTTGGCCCTCGCTCCAACTAACTCCGATTTGACACGCCGGTGCGAGGTGTTTGCTTGGCTCCAAGCCAAATATTGACCTCCAAGCGGCTCGCCTGCCCATTCAACCAGCTAGATGGGGGACATTAGATACAACTAGCTTTCTCAGTCAATCATCTCCAGACTTTTGTCGCCCTAGCATCAAGAGATTTGAAATGCGTTTTTTACTGCTTTGCATTTTACTTGCGTCTGGATCGATGACGTCGGTCTACGGCCAGCAACCTAAGGCGATTACCAACAGCATCGGGATGAAGCTGGTTTTGATTCATACTGGGTCATTTACGATGGGATCGCCGGTGGGCGAAGTCGGTAGGGATGAAAAAGAGCAGCAACACGAAGTAACAATCAGCGAGTCATTTTACCTCGGCGTATTTGAAGTTACTCAGGAAGAGTACGAGAAAGTTATTGGTAGCAACCCAAGTATGTTTAAGGATGTTAGGAACCCCGTAGAAACTGTGAGCTGGGACGATGCAGTCGCATGTTGTGAGAAACTATCCCAAGTGGCAGAGGAGAAAGCGGAGGGACGGAGGTATCGCTTGCCGACTGAAGCGGAGTGGGAGTACGGATGTCGGGCTTCAAGCACAACCGCTTATTCATTTGGGGACTCAATGGAATTACTGGAAGACTACGCTTGGATGGGACAAGAATTCACGGGAAAAACTCATCAAGTTGGTGAGAAGAAAGCCAACAAATGGCGTCTGCATGACATGCATGGAAACGTCTGGGAATGGTGTCAAGAAGCGCACCCTGATTTCCCAACCTACCGCGTTTTTCGCGGGGGCAGTTGGACGAGCATAAATATTTTCTGCCGATCTGCATTTCGGCGTGCGAATGTTCCAACGTGGCGGTCTCACAACATCGGTTTCCGTGTCGCCATGAGTCTGCCAGCCCAGCAACCGAAACCGGAACACCCATCGTCCAAGTAGGTGCAAACTACTTCTTGGCCACTAGCGCAAACAACCCAAGATCCACCTTCATAAACCTAACCATCCTTACCTTTGCCTTTGATCCTCCGAAGAATCGATGCATAGAGCGTTGCCTCTGGCGTCGCTACACCTGGCTATTCCATAAGCCTTGTTGCTTCATGGCTTCGACCATCGCCATGCAGTTCATCGGATTCCTGGACTTGCCGAGGATATGGATCGCGGCTTCGAGCTGACTTAGCTTCTAGCCGGCAGGCTTCGATTCGTTGGGTATTGTGGATTGGACAAAACGAGACGAGTTTCGCCAAACTCCCAACTCGCTCCGGTTTGACACGCCGGAGCGTCGGTCTTGGGTGACCAATGCGAGTTTTAGAGCAATTTTTAATGCTAAGACGCTGAGGTCGATGCAACCGCTGCGAGTTCTATTTGCCGCAAAATGCTGGCGGTGTGTCCCACCCCCGCAGTCAAAATGGCTATCTTTACCGCACATTTATTCGACTGACTAAGTGTGTTCGGTGGTTGATAAGGGGTTAAGATAGGTTCTCGCAATGGCAAAATGTATCTTCTGAGTCTTGTTGGACGGAGAGCCTTGCCTCGGCAAACGACTTGGTAAGTCCTCCCGGCTAGCTATCTTTGGGCAAAGTACAACATTGGAAAGGAATGACATGAACATCGTCAAGACTGTCAAGGTGAAGCTGCTGGTCGGCTTCGCGGTGGGACTTGGTTGTTCAGCCCCCAGTTATGCGGCACAGCAAGCCGAGTCAGGACAAGTCGCGGCCAGTTCCGAAAGTGATCGTGCGGACGCAGACGAATTGATTCGACAACTCCGATTCGATTTGACGACTAAAGCCATTCAACAGTCGTGGGAATTTAACGATTTGGCCAAGACTCGCTATTGGCTCGAAGAGCAGCGACCGCGAGAAGGTGAATCGGATCTTCGCGGATTCCCTTGGCAATATTTTAATCGGCTGGCCCACCGTGAAACGGCATTAAAGCACGTGGAAGACTGCGGTTGCGTGTCGATATCGCCGAATGGAGACCAGATGTTATCGGTCAGCAGGGACAAGATACTGGTTTGGGATTTGGCAACTCAAACGGTCAAATTCGAGTTGCATCATCGCTTTGTTGACATGGTAACCTATTCCGATGACGGCAAATTATTCGCATCGGCTGCGAGATACATCTCAGGTGCCAAAGATCGCGTTGTGAATCTTTGTTCTGCTGAAACGTGCGAGCAAGTCGCCAGTTTTCCAGGTGCTAATCAATTTTTCTTTTCTCCGGACAAACGGTTGCTTGCATTGACTATCGACGCAGAGGTTCAAGTTTACGACTTGACCCGTCGCGAAGAGATCGCTCGTCTAAAAGGGCATCAAGGCGCAGTTCTCTGCGTTTGCTTTTCGATGGACGGCACGCGCATCGCAACTGGCAGCGTCGACAAAACGGCGCGTCTCTGGGATGCGACCAATGGAAACGAGTTGATGACGCTAGACCAGAATCGTTCCTACATCGATGCAGTAGCCTTTTGGGAAAACAGTTCGAAATTGATTACCGCAACTCGTGGTGGCCCAATCAAGCTATGGGATCTTATCAGTGGCACGGAAACAAATCATTTTCGCGAGCCAGCTCGTTTCGGAGGAGGCTCGGGCAAGTTGGTCCTATCAAAAGATGCGAATCTGCTAGTCAGTGTAGCAAATTATGCTGGAGCGTCGTACGTCGACATCTGGGATATGAAGTCGGGGAACAAACGACACAAGCTGGAATCCGATAGCGGCAACTTAGATGCGATCTTCGTTGGGCAATCCGATTATCTGGCTGTTGTTGACGCACCACGAGGGACAATTGGCATCTGGAGTACGAAGAATTGGAAACAAGCCGAGAGTTTCAAGTTCGTTCAAGTTGAAAAAGTTTTGTTTAACAAATGCTTGTCGGCTTCGGACAATGGTAGTTTGTTGGCATTTCCCGTAGGCAAAAATGCCTTACTCTTCGATACCGCCATGTTGATTGGCGGGGGGAACGATCCGCAATCGAAACCGCCGACTGCAGTGGGAACCCGGAACGGTTTGGAACCGCTTTTCGTGATTGGTTCCGATATCGTCAATTTTGACGGCCGGGCACAGCTCGTAACTCGGCAAGAGTCAATCACGCATGAACAGCCGCTTGAAAATGTAGCAATCGCCTCAGACGGGCAATTGGTCGCCGGTTCGATTGCAGGACGATCCGACGTGCTACTGTGGCACAATTTGAGTGAGCAACCGATTGCAATTCCTGTGGAAGGCATTGGCGAAAGAGATGCCAAAGGCGTCTCGAAGATACACTTGCTGGCACTGTCGCCCGATGGCCGAAGGCTGGCTGTATTGGACAACCGCTCTCTATTGCGCATCTACGACTCGACCACCCATAACAAGGTCGCAGAACTAAGGGGAATTGATGGAGTATCGCACTGCGCCGTTTCCAACAGCAATATTGTAGCGGCGGTCCTTGGAAATCAGATTCAATTGTGGAACGCGAACTCATCGAAATTGATTGGCACCGTCGAACAGCAGAAAGGCCCGTTGACAGCTTTGACGTTTTCATCAGATGGGATTCATTTGGCGACAGCAGGCTGGATGACCGCTATGATCTGGAAGATCGCCGATCAATCTTGCCAACAAACAATTGAACTTCGAAGTGGTGTTTCGAATCCGCCAAAATTCTATCGAACAGTTGCATTTCATCCTGATGGAAAAAGCGTATTCGTAGGCGGCAACAAGGGCATTATTCAAGTCGATATCGCAACCGGCAAAAAAATCGCGTCGTTGTCTACCGGCTTTTGGGAGGACGAACTCTGGAATCTGCGGTCATTGAAGGGCAGTAATTTCTGGTCGTCGTCTCATGATGAAGTTATTACCGTCGCTGTGTCGAGCAATGGCGAGAAAGTAGCTGCACAGTTTGGTGACGGACGAGTCTATGTATGGAGCGTTTCCGATGGCTTCGGCGTTGCGGCAACCTCACTTCCATCGATCATGAGAGATCTCGCGTTCGGAAAGGGTGGCGACGAGATAATTGCGGGAGGACATAAGATTCAATTCACCAATTGTCGAACGCCGAATTGGAAGCAAAGTCCAACACCGTACGGGCAAGCATCTTCCTATCGTTACACGCTCTCGCCGGATGGACGGTTCGCGGCCATAGGCATTCTGGAGAAAACTCAGTTTCAAGACGCTTTAAGGAAGCCACAACCCGCAGTCATCAAAGTACTGAATTTACAAACAGGCGTAGTAGTCAATCAGCTTAGTCCCAAACATGGTTTAATCTCGATGGCCATTTCGCCCTCTTCGCCAATACTTGCCGTCGCAGGTTATCAAAGAGATGATGGTCATACGATGTCCGACATTTCACTGTGGAACTTCGAAACGGGTGAGCTTTTGGGCGAACTGCAGGGTAAATCCAACACGCTTGCGTTTTCAGCCGACGGGAGTTTTCTGACCGGTGTCATTCTAGGTGATCATCCGCTAAAACTTCCGCAAAGTCCATTGACTACCTGGCTGGCGAATGACAACATCACTGCGATCGCTTTTGCCCCCAAGGGAAATGGTCGGAATCTCTTGGCCACCGCCACCAAGGATGGAGATGTGCAGATTTGGGACTACAAATCGAACACGGAACTAGCGACGATGATTGGCCATAACGGCCAAGTTAGAGCATTGGTATTCTCGCTCGATGGACTATCTCTCGTCTCAGGAGGCGTTGATTCGAAAGTGAGGTTTTGGAATCTGACAACTTTCATGGAGAGCTTGGCACTCGACATGAAGAAGGCGATTGTGAACCTTAAATTCACGAATTCCGGACAAAACCTTGCTGTCCAATTAATGGATGGGGATGTCCAACTACTTCGGGGCGCTCGGTGATTGAGCGCTTGTAAATTAATTCGAAAGAGTGCCTGCAGTGGCTCGCATAGGTACAAGGTGAATAACCGTTTCTTCGCGTCTGATTACCAACCGGTGTCGACTCTCTGATGGTGAAACAATGAGAAAATAGCGAGTCTGTCGTGGTCCGTTGGTAACGAGTTCGAATTGCTTGCGTCCCTTGCCACTAGGGTCCAGGGTATTTTGCAAACGCAGATCAACACTTCGCGGTTGCCAACCCATCAGTGTTGACATTCCCTCTTCGCCCCACATGTTGAATCCTTGATGATTTGGATTCAGATAAAATTTCGCTTCGCTACCCAATGTTCCTTGGATCCGGAAATCCTTTAAGCCGATTTCGGTGAGCAAATACTCGCTCGAAAGGTCAATGTGATCGGTCGTGGGAAGTGTATCCTTTGAGTCAATTGTTTTTGGATTCCCCACGGCCAGTGATTCGCGACCCAGTGGAATGATGTTGATAACGCCGCCATCTCGTTGAACGATCAAACGGCAATCTTGCAATGCCGATTCCGGAACGAGGCTGAGACTGAAAAATCCTTCAGGCAAAATCAGTTTGAACAAAGACCGCTGCGGATCGTCTGCAGGCACTTTGTCTCCGAGAAACTTGTCACTTGTCGGTTCGACCCCAATGAATTGAACGGGGATCGACTCGGATTTGTGAGCACCAAAAACTTCAAAATCACCGAAGTCGTCGAACTTTAATGCCGTATGATTCAGCTCCAGTGTTCCACTGCCTTGGCCGGACGTAAGTGTAGCTGCCAGCTTGATCGAAGTGATCGACGCTGGTCGTGTTTGATGCAAAGAAATGGGTGTGGCAAAGAAACTGCTGGACAATTTCAACGTATGCACATTCTGGGTCTGTTTTGACTGGTCACCCTGTGCAACCGCTTTGGCCAACCATAGGACATCAGTCGCAAACAGACTCTCGAAAAACAGTCCAAAGACAACTCCGACGCGGACGGCTTTCCAGGCTTTCAATTTCATCATTTCATGCCCTAGTTTAATGGGAGAGGCTGTCGCAACTGAACGAACTGCTGTCGCAATCTTGGTAGGTCGTTCATTCTATACAAATTGCAGTTTGGCTCACGAGCGTGACTGAGCGATTTGAGCGAATTCAAATGTCGCGACACGCAAAAACGCAGCTTGGCTCGCGGCGGCCAGAGTGCGAAGGTCACCCTCCACCACCGCGAGTTGGAGCATTTCTCAGCTTGCAGCGGTCGGACAAACCGATGCAAATTCTGTCAAACCGTCAACTCGCTCCGGTTTGACACGCCGGTGCGTCGTTGTTTACTTGGCTACCAGCCAAACATTCACTTCCAAGCCGCTCGCCTGCCCATTCAACCAGCCAGATGGGGTACATTGAGACTGTGTTTGCCGGCGTCGTGCTGGAGAATTACTAGTTCTGTTGTCAAATCCGGTGGCGCATACTTATGCTCAGAAGGATCGTATTGCGTGGTATCGTTGGCTGCGTAGCCGGGATTGTCATCGGGGCGATATCAGCAGCGCTGTTGATGTCGATTGCGCCTAAGGACTGGATTGAAACCTGGAAAACTGAAACTAACCTGGAGGTGCATCATCTTGCGTGGATACTGTGGGCCGCGCTTGCTGGTGCAATTACTTTTCTATCAATATGCTTTGGCGGCAAACAACTAGGACGGAGTGCTGCCTTCGTAATTCGCGGGATTCTCTGCGGATGCGTGGCGGCAACGACGCTGACACTTGTCGCGGCGTGGTTCAACGATGAATGGCCGTTCCGCGTAAAGGCTTCCCAAACGATGATTGACATTGGCAGGAACTATCTCCTACCTGGATTTGCTATAATTGGCGGCGTTCTGGGCCGAATCGTGGGCTCAAGATTGGTAGCCAAACTGAAAACACCACAGAACTACGAAATGCACGCGAGTGGCGGATCGCGTCCTGCCTGAAGTCAAAGTCTCCGGCCGCAACCGCGTGATTTCAATCGTTAGGGCATGGAGGTCTAATATGAAATCAATTCGAATCATGCTCTTGGGCTTAATGCCTGCCATCGCGGCCGCAATGTTGATATTCGGTGAAAACCGAAAATCAACAGTTGCGACGACGGATTGGCGAGACCTAACGGTTAGCGGCCGAGGATACATCCAAACTGTCGATCAGCAATACGAAAACCCCATTTGGCTAAGATCGATCCAACTTGGGATCAATCCGTCGGGCCAGCTATGCTGCCAACTTGCGGGCGATCTTCGTCCACTTGAGCCAACTATTACCATTCCTTCGAACTGGACGAAGATTGACATTGCCAAAGACGGAATTGTTACGATCAATAGCCTTGGAAGCGTCGGTACCACTGTCGGTGCAATTTCATTGACGACGTTTTTTGGCGACATAAACGATGAATCGGTTAGAGAGGAAGATGTTGAAAATCGGATTGGTCCTCCATTGGAATGCCAACCGGGCAGTAGTGGTGCTGGGCACTTAGACCAATATACAGCGAAGCAATTCTGCATACCAATCACTTGGCGGAGTGTAACATCGTTGATCATTCTGGGATGTGCAGGGTGCTACATCCTGATAAGTCGGAAAACAAAAATGCCTTAGCCAAGCGATGGACCGGAGTTGCCGCCCGCGCGGTCCCCTCACCGCGACGCTCGGCTGCTTTGTCGCCAACTCGCACCGGTTTGACACGCCGGTGCGTCGGTTTACTTGGCTACCAGCCAATCATTCACCGCCATGCGGCTCGCCTGCCCATTCCACCAGCAAGATGGGATACACTAACGTATGTGCTTACCGGCCCTGCCAATGAGAATTGTAAGTTATCGGCTACTGTGTCGTCTCTAACCGATGCCGCGACATCATGACCTATTACAACAAGTTCATCGCGTTTCTCGTCTTTGTTTCGTTACTGTTTACTGGTTGCGGCTTCGAAGAGACTGCCCGTGTCCCAGTTCAGCCGACGCATGTAGTACCGGCGACTGTTGCCGAGGCCGTACAGGTACTCGATCTCATGACCTTTCCGGCAATGACAATCGCAAGTGAGTCGATCAATCGACGAGTGAATTCACTGTCGTACGCAATGGCCCCCGATGTCGAATTCAAGAAGATCCTTCAGTTTCAGCGAAACGCATTCAACGAGCGAATGTGGACCGAATTGCCGGGAAGCACCGTCAGCAATTCGTCCGCAAAATGCACCTTCACACGCAACGGATTTTTCGCTTCATCGACAATTCAGCGTGGGAAAGGTTTCAATTGGGGCGTTTCGATCACTCTGCACGGAAATGTTGACGTACGAGCACTGGTACCAGCGTCCTTGACGCCAAGAAAATTTCAAGCCAGTCCGCAGTGGTCCGTCTATGTCACCGAGGTAAACGCCGTAGAGACTTCCGAGGAGTGCCGCAAACGATTTGAAGAGCAAGGATGGGAGCCATTCGGAATGGTCGGTACGGACCCGACAGTTTACAACGTGCTTTTCTTTAGGCAGAACGCGATTCTGCTCAATACAACCATTTGTCCCGAATGGGCAAAAGATCAAAAGGGCAAAACCCGAGTCGAAGTCTCTACCAAGTTGCTACCAGTGGAGTTTCCCGTTCCGAAGGAAACTATGCAATTGCGGTACGTTGATGCTCCCACGACCGAACTCGCTTTCGAATCGAAACAGAGTCAGGAAGATCTTGTCAGGTTTTACCTTTCGGCGCTCGGAAGTTCCGGTTGGAAGGCAAAGACCAATGTTCCGGTTGAAGTCGACTCGAGATTTGAGATTGCCTTTCGCAATCCAGCAGGCGACATGCTCACGGTACGCATGTCGTGTACAAATCCAGATCAAGTACTAACTGTGACGATTAGCCATCAAACGAGCATGGAAATAAGGCAAACGCCATGAATTGACCGATAACGAATGAAGGACTGGATTCTGCGTCGTCATTCACCTGACATGTGCGGTCGCTTGCTCGACCTGGGTTTTTTTGACTTAAGAAGTTAGCCAGAACTCAATCCCATGTTCGAGAAGCCCAAGTGGCAGTTCTTGATTCGCTAGGGATGCCCCCAACTCGCACCGGTTTGACACGCCGGAGCGTCGGTGTTTACTCGGCTCCAAGCCAAACTTTCACCTCCGAGTAGCTCGCCTGCCCATTCAACCATTCGAATGGAGTACATTGGAATGTGGTTACCGGCGCCGCGCCGGGGAATTACTGGTTCGTCGGAAAGGGGAATCCTTATGATCTCGCTCATTGTGCTGTATGTGACCGCCGCGTTGATGGCGTTCGTAGCCGTCTCCTGCACGGCTTTGTTCTTCGCTTGGTCGATCCCATCATGGCGACGTCGGCTCGCCGCACCTGGAGTCGCGTCTCAAGTTCGGGAACCCGAGATTCGAGGACTCACTGGCTGGTTTTCCCGTGTCGGCAACGGCTTGGTTTCAACCGGCATTGCGGCCTGTGCGGCGATTGCTTGGCACGGTTCCTACAACGTGCTGACCGCTTTGATCGCCGCCTCTTAGCTGCACTAAGCGATTCCTCTCTTGGGAACAAGCATAGCTGCCGCTCCTCCACATAGATCCGTGCCAAATCCAAACCCGTACGAAGTTGAGAATTGCGGCGATGTTGACGCCGCTAATAAAAGCCCGCCTCGCGAGATGACTTCATGGTTATCTCGAGTGCCTACCTCGTTGGTTCTAGTCGCAATCGGAATTGTAGCGATTGCGGCTCATGAGCTAACGATCTCTCATCCTCCGTGGAGCGTGGACAGAGAAGCTGTAACCATTGTTTGGTGTGGATTGTCCTTATCAGCCATTGGTTCTGGGATTGGCTTCCTTTTAATTCGTCGATTCGGCTTGTTGCTGGGTGCGATTTTTGGACCAATCATCCTCTGGTGCGTTTTGGCCGCCGCGTTGTAATTGTATCTTGAGAAAAGTGGCGAGAAGCTTTTCGGTGATTGATGCCCCGGGCGGCTTTGACCGCAACTCGCTCCGGTTTGACACGCCGGTGCATCGGCGTTTACTCGGCTACCAGCCAAACATCCAACTCCAAGCAGTTGGCCGGCCCATTCGACCAGCCAGATGGGGTATATTTAGCAGGTCTTTGCCGGCGCCGCGCCGGAGAATTACCAATTATCGCAGTGAAGACAGTCGTGAACAAAGAGGAAGCAACCAAACTTGTCGCAACCTACCTTCGAAGCCTGCACGTTGACGAAACAGTGACTTTGACGGTGTTCACAGATTATACAGAGACACATGATTTTGGCTGGGTCTTTTACTACGGGGATGTCAATCCACTGGTCTCTTTGGATGGAAATGGCCCGATAATTGTTGACAGAAATTCCGGCGTACTGTTTGAGACAGGTACTGCGTGTCCACTCTCCGAGTACCTCAAAAACTTTGTGGAAACAGGTAATCCCAATAGCTATTTGGGAAAAGTGATCGTTTTGAATTCCGTAACAGATGATGCTCGACGAATTGATGCGGTGATGGCAATTCGCGAGTATGCTAAACTATCGCTTGGAGAAACCAAGAAGTGTTTTGAGGATTGTCTCGATGGCGATAATCCCTCGATTGCATTGCAATCGGTCGAAGATGCTGAGACATTGGGCAGACGATTGACGGAACTTGGATTGGTCGTTTCCCAATACGCGGAAATGCGATAACAAAGCCGAGCATGCGATCGGCCGTTTTTAACATAGAGACCTTACTCACTCGTGCCGGATGATGGCCGCCGTTACCCGACTGAAATCCCTCCGAACGTCCCATGTTTCCAGCCCAATACGAAACGGTCGTTTACTTTCGACGCTTTCCCAACAACTACGACTACGCTTCGATTACGTCGCTCTTCTCCGATGACAATCACCACTTCGGCTATTTTCCGTCGCCACTGTCGGAACGGCTCGAATGGCAGGTGCGGCAGGAGTTCGCGTCTGTAGCGTACGGCGAACCCCTTGAGTGCGTTCACGCCAGGCGTGCCGCTTTTGGTGGCGAGGAAATCTACATTGATGCTGATCGCGTGACACCTGACCGCTGCTTGCTTTTCCCCGATCGTAGTCGTGCGATGCGATCACACGGACACGTGCAGGTGCGATGGTGCGTTCCCGACGTTATGGAAACTCCGCGATTTTGCATCAGTTCGGCAATGTCTGACCAAAGTCGTTTGAAATGGGGTCTCGGGCCTCACTATATTGAGATGTTACAGGCTGCGACGACGTTGAAACCTAACACATTCGATGTCTTTGGATTCTATGTTCCCACGAAAGAGTTGCTTGGTGCTGTTGAAATTGTGGAGCATCAAGAGGGTGACCTGTTTGATTCACATGTTTTCTGCATCTCTTCCGATACTGATCTCGATGTTGGCGATGAACTGTGGAGCTGGTACGCTGGAAGCATCGGCGAGGCTCGGATCGTTGCTAAGCGTTTGGTCGCTGTTGTCAACGACATTTCGGGGCGAGCCGTGCCGAAACTGGAACGCCCGGATTTCCGGTAAATCAGGGAAGAATGCCCGTGTCAGGGCAATCAACTCTCTCCGGTTTGACACGCCGGAGCGTCGGTGTTTACTCAGCTCCCAGCCAAACATTCGCCTCCTAGCAGCTCGCCAGCCCATGTAAACTGAAGATGAGGTACATTAAGAATTTGTTTGCCGGCGCCGAGCCGGAGAATTACTAGTTCGTCCCTAAAACAAAGAAGCGTACCGAATGAGAATCTTGATTGCGGTAGGTGCAACGATGTTGTGGTTTGCCATCGCTCCTTTGGCATGGCCTCAGGGAACTGTTAAGACGCTAGAAGAGCGGCTAGTAGAGCGCCGACTTGATCCACTCCTCTCAAATCGCAACTTTCTAGCATCGCTTGAAAAACTAGATGGCTTTGTTCGAGGTTTCTGATGCACGCACCAACCGCTACACAATGTGTAATCAACACCCATGTAGATGTTCATGGTGATCGATTCTGCGATCAGCAAGGGTGGTGAGGCCGCAATTCGTGCTGGCAAGGCAGAGTATCCCGTTGGGACACTCGTGATAATGAGTCTGTGGTTAATTCGTTCATCCCAAAAGGATACCGAATCCCTAGCATTTTCCTACCAAGCCACTAAATTCCAAGTTCCAAGAAGAACCTTAAAAAAGGAAATCTAAATGTCGCATCCTGGAACAATTACACAACTTTGGTCGAACGGCCATGACACTGTTACGCGTCTAGCTAATTTTGATATAGGTTCCGCTCATATCAAGCCCCAGCACTCAAGCCACCTGCAATCAATTGTTGCCCCAGTACTAAGAAGCGGCGGGAGCGTAAGGTTGGTTGGGCTAGCGAGCCGAACAGCGACCAACCAATTTAACTTGCAACTGAGCAATGAACGAGCTAACGCCGTACTCGCCTGCTTACGAACTGCCGCCGGGCCGACTTTTGCCGTCGCCAGCTCGGTGGGCCAAGGCGAAGAAGCCGCCGCTGTCGCCGGTATTGCCGATGGCGTTGAACACCCAAATTGGCGAGCGGTAATTGTTCGCTATTGGGATCGTCCAGTTCCCCCGCCACCGCCCGAAAGGCACATTCAGTCTCCCGTACGATTGATCACTCGTATAACCCAGTACAATGTTCCAATTCCCCAACGCTCGACAGGTACCCACGACGGCCAACTGGGAAATATGCTCGGGGAATTGGCATTCCAAGTTCTGCGCCCCGAAACCGGAGTTTGGCCGAGCGATACCATTCTCGTTCCGGAAAATTACACGATTCACCAGATCCGGATAACAAGAAAGGAACAGAGTACCCCTTCGGGGATGTTTGGCACCGCTGAATCGAGCTCCTATTTTTCCATCAGATTCCATTGGGGACCGCCTCAACAATTCGCTCTTTTGTGGCGAGGTCAAAACGTTTTGGATAGGCGACTGACGAACGGCCAGGCCATGCGGATCTTTCAGAATCCCGGTGCTTTTGCCGTCGGTGGGATGAACATCGACAGGCCATCATCATAGGATCGTCTTACCCAATGTCAGCTGTTGGTTGCTGGCTACCGGCTAGGCCGATCTTGCAGGCTTGGTAGCACGTTTACCGCAGCTCCTTGCGTATGACCAACTAGCCCGTCCACAAGTCCAAGCGGCAGAAGCCAACCCGCTTCCCAGCCGCTAACCGCTTCAGTCTATCTGATGTATCAGTCCTACAGCAAGCAGCCAGCGCCAACGTCCACGGTTGTTATGGTCTAGCTTATGGAAGCGGCTGGATCCCGGCTACGGCACCACCTCATTGCACGTAGATGAACCTTTGTTGCTTTCAACGACATGCTTGAAAAGAGAATTATCACAAGCTATGTCCTCAATAAAAAGTCTCAATTTTGCAAAGTGCGTTTCACTAGCCTCGTAATTCATATCCACGTCATTCATCGAGTCGGTCCGGTAGGTCTGCTTGGGTTTTTGCTAAAACGACGATCATGGCGATTTTATCTTGCGATTGGCCGAACATACCCCAAACCATGAGGTCATTCGAATCCGCTACAATACCACCGATCCAGTCCATAAACAGGACTTCGCCAGAATAAGCAGGCGATGGGATTCGCAATTGCTATCGTTGCTGCTAGGTTGCGATTCCTTGGCAGCTCGCATAGGAGCTGTTCTCCTTGTCTTGTTCCACCGCTTCGTTGATCCAATCGAGCGATAGTTGGTATTCGTCGCGGGGTTGGGTGGGAGAATTCAGGATCTTCGAGGCTTGCAAACTGAGAGCATCGGGGCTGCGTCGCAAGTTCGACGCCAGTTTCAGCGCGATCGCTTTCGCTTCGGCGCTCACGAAGGGATCTGTTTTGATCTGCTCAGCGATCTGGCTGCGGGTGAGGAATTGACTGTCCCCATCCGCCGCTGAGAGCCAATCGACCAGGCCCTCAGCTTCCGCTTGCGCTGGCAAGGACCGAAGCCCGGTGGTAGTTCCTTCGTCGCCTATGAAACTCACCCCCCTTCCCGCATTCGTGAGCTTCCGCGACAGCATCTCCTGCCTAGTCTCGACGTCCAAGACTTTCGCTTCCTGGCGCAAATCCGAGTAATAAATGGCGACGAGACGCTGACCGTCCGGGGCAAACCAGACATGTTTATACGTGCCGTCCCACGCATGAAGTGGCGTCGCGGTCGCCACGTCGTACAGCGTAACGCTACCTTCCGTGGCGGCCGCGATGTGTATACCTTTGTTATTTACGGCCAATGTCAAGACGCTGTGATTTGTTGGTAACGGGATTTCGCCGACCTCCTTGCCGGTGGCTGCTTCCCAGACCACGATGGCAGCCGATGGCAAGCCTCCGCCAACATCGGTCGACATACGGATTCCCGCCAGCTGCGAAGCATCGGACGAGAAAACCGGGTTCGCAACAGGACTATCCTCGGCCCAGCGCAGTGCTCCCGTCGCGGCGTCCAGAATCTGAAAGCCAGTCGTTTGAACTCCACCTATATTTTCGCGAGTATTGGCTATGATATTTCTGCGAACATTGGCTATGAGAAACAGTGGCCACCGACCATACCTTCAGCTCGGCCGCTTCGTCCAGCGTGACGCTTTCATCGACGCTCACGGACACCAGTAAACTACCGTCGGGGCTGAAAGTCAGCTTCTCTGCAGGCGCAGCCAGTGGAAGCACGTGCGGTGGAATACGCCCGCTGCCGTCTTTGAGCTCGATTTCAAAGGGTGGCTCACCAGAGGTCCAGGTCGCAACAGGCCCTCCTCGCCCAACCATCGCACGACTCGATGCCGGCGCGCTTGCGGTCCAGCGGCGATCGGAGGAGACCGCCGAGATTCGTCCTGAAGGAAGAACGTCGCCATTCGGACGTGCAAAGGCGCTAGCCGAGGCCCCACTCGGCTCGGAGGGCGTCCTGGCTGGAGCACTCGTGTGGCCCTTGAATTCCGTGCCAAGTTTGCCGGTAGCTGCTTCCCAGACCTTCAGTCCCTTTGTCACTTGATTAATGCCAGAGGTAGATGTGAGCCACTTTCCGTCCGAGCTGAACGCAACAAAGGGTGCCGGGCTGAACCGAGAGCTTGTCCCACTAGAAGATAAACTACTCATATTTAATGAATGTGCGTTGTTGGGAATGCTAAAGAGCTCGCTTCCTGTTGCCGCATCAACGATGGTCACTGACCCGGATGCAGGATGATCCACAGCCAAGCGAGTTCCGTCGGGGCTGAACTCAGTCCCGACGGACCCTGCCGCAGGATGATTGTTTAGGATTCGCATGGACCGAGGAGACACGGTGACGCTGTTGCGCGTCGCTACGTCCACGATCGCAAACTGTAGGTCAGGACCTGGATTGGTCTGGACTCCAATTTGAAAGGAAGCCCGACTCTGGACGACCATGCGCGTGGCGTCCGGGCTGAGGGCTCTCACCGTAGCATTAGGAATCGGATTCGGGAATTGATCGATCTGCTCGCCAGTTCGACCGTCGAGAATCAGAATTGTCGGCTGAGGATTTGATTCGCCTTCTTTCGAAATTACGCCGGGTGTCGCAATACGCGACCCGTCCTGATTGAACTTAAATCCCGGTCGCACAGTAATGGGCGGGTGAGCCTGTACTGGTTGCGCCTCTGCGGTCGCGTCTAATCGAAAGGTCTGGAGCTCCGAGCCGGCTGAAATCACCACCCGCTCGGCGTCGAGAAACTCGATTCGGCAGCCATCCAGCCGGTTGTCCAGCGGGGAATTTGTCAGCGCTCTGGTTGTGCCCGCAGGAAACATGGGTACTGTCTTGTAAGGAAGATTCCACGAAAAGATCGGCTCAATGCTGTCAGATTCGGTGCTCCAGACTTTCAGAACCAAATCCGTATTGGAAGGATCGTCGGAGCGCGTAATCGCGGCCAGCCGCCTGCCGTCGTGGCTGAGCGTTGTTCCTACGGCGACATCTTTGGGAGGTGATCCTGATCTGACGCCGGAAGGTAAGTCACGAACCCCTCGATAAAACACCCGCAATGGCAGTTGGAGAACTCGATCTTCCTCGTGCAGCTTGAGCTGCCAGTAGTGCCACTCGATTCCCCGCAGGTCGGTTTCGCCAGGACGCTGGCGCGTGGCGTTGAGCAGCTTCTGAACCTGGATCGCGTCGTCCATCTCCCAGGCTTTCTGGACCAAGTTCATTTGGGCCCCGTACAGCAACCGTCTCTGATTCTCTTTGCTCTTGGTTAGCTCGGTGTTGATCGCATTCGATTTGTCGCGCTCATCCATTGCGGTTTGTTCGGATACTCCTGCACGATTACGTTCTAATTCTGCGTCCTCGCGTGCGAGGTCTGCGACTTTACGCTCTTGTTCGGCTTGTTGTTGTGCAATAAATGCAAGACTCCGTTGCCTACCGGCATGGACGGCAAACCAACCGCTGATGATCATTCCGATCAGCAAGGAAGCTGCCAAGGCCATCGTCATTCTTCGACGTCGCTTTTCTTCGACAACCCGCCCCTGAGCTTCTTTGCGCGACACCAGCTCCTGTGCCGCCGTCTTTAGAGCTTCCTCGGCTCGCGCCGTTTCTGTCGCCCGATCGATTTCCGCTTGACGCAACCGGCTCTCGACCGACTCGAGGTAGCGGGAAAAACGCTCCGCCAGGACGCCTGCATCACGCAATCGATCATCTGGCTCCAGCGCCAGTACATCGCGCACGATTTGCAACAGTTCGTGGTCAATAATCGATGCATCGAGCCTTGCGTAGCAGTCCTCTAGCTTGCCACGGCTGGCCATACGAGAGACCTGCTCGCCGCTGGCTGCCACATACGGAGGTTTGCCTGTGAGAATTTCGCACAGGATGGCACCCAGCCCAAACACGTCGGTCCGTTCATCCAGTCGATCGACTTCACCGAGTGCCTGCTCGGGAGACATATAGGCCGGCGTACCCATCACGCTTCCCATTTGCGTTTGCGAACCCAGTGATCCGGGCGAATCGCTACCCACACTCCGCAGCGTGCGGATGATGCTGACCTCGGTCTGCTTTTCGAGCGACTTCTTTTCATCAGCGATGCCACCAACAGCCAGTACCTTGGCCAGGCCCCAATCCATCACCTGCACTTCGCCAAAGGCACCCACCATGATATTGGCTGGTTTCAAATCGCGATGGATCACACCCCGACTATGTGCATAAGCCATCGTTTGGCAGATCTGCTCGAAGATGCCCAAGTACTTGGCGCGGTCTTCAGACAGATGCTTCCTCGCACCAAGCACTTGCGCTAGAGTTTGCCCCTTGACTAGCTTCATGCTGAAGAAGGGTCGCTCGTCGCCGAACTGGCCGAGTTCATAGACGGGTACGATCCCCGGATGTTGCAGTTGGCCACCGATTTGAGCTTCCTCTATAAATCGCTGTACGACCTCAGGCTTGTCCTTGTGGGAATCTAACAACACTTTGATCGCCAGATCTCGACCTAGATCGATGTCACGTCCTTTGATAATGGCTCCCATGCCACCGCGGGCGATTTCGCCGGCTAATTGATAACGACTGTTCACATGGTCTGCCGGAATTTCTTTGGAGCGCGGTCGAACAATCGGATCGATACCGACTTCCTTGGGATCGCGCAGCATGACTCGTGGCATTTCATTGAGCGTTCGGCTCAAAGATTTGAGCACGCTGTGATTCGCAGAGCCGATTACGACCGCTTGATCTGCTCTCAGCCCAGCGGTGAGGCCTGCGTCGAGGATTTTCTTGTCGAGCTCGATGGTGCCATCGAAGGAGACAGGCGGGTTTTCCATGAAGCTGCCTTTTTGCAGAAACTCCAATAGCGTTCGGCGGTGGCCTGCGAAATTCCTAAGGCATCGGCAGCCTCTGGAATGGTAAAGCCCTCGAAGTACCGCAGCTTAACTAATTTGGCTTTTTCAGGCCATTTTTCATCGAGCCGGCTTAACGCTTCATCGAGAGCAATCAGCTCATCGTCGCGTGTTGGAAGCTCGGGGTGAATCACGTCGAGATCGACACGTTGCATTTTGCCACCATGTTTCTCGCTTCGTTTACGCCTCGCATGTTCTACGAGGATACGGCGCATCGCCTCGGCGGCAGCGCCAAAGAAATGCCCACGGCTGTTCCATTGTGGATGCGCGTCGACATCGACCAGGCGGACATACGCGTCATGGACCAGGAGCGTCGGTTGTAGAGATTGACCGGGAGCCTCTTGAGTTAGTTTCGCCGCCGCCAACTTCCGCAATTCCTCATACACTAGCGGTAAAAGCTGTTCTGCCGCCAACAGATCTCCAGATTCAATCTGTGAAAGAATACGGGTGACGTAGGACATAGTGGTTGCTCATACTGCGATTCAGGACCAGTGAAATTGTAACAGTCTCGTTTCCAACTTGCCTGAGGCAAACGACCTGTGCACAGAAGATGTGCTGTCCGCCGACAACTCATTAACCGCCAGGCGTCGCTTGCCGTAAGCGTACAGTGGCCACCGTGATTATGTTCCGACCTGGCCAGCGATTGCGATGTAGGTTTCTTGCGTTGTTGTTTCTTTACCAAGCAAACGCAAGGAGCTCTTTGTTATGGCGCGTTCCTCCTACCCGGCCACTATTCA
>JANMHA010000182.1:0-1621 GCA_031374925.1 Pirellula sp. | reverse complement strand
TTTGATGAAAGCCGCAAAGAAACTGCGCCTAATAGCTCACGTGATTTATTCAACGCCATGAAACTGGTTGCCGAAACTGGCGATGGGCCAACAGAACAAATTGCGAGCATTGGCTGTTCGATTAAGTGGAAAGCATAGTATAAATCTATTCTTGACCTTAGTTAATTAGGATTTATTTTCAATAATGAAAAATATAGCGTTCGTAATACTTATTTTATGCATTCCTTTGGCCTTTTGGGGCTGGGCATATGAAGTTTCATATTTTTCCATTCTTGGCTTGGACGTGAATAAAACTTTTGGCTTAATTCACTACGTTTATTCTTCCCTAGCTTATTTAGTTATCATGTTTATTGTAGTAGTTACATATGGAGCAATTTCTAAGTTTTTTTCTAAAAAAATTGATAGAAATGACGCGACTGAACTTAAAGAAGCATTAGCAAGAACAGAGTTTATAAAAGTAATATCAAATGCTCGAATGGCATTTCTATTCAGCTTAGTAGTTTGGTTAATCGTAATTCTTGCGCCAAACCTCAGAATTTTAAATTGGCTTGGGCGCCCGTTAGGAGAAAGCTTTATGCTGTTAATTTGGTTTAATATTTTACTGTTTTCTGCAAGTTTATATCTTAGTCCTCAGCACTCTAAATTTGCTGTCATTGTTGTATTTGTACTGTCTGTTGGAGTTTGTTTTTCTATGGGAGGTATAGCGCATGCACGGCTTGCCACTAAAATCAATGATAATATAATTCGTAGTGATTTTTTAGTTGTGATAACAAAAGAAAACGGAAAATATGTAGCTGTAGCGAACCCTGTTGAGATTCCATTTAATACTGGTTTGAAGAAATATCTTAGCTTTCTCAAATAGCTTTTTCAAATAGCGCTAAATTTAGATTAAAGGAATTAATGTGCTTGATAAAAAACTTAAATGGGGAATTTTAGGCGCAGCAAGGGTGAATGAGCGTTTGCTTCCTGCGATTATCGAAGCGTCGAACTCCCAATTAGTGGCGATTGCCAGCCGGCGTGCAAGCGCGGCGAAAGCGACACTAGAAAAATATGCACCTAATTACGATGGTTATGTGGCTTGTTATGACGATTTAGAAAGCCTAATTGCAGACAAAAATGTAGAAGCGATTTACTGCCCGATGGCGAATGAAGAGCATGCTGAATGGGCGATTAAGGCGATTAATGCAGGCAAGCATGTGTTGATTGAAAAGCCGATGGCGACGACTTTACAAGATATTGATGCGATTGAAAATGCCGCCAAAAAAGCTGACGTAAAAGTCATGGAAGGCTTTATGTATCGCTTTCATCCGCAACATGTGTGCGTTGCCGAGCTTGTAGCCAGCGGCGTGATTGGCGATATTTTAAGCGTGCGCTCTAGTTTCTCGTTTTTAATGCGCGAGGTGCGTATGTACCGCATAAATCGCAGTATGGCCAATGGCGGCGGCGCGTTGTGGGATATTGGCCCTTATGCGATTCACACGCTACGCTGGGGCATGGGTTTAAATAACCACGATATAAAAACGCCGTTTGTAGAACCGTTAAGCTGTATTGCAACGGCTAAACTTAACGAACATGGCGCAGATATTGTCACCAGCGGCATTTTAGATTTTGGGCAAGATAC
>JANMHA010000176.1:0-32874 GCA_031374925.1 Pirellula sp. | reverse complement strand
TCGTGCAAATCGCAACCAACCATGATAACCTTAGACATAATTCGGCCCTCGTTGGAGAATGAAGTGTTTGAATATTCCCAACGAGTGTGCCGGATTTTTCTTTGAAACTCAACCCTACATAGCTTCTCCGCGAAAGTGCGTAAACGAAGCGCACTTTCGCAGAGCGAAAGGCGACAATTCTGCCGATTGCCTAAATGCCCGATTGCCTAAATGCCCGTATCCAGCCCCATGCATCCGACCGCTACCTTTTCCGCCTGTCTCATTTTGTTTCGATTTACCGGAGAAGACCGACCTGGATTGACAGCCGCTCTCTCGGAGTTGTTAGCGAGCTTTGGATGCTCGATCATCGATGTGAATCAAGCTGTCATCCATCAATCTTTGTTGCTTGGCATGTTGGTCCAGATCCCAGTGGGCGAAGATAGCGATCGCATCATTCACGAAATGCAAGAATGCGGAAGCTCGCATGGCTTGAAATGCAATCCAAAGAGGATTGGAGACAAGGACTATGATGCTTGGGTAGGCCGCCAAGGAAAATCCAGATTCATTTTAACACTATTGGCGCGTTCCATAAGTGCGGTGCAGTTTCACGCGGTCAGTCGAATGTTAGCCGATCAAGGGCTGAATATCGATGTCATCACGCGTCTTTCAGGACGTCCTCCACGCATTGCAACAAATTCCTTAACACGCGCGTGTGTTGAGTTTTCGCTGCGTGGCGAACCTCGTGACACGTCCCAGCTAAAGGCGAGTCTGCTGGACCTATCGAGCCGGCTCAATCTCGATTTGGCATGGCAGCGCGACGATGCTTTTCGCCGCAGTCGACGTGTTGTGGCCTTGGATATGGACTCGACGCTATTGCAAGCAGAAGTGATCGACGAGCTTGCCAAAGAAGCGGGTGTTGGCGAAGAGGTTAGCGCTATTACCGAAGCGGCAATGCGAGGCGAATTGGACTTCGACGAATCGCTCCGAAAACGTGTCCAATCGTTGGCAGGTCTACCTGAAAGTGTTTTGCCTAAGATCGCCGAGCGGTTGGTGCTCACGGAGGGAGCTGAACGACTACTGACAACCCTTCGACGATTTGGCTATCGAACAGCCATACTCTCGGGTGGGTTTACGTATTTTGGCAACTACCTGCAAAAACGATTGGCGATCGATCATGTCTATGCAAATGAACTTGAGATCATCAATCGAAAGTTAACTGGTCGAGTTATCGGCCCTATTGTCAATGCACAACGCAAAGCAGCATTGCTGGATCAACTCGCAGCCGATGAGGGTGTCGATCGCAAGCAATGCATCGCCATTGGGGACGGAGCCAATGACTTACCGATGTTGGCAAGAGCCGGTTTGGGGATTGCGTTCCATGCAAAGCCTGTGGTACGCCTGGCAGCGGAGCATCAAGTCTCCACGATGGGACTGGACGCGGTGCTGTACCTGCTGGGAGTTCGGGATCGCGATTTGTAGCAATTTGGAGTGCTGGGATTCATCCCAGCTTTAAGAACGAGCTGCAGTAATGCACCGGTTGTACGGGTTTGCGATCCAGCCCTTTTGCGCCATTCTTTTCGGCTGGGATGTTTTTGCGGCTATCGCAAGGAAGTCAGGTCAGGCGAGGTTTGTCGACGGATGTTCAGACTAAAAGCTCCTCGCGCGAGTGGCAGATTGCAGTATCCCAACCCGAAGCGTAAGCGACGGACAATTTCGCAGGCCCCTCGCTTGGGTCGAGTTAGGACGGGTAGTTTTCACATGGCGGCTCGCCATCGAGCCCAGGGTTAGGCCCCCAAAACACCGCTCCGCAACGTCCGATAATGTTTCTTATGTTCGGTTCTTTATCTATTTTTCGTTGGGAATTGGCTGTTTTGGCTACTTACGATCGCGATACCCCAGAAGCTTGGCCAGCTCTCGATGGCGGCTCGCCTCTTCCGGTAAATTCAGGTGCGTCAGCAACTCCGCCAGGAGGGCTTGGTAATTGGGAGCGTCAGGACGAATCTCCACCGCCCGACGAGCCGCGCTTAACGCCTGCGTTAAGTTGCCCGTGTTGTAGCGACAGCCTGCAAGCAAAAACCAATCCCCCCCCTGGAGACGAAGTTGGGTCAACCGCTCCAGCGCCGCGATCGCTGGGGGAATCTGCCGAAGCGCCAAAAAGGAATTGCTCAACGCAAACTGCAACTGAACTTCCGTGTCCGGGGTCATCGGATCGCCACGCTCCAATGCGAACTGAGCTAAACGGATGGCCGATTGCGGTTCGCTACCCAAATAAGTTTGCGCCAATACAGCCAAACTCTCGGAGTCCTGGACACCGCTCTGCACAATGGGTGCCAGGATCGTGTTGGCACGCTGGAGATACACCTGCGATATTTTCGGTTGGGCAATCTTTTTCGAAAGTGCCAAATACGCCATCGCCAGGCAACGCTGCTGTTCGACCTCTGGCAAGTGAGAAATGTCCTGAATCGGGACCAACGTGGCCGCTTGTTCGCCTGCTTGATTGGATTCCTCGTCCCGGTGAATTCCAATCCGATGATGGTGAGCTGCGACGTGCGGGATATCGGTAGGACTTGGGGGCATGTGGCAGTCAAAACAGGAATCTCGCGTTGACTTGAGCAGCCTATCCGGTTTAGGCATTCCACACGCGTCCGAGTTATGGCATGACAGGCACTTCGATCGGTAGACTTCGACTCGATCAAAAGTACTTGGATCGCGATGGGGAGCGTGACAGGTGACACACGTCATGCTGGGTGACGCTTGATAGCACTTGCTGTGGTGCAGTTGTTCAACGTGCCCGACGATCTTCATCGAATCGTCGGGCTGCTTCGCCGCATAGTCGATGCGAAAATCGCTCAGAAAATGCCCTGGCTGAAATGACTGGGTCGAACGGCCCATGAGGTAAGCTTCCGATTCGCCCTGGAGGTGACATAGGGCACAAGCGTCTTCGCTTTGCTGGCGGGACAGCCATTTCGGATTGACGATCGTGGTGTCCATCTCCTTCGCTGTCGTCCCCGTATTGCTCGCCTCCGACTCGCGAAAATCTACGTGCCTCAAGCCTGGCCCATGGCATCGCTCGCAATCGATGGTCATCGCTTTTACGTCCAATCGACTTCGGCCACCATCAACGGAAAGCGTTTGCCCCGTGTGGCATTGTAGGCATTCCATATAAACGGGTCGTGCGAAGCCGGCATTTTGTTTTTCATAGCCGGGTGAAAAATCCCAGGCGGATCGGGAGGTATACCAAGTTATAGGGGACTCCGTCAGGAATTCATTTCGTTTCACAAGGTAGGTTGATGTCAGGTGTCCAGAGCCGACAACATAAGACATTGCATGATCGGCCAATTCAATTTCATCGCCATTGTCCCCGACCAATATTTCTCGATGACGAAACTCATTGTCCTTGCGATAAACGCGATAGCGTTTTCGGTTAGCAGCATCGAAGAACTCGCCATCAGGCGGCTCCAAAGCCGGATCAACCAACCGAAAGGATCTGCCGTGAGTGGTCTGAAGACAAGCTGTACTATGTTCATCATGGCACTTAGCGCAGGCAGCCATTCCAACGTAGTTGTTGGTTTCGCTTTGAGAGCTTGCTAAACGAATCGGTGGCAGTTCGATTTTGCGAACCTTCGGTTTGACCGAAACGGTGGAAGCTTCTGGCTGTTGCGATGCCCGTTCCGTTGGTTGAATCAAAGTGTCTGTTTTCACTTCGACGTCACCATTCTGGACGGCAACCGCGCTCGACGCTTGGATCTTTTCCGGCTGCTGGACCGCGCGGAGAACGAGATACGCGCCGATCCCAATACCAAGCCCAATGCAAGCTATTCCCGCGGCCAAGGGACGATTGCGAACGAATAGAGACATGTTCAGCTACCTTTTAATGGGAGTCCGAGGCTGTGCGTGCTAAACGGAAATTTCCAAAAACAACATCAACCGCTCACGACAAAGCCACGAATCTCTGAGGTTCCGTCATCCATCTGCTCAAGGTACGTTCCCATCTTGCGGAATTTATCGTACCGATCGGTCGCGAGATCGGCCGGGCTGACTCTGACGAGTTGATCCAACGTCTTGGTTAGGTACGCCTTGAGTCGTGCAGCCATCTGACGAGGATCGCGATGAGCACCACCAAGCGGCTCTTCGATTATGTCATCGACGACACCCAGCTTCGCCAAGTGCGATGAAGTAAATCTCAAGGCGTCCGCAGCGTTTGACGCAAATTGATGACTCTTCCACAAGATGCCGGCACAGCCCTCTGGACTGATCACCGAGTAATAGGCGTATTGAAGCATGGCAATCCGATTGCCAACTCCAATCCCTAACGCGCCTCCCGATCCGCCTTCGCCAATCACCACACAAATAATCGGCGTTTTGAGCTGACTCATCAAAAACATGCTTTCGGCGATCACTTGCGCTTGGCCGCGCTCCTCGGCCCCAATCCCTGGATACGCGCCTGGCGTGTCAATAAAGCAAATGATCGGTAGCCTATACTTCTCCGCTAGCTTCATCTTGGACATCGATTTTCGATAGCCTTCCGGGTGGGCGCATCCAAAATGACAGGCGGCTCGCTCCTTATACGTTCGTCCTTTCTGATGACCGACAACCAGGACTTTGTGTCTGCCCAATTTCGCGAAACCTGTCAACATGGCCCTATCGTCACCAAAGAACTTGTCCCCATGCAACTCGATGAATTCATCGAAGGCGAGGTTCAAATAGTCTTTGGTGTACGGCCTGTCTTTGTGACGAGAAACTTGAACAATTTGCCAAGGCGTAAGGTTGGCGTAGATGCCTCGCGTCGTCTCCGTCCACTTGCGCCGCAATTGTCGCATTTGCTCCTGTTCGGCGTCGGTATGACTATCGTACTTCTCAAGAGTCCGCAGCTGGATCTCAATGTCCAAGATCGGCTGCTCGAACTCAAAGCCCGGGGCGGTCGTTTCCATAGTATTCGTTGTCGTTTTGCTAGCTTTAGTGTTTGGTGAGTCAATGCATCAAATGCCACAATTGGCCCTGGGGCCACCCACTACGATGTGATCCTAGGTAGGGTTCTCCATTCGGCCACCGGTTGGGAAATCTTCGAAAATGGAAACATCCGGAATCCTCGGGGGTTTCTTGAATATGGGGGTCGCGCGGATCATCTTTAAGACGTCCCACATGTTTTGAGGACGATCTTCCTGTCTCTTTGCGATCAACAGCTTGATCAAACTGTTGAACTCCGGAGTGATGTTGTCGTTGATAACAAGCGCCGACGGAAGCGACGCTGACAAATGCTTGCTAAGCAATTCATTGGGAGTGTTTCCAGTGTAAGGAGCTTTGCCAACACAAAGTTCGTACAGCATGCAACCCATTGAATAGATATCGCTTCGTTGGTCCAAGTTGTGACCGCGAATCTGTTCAGGCGACATGTACGAACGCGTTCCCTCCTTTTTGTTCTTCGATCCAAAGAGTTTTCCAAGCCCTGTCTTCATTTTTCTTGAAATAGTGAAGTCGATGAGCTTGACTTCGAAGTCACGGCTCAGCAACAAATTATCTGGCTTGATATCGCAATGGACATAACCTTTGGAGTGGAAGTAATAGAGCGCTTCACAAGACTGTTCAATGATGCTTGATAGCTTGTACGCGATGGGTTCCGGACCGCGACGAAGCGCTTGCTTTAAGTTGATTTCGCTAAAGAGTTCGAGCACGATAAAGGGCGTTTCGGCGTCAGTTCGATACTCGATCAGCTTGATAATGTTTTTGTGATGAAGCGTTTTTGCGATCTCGTATTCGTGTTTGAGGAACCCGATTTCGACTTTGTTTCCGCGTTGCTCCGGACGCAAGACCTTGAGTGCGTAGCGTTTTTCACCGTCATCTCGAATGGCTTCCCAGACTTGGCAGGTGCTTCCGAGACGAATTAAACGCGTCAGGCGATACGGGCCGAGGAAGTCTCGAACTTTGACCATAGGGAGATTTCGTGCTGGAATACTTGGGTGAAAATGGTTTGGCGCCCCCCTGCCCTGCTCCACTCATTACCAGTCGGAATGCAGGTTTTTGGAATTCGACCAACAGAATCGCTCGAATCGGATTCAAGCTCGTCCGCAGTCTGGACCGCCAATTGAGACACTACTATAAGCAAAATCGGTACGACCCGAAAGGTTTAACATTGGCGAGGGAAGTGAGGTTCTCACGTTTGTGGCGAGCGGCCAATCAAATCTGCGTCGCTGAATTCGCGAGAATTCAGGAAGTCACTTTCTATCCGTCCAGTACTTGAACGCCTTTTGCTGTAACCGTCGAACATATTTCTCGGCTCTTTCGCCTGTCCAGTCGCCGCGATAGCTTGTGCGGCAGGCCCACCAACCGTCGCCGGGCAAACCGTCGCTGCCGCGCACAACCAACACCGCCAACTCCGGTTCACCGTTCTCTTTAGCGCGTGTCTCTACCTCACCGAGCACTCTGCATAGCTCTCTCATCTTGGGGCGAGTGAACCGAGTACCTAGTGCTCTCAGTGCATCCGCATAGCTGATATCGGTCCGGCTTATTGCGCACTGAACAAGAATTTGCTCAACCAATTCCACTTGAAACATTATGGCAACGAAACAATATAGGCTATCAAGTCGGCCATGCCTTGGTGATCGATTTGGCTTTCCAAGCCCTCAGGCATCAGCGACATCTTGGACGATTTCATTTCAGCGATGTCGGCTCGAGCGATCACTTCCGAAACGTTTTCGCCTCGCATCAGTGTTACGCTCGTCTCCGACTCATTCGAGACCATTCCCGTTACGATGCGTTCATCGTTCGTCAAAACAGTGTAATTAACATACTGCGGATTCACTTCACGGTTCGGCTCGATGACGTTTTGCAATATCGCTTCGGCCCCTCGAAACTTGTAGGAAGCAATGTTGGGCGCCAGTTCGTACCCAACCCCCTCAAGACGATGGCAAGCTGAGCATGACTTTGCAAAGATCTGCTTGCCGCGGACTTGGTCACCTGACAACGACATCGATGTTTGGTATCGCTGGAGGACTTCTTGTCTGTTTCCAATGTTGGAAGACTTAATGGTCGATGCGACAGCTTGCTTAATCTTTGAGTCTTTGTGGTTTCGTAGGTTAGCTAGCCGTGCTGGATCCAGGTCTGTCAGTAGGAAGGCCCCCTGCTCTGCCCTTTGCAGCATGGCTTCAATCCATGACGTCCTCGAAAGTAGGACGTCTGAAGCCGATTGACGCAACCGCGGACTTAGTGCTGGCCAGACAGCAAAAATGCGTTGCGGTACTTCGGGTGATTGGTATTGCATCAAGGCTCGAGCCGCCGCTTCCTGCACCGGCTGCGAAAGACGTTGGTCGAGCAAGCCAGCCAGGATACGGATATCCGAGTCCAATTGCTCCCAACGCAGTAACTCGATGGCTTCGACTTTTTGTTCGGGGGAGGCCGCGCCCTCCTCGCATCGAATTCTCGCTTCCTCGACGAGTTTAGTCCGTTCTAGAAGAAGGTTGGGCATCTTAGCGAACGCGCTCTCACGCGTTGAAGAGTCGTTGAATCGGCTTTGGAATGAATTGATCAAACCGATGCAGAGCTGCCGTTTTTGTTCATCCATCTTCATATTGCCGACTTGCTTGTCGAGTAGCTCAAGCTCGACGGGGCTCGCCTGACTGCCCGCAAGCCTTGCGATCGCTTGCCAAACCGTTCGGAGTTTTCCCCCCTGCCCTGCCCCGTTTGAATCTGCATTGCTATTGCCGATTTGCCCCCCCTGCCCGGCACTGAGCACTTGCAGGGCGGCAATTGCATGGGGACCGATCGCATTGAGGCTGGAGGCATTCAACCATTTGTCGTCTTGAGATAATGCCAACAACCGAATCGCAATTGCAACTTGATCACTTTCTGCAAGTTTGAAACGACTCAGCGATAACCCTAACTGCAACCGTACATTCGGATCGGGATCGTTTCCTAGGGCAAAGAGTTTCTCGGTTGTTTGAGGCGATTGCATTGCGTCCTCGCTCCATCGAATCGCCCACTCGCGTACACGTGGATTTGGGTCATCCAATGCATTCACAGCCCCCCCCTGCCCTGCCCCGAGACTAGCAAGCACCCCCAATGCGTGAACTCGGCCCAAAGGTGACGACGAAGATTTCGCAAATTGGAAAAGCTGCGCGACCGCATTTCCCACCAATACGGGACTGCCGTGAACTACGAGACGTTCGTAAAGGAGCCGCGATGCAGTATCGCGATGCCAACCGTTGGTGTGTTCCAGAGTTGCAATCAAGTCTTGCAGTGTTGCGTCTCTAAGTCGCGGTTTCGGCGGACGTTTGAAGTTGGCCGGCACAACTCGATAGACTCGCCCCCGATCCCGGCCACTGGTTAAGTCCAAATGCTGCTTGATCTCTTCGGGCAAGGACTTCGGATGTTCGATGACTTCACGATAGAGGTCGGCAATGTACAAAGTGCCGTCGGGGGCATTTGCGAACTGGACTGGTCGAAACCATATGTCGGACGAGGCGATAAACTCGGACTCCTTGTCGATCCTTTCTCCCACCATAGTAATTCCTTGTTCGGTGAGCTTTTTGCGATGCACGATATTGCTACCGACGTCGCCGACGAAGGCGAAGCCATTCATCTCCGGAAACGCATTGCCTCGGTAAACAGTGATTCCAGTTGCGCTGGTAAAGTACCCCGAGGATCGCCCACCACCTTCGACAGGACCGGGCACTAGGTTGCTGACCCTCAACCGAGTTCGAACGGTTCGCCAAGGTTCCACTGGACTAATTCGATAGACCGAGGCCTGCGGACCATCGGCCGCGATGCTCTGCCGCGAAGGCGGTATTGGAACGTTGTTTTTGGCGGACACATATCGATCAGCATAGATATGTAGCTGGAGATGATCGCTGTTGTGGCACGCGAAGCGGCGCCCCCAATCATCAAAAGACATTCCATGCTGACCGCCGCCACTCTCCGGCCGAAGCTCCAGAGTCTTTGGATCAAACGAGAAATCCCGTCCACTTAAAACAAGCTCACCGCGATCTGGGGCTGAGGGCGTCAACACCTTGGCGCCTGAGCTACTGGTTTGGCAATAAATTCGATTGTCGACTCCCCAGCAAAAACTGTTTAACAGGCCTTGAACATTTTGACGACCAAAACCAGTGAAAGTTTTCGTTTGGAT
Organism: Pirellula sp.; assembly: GCA_031374925.1. Lineage (GTDB taxonomy): Bacteria > Planctomycetota > Planctomycetia > Pirellulales > Pirellulaceae > JBKCUI01. The sequence goes on along the minus strand of JANMHA010000176.1, from coordinate 23,777 downwards.
GTCTGCTTGTCCATCTCCATTCGTATCTTTGCAATACCAGATGTCAGGTGCAGCCGCGATGAAGACCCCGCCGTCATAACATATCACACCAGTTGGCCAAGAAAGATGATGGGCAAAGAGCGTACTTTTTTCAAAGCGACCGTCGTTGTCAGCATCCTCGAGGACACGAACGTTGCCAAGGAATTCTTTGTCTTGCTCGGAGTAGTCGCACATTTCAACGACATACAGCCGACCATTTTCGTCAAAAGACATGGCTACTGGGTCTCGAACAAGAGGTTCTGCGGCAGCCAGTTCCATTTTGTATCCATCCTTGACCTGAATTGTCGCCATAGCTTCGCGCGGTTCCATTGGCGGCGTTCGCGGAAGCTCATCGGCGAAGCTCTTTTTCGCCAACTCCTGTGAATGCAAAAACGATTGGCACAGTCCCAAAGCGACCCACGAATGGAAGACGAAATGGGCAAATGGATGGAAGCGACGCATGATTAATGGATTGTTGTTAGGACGAAGCAGATAGGCGAACAAGAAGTATCCTAATCTCAATGGAGTGCATCGTGGGGGCGGTGCTCTTGAGGATCGCGTGGCTATGGACTCCGTTGAAACGTTGCTTCCACCGACCAGGGTCGACCAGGGTCGGTGGGTCCAACTTCCAACTCCACCCCCCTGCCCTGCCCTGTTTCGATTACATTGAGATGAAACAACGCTATTACTCAACTTTACAGGGAAATTGTGACGCAAACCGCTATCGAGACCCACCAATTGACTCGCGTTTTTGGAGATCAGATTGCTGTCGATTCCGTTGATTTGAAGGTGGACTGTGGGACCTTCTATGGATTCCTTGGCCCAAACGGTGCTGGCAAGTCTACGACAATCAAGATGCTGACAGGGCTCTTGAGCCCCACCAATGGAACGGTATCGGTACTCGGTTTTAACATGTTGGATCACTCACAATCACTAAAAGCCAAACGAAACATTGGTGTGATTCCAGAAAACCTCGCCCTTTTTGACAACCTGACTGCAATTGAATATTTAATTTTTGTTGGCCGCATTCATGGTTTGGCTCGCGAAACAATTCGTCAACGAAGCGACGAGATGCTCTGCTTGCTTTCCCTAGAAAAAGAGACCAAGAAACTGGTCCTCGAGTATTCGCATGGTATGCGGAAAAAGCTATCGTTAGCCGCAGCTCTGTTGCCCAATCCAAAATTGCTTTTTCTCGACGAGCCCTTCGAAGGTGTTGACGCGGTCGCGTCGTTAACGATTCGCGATCTATTATCGCACTTTGTGTCAAAAGGTTCGACCGTATTCCTGACATCACACGTTTTGGAAATTGTCGAACGGCTTTGCACGCATGTGGGCATCATTCAACACGGCAAGTTGATTCAGCAATGCTCCATGGACGATATTCATTTGAAGGGCTCGTTGGAGCAGTGCTTTCTGCAGGCAACCGGCGCGGACAAGAATCAAGTCGCGAAACTGCAGTGGCTTGAACAGAGCGGAGCAAACTGATGGTGTCGCCAACCTGGATGGAAGACTCATTCTTGAGCAATACGCTGAGCCACTTTTGGACATTTGTCTGGCTCCGTTGGCGAATCCGGATCAATCAATTGCGGCATGGATCTTCGCTAGGTAAAGCGCTAGCGGCGATCTTGCTGGTGTCCTTTGCCTTGTCATATGTAGGCGTGCTGGTGGTCAGTGGTATTTTGGGAGCGACGTTACCGAGATTAATCCCTCGAGAGAGCTACTTTTTGTTTTGGGATGGTTTCAGTGCGATATTTTGTTTTGTCTGGGTCATCCATGTAGCCACGGACGTCCAACGCACTGACGCAATTACCTTGGACCGTATCCTCCATTTGCCAGTAGCATTTTCTCAAGCGTTTGCGATCAACTACATGAGTTTCTTGATGAGCATGACGCTTGTCTTGATGTTCGCCTTTTGTCTCGGGTTCACGTTCGGTTCCTGTTTTGCAATTGGGCCGGTAACACTCTTGTTTCTAATTCCTCTGGTTTTTTTTCTGCTCGCGATCACCGCGTTGACTTATCAATTGCAGGGTTGGTTAGCCGCAATCATGTCGAATCCGCGTAGACGACAACTCATCATGATTGTTCTCCCCTTTTGCATTATTGTAATTTCACAGTTACCGACGATTGTTGCGACTCGACTTGCCCGTGTCGAATCAGAATCAAACCGCTCGAGAGAATTATCGACACCTCCCAAGGCAGTCCCCTCCCCTGCCCTGCCACTCGTGCCCTCCCCTATCGAGCTCGACTCGCAAGCAGAAAAGCAAGATACTCCCCTGGCCGAAACAGTACCCAAGCGTGAAGCCCTGGAACCAGCGGCACCAGTTCCATCGCTGGAGTTAATAGACGAGGACGCAGAACGAGCGAAAGAAATTCAACTGCGAATCAAAACGATAGAATTCGCTCGTGCAGAAAAGCGGGCGCTTTGGTTGGGGCGACTTCGGCAAGCAAACCTTTTTTTCCCGCCCCTTTGGATGGCCGGTTGCGTTGAGTCCATCATGTCGGGGACGCTCCATGTTTTTTGGATCACCGGAACTTTGGCGTTGGTGGGATTTTTTTCACTGCGAAGAAACTATTTCCAGACGCTTCGATTTTATAAAGGTGAGATCGATTCGCGTGCAATGTTATCTACAAGATTGGTTGCGAACTCAATTCAGAAAGTAGAGAAAACGCCACAAGCGACCGTCCCTCTTGCTCGTTCAGGAAAACGACTGCTTTTGGTCGAACGCCGCATTCCCTTAGTCTCGGAGGAAACGGCAGCTATCATCACGATGACCTTGCAATCTATGACGAGAGCTCCAGAGGTCAAACTCTACCTGCTTTTACCGCTCATTGGTCCCTTTATTCTTTTTGGAGTTTTGCAATCAGTACGGTTGCCGAAGATCGATGAACTAAAAGCAGCCATCATTGTCGGCTTTTCCGCATTCGGCCTGTTTGTAACCTCTGGAATGCTCGGTAACTATTTTGCCTACGACCGGGCGGGGTTTCGGGCATTCGTTCTATCCCCTATTCCGCGGGAACGTATCTTGTTGGGGCGCAATTTAGCGACCACCCCGTTCTTATTGTTGCAGACGTTCTTACTGGCCTTGGCGATCGGAATCTACTTTGGGATGGCGATCGACAAACTGCTCTGTGCTCTTCTATTGTCGGCTTCCCTATTGCCGCTTTACTCTTTGTTGACGAATGTGATGTCCATTTTGACCCCGTTTCCACTTGCGGCCGGCAGTATTCAGCCGAAGCAATTCAATCTCGTCCCCGTCCTGTTTAGTCTGGTGCTTAGCATGTTCATGCCGGCCATAACCGCCTTGGCATTAATTCCGCTCGGATTAGAATGGCTCATCGATCGATTTTCCCCGAATACAGCGGTTATTCCCTTTGCGTTTCTCTTGTCGATTCCTTGGTTAGCTGCCTCGCTGTTTTTGTACCGCTGGGTGTTACCTTGGGAGGGCAAACTCTTAGCCAACCGCGAAAAAGAACTTCTGAGAATCGTTACCTCGAAGATCGAATAGTGTGGGTGACTATTATGGCACTTGAAAAGAGAACACGCCCAGAAAGCTTGGACTACTTCCTAGCTGCGATCGCTCCCGTATTCATCATCGGCATGATTGGATCGCTTGTCTATTTTATCATTACGGTCTGCTATCAAGGTTCTTACACCGAACGATTGATGTGGATTCTTGGGCTTTACACCGTGGCGGCTGTCTTGATTGCCAGAATCGCCATAGAACAGAGTCGGCAAGTAGCGTTTGCGTATATGTTGGCGCTCGCAGCAGCAACGTTGTTCGTGACGCCGCAGTTTTTTGTGGTGAGCGGAGCCATGGCAGTCTTTAGCTTACCGATCTTAGTTGTATTGTTGGTATTAATCGCTATCCTGGCGGATCGGATTACGTTTGACTGCACATCGATGAACGAACAAGTTCAAAGCACAGGAGTCGGACTCTTGCAATCGCTCGGACTTGTTAAGAGCGAACGCAAAAGGTCGGAGCCAAAATCGACTTTGAGCATAAAAGCCGACGAAGTACCGACGGATGCAAGTAAAAAGAAGTCCACTTCAAAACGCAAACACAATCCAGGCGTCTGGGTTCTGTATTTTTCCCTATTCGCTCTGCCCTTGTTCGGGCTCGGACAATTGGTGATTCAGAGCGATTTGGATCGGCGTTGGGCATTCACCTACTTGTTCTTTTATCTTCTTAATTCGCTTTTCTTGTTGGTTTTGATCTCGCTTTTGTCATTGCGAAAATACTTGCGGGAACGGGGGGTTCCGATGGAAACCTCGTTTGCCGCCCGCTGGTTAGTGATCGGAATGACAAGTGTCTTTGCGATTCTGTTGGTCCTTTCTCTTTTACCGATCCCTGGCCATTCGCTATTTTCGATGGACCTGCCATTTCGCGTTACGAGTCGCGACGACTTGAAGGCGAACAAATGGGGATGGGGCCGAGAAGGAGCAGTGGGGGATGGTCCTAAACAAGGTGAGGAAGAGGCGCAGGAAAAGCCGGGGGGCAACCAAGATGGCAGAGGCCCAGACGAAGGCGGGAAACAAGTTGGAGACAAGACCAAGGAAGGCAAGCAGTCCGATGAAAGTCCCAAGAACGGCGATCCGCAAAAGGGCGAGAGCAAGTCAATCAATGACGACTCGAAAAATAACGACACGAAAAGCCAAGGAAACGAAAAAGGCAAACCGGAGGATGGCGATAAGAGGGACGAGGACGAGAAGAAAGATGGCAAGCCGGAAGACAACAATCCGGGGAAAAACAAAGAACCAGCCCCCCAAAAGGAACCAAAGCAAAACAAAAACCAACCAGGTGACGCAAAGAGAACTCCACCGGAAAAACAACCAGAGGGTAAACAACCCCAACAGCAACAACAAACAGCCCCTCGCTCGCTATCCATTCAATGGAATCTGTCAGCGGCGGTGCAATGGTTGCTGATGTTGGTTTTGGCGATCGTAGCCATCGTTTATGGCGTCCTCTACCGAGCCCAATTGTTGGCCGCCATCAAGGGTTTTCGGGACTGGCTTAGCGTGTTTGGTCGAAAAAAGAGATCCTTAGAGAAAGCCAACCAATCGGTGGACGACGCAACAATCCTCGAGCATCCTTTCCCTCCGTTTCACACTTTTGAGAGTCCATTTGCAACGGGAAATGGTTGGTCGCGTGAGCAAGTCATCCGTCATATGTATCGTGCAATTTTGTCCTGGGGATATGAACATCGCGTCGTATGTCGTGAAGACGAAACTCCGGAAGAGTTTATGCGTCGATTATTTCGACGATTCCCAGAACAGCAGGAGTCCTTCTCGATGCTTGGCATGCTGTACAATCGAATCGCCTACGCGCGAGGCAAAGTCAGTTCTTCCGAATTGAAACCGATGACTGACTTGTGGCAATGGTTGGTAACGAAACCCCCAATGTAGCGAGGCACTCCGTGCTGGGTCTTTGCGCTCGGACGCTGGCAGCGTCCGCCACGGTTCTGGCAGCGTCCGCCACGGTTTCCCTATAATTGCGAATTATCGTAGTGTTACTGGAATTGCCGAATTGAGTTTGTAGAATATTCATCTTAAATACGTTCTTTGTCTAAAATATTCTTCTCCTGGGATTTGAGTTTATGGCCAATAACAAGGACTTGCGAGGTTGTACAAATTGGGTTCGCAAGGTCTCACGAAAAAAGCGGCAATCACGAAGAAACTACGTCGCTACATTTGAACTCCTCGAACGACGGGACGTTTTCGCTGCGGCTTCACTCGTTCACGACATCAACGCCATTCAAGACTCCAATTCTCTCGCGCTTCAAATAAGCGAAGTAGCTGCTTCCGGAAGCATCGGCTACTTTGCTTCGACGACTGTCGACAAAGGTAATGAACTTTGGCGTACCGATGGTACCCAAGCTGGCACCTACCTTGTGAAAGACCTACAACCGGGCGAGCAATCCTCGAATCCCAATTCCTTTTTCGAGTTTCAGGGAAGCGTCTACTTTGCAGCAGCCGTTAACGAAGGCTATTTCCTTTTCAAGACCGACGGTACCAGTGCTGGAACCGTTCCGATCGCCCTGACCTCAGGTCAAAAACCACTGGTGCTTGGGAATCGGATCTACTTCGGCGGATACGATGCGGCAAGTGGCACGGAGCTTTGGAGTTCTGACGGTACGCCGCAAGGGAGCGGACCGGTCGCCGACCTCTTCCCTGGCGTCGATGGAAGCTCGCCTTACTCGTTGACGGAACAGGGAAGCAGAGTTCTGTTTCAAGCGTACGGTCCAAGTGGTCCGCGTTTATACTCCTTCGATACAGTATTATATCAAATGGCTATCCTCAATGAGAATCTGACGAGTGTCAGTTCTTTGAAGCCTTTCGGGGCCAAGACGCTTGTTGTCACAGGGGGAGAGCTCTGGACAACCGACGGCACGGTCACTGGTACTGAAAAACTCCTCAACTCCGGACAACCGATCGTAGCTTATGCTGCCAACGGGTCGGTACAAGGCAAAGCTATTTTGGAGTCTTACGGTGCGAACGGAACAGAAATGAAAGCCGTGAGTGCGACCGGATTAGTGAATCCGCTCATTCCATTGCCATACTATGCAGCGATCATTTATAGCACCGAAGTAAATGGCCAAGTTCTTTTTTCGGCATACAACTATAACGATGGTACGAGATCCATTTACCGGACGGATGGGACGGCCTCTGGAACAGTCCTTGTTTCCACTCCAGCTGACTTTAGTCCGGCTATGGAATCCAGCGTCGCTTGGAATGGCGACTGGTATTTCCCTGCATATCAATTCAGCACCAATTCGAGCGATTTGTGGAAATACTCGCCGAACAGCGGTACTCTGACTCGATTGGACGACGGTTCGGCATCGACCCCTAGCGACCTTACGAAACCTGTGGTTACTGACAGCGGCTTATACTGGGGGGACAACATTCAATCACCCGCTAACGGCTCCTATTTGAGGCGATCTGTAGATGGGGTAAACGTGCTATCAGCGTCGACTGCATTTGATGGCCTCTACGGGGTACGCGCACTTTCTGTCTTGAATGGTCAATTGATGTTTGCTGGCGTTACCAACCAAGGGCTGGCGTTAAGAACCACGGTAGCAACCGACATCACTTCCTTGACACCCAACTTGCCTGGAGTCACCTACGGCGCAATCGATACGTCGAACTATGCGACCAGACCTGCTTCTTTTGATGGAAAACAGTACTTCTTCGCTGACAGCGACAACCAAAATGGGTACGAACTGTGGCGAACCGATGGGACAAGCGTAGGCACCATCCAAGTTGCTGATCGTGATTTCGGCTACACGACCCGATTGATTGCGACGACGAACAAAATCTATGTATTTGGTGAAAGCAACTCGGGCGTGAGTTTGTGGAGCGTGAATGAATCGGCACCGGGTGTCGACTTCATTACGACCTTTGCGACGTACCTTGTTCCGACAGCTGTCCTCGGCGATCGTATTGTTCTAACTGACTCCAACAACGGTTTGTGGGTAAGCGATGGAACGAGCGCGGGAACCATTCAAGTGAAGACATTGGAAGGAAATCTATACCAATCCGTTGTGGTTGGCCAAACCGTTTACTTTTCAGTAACCAATCCCAACGGACAGACATCGCTTTGGAAATCGGACGGAACCACGTCGGGGACGGTGGCGGTCGCCACTGGCTTAGGGGCCAGTTGGTACGACGTGACGACCGATGGAAAATCCATTTTTTGGGGGAGCAGCGACGACGGTTATACGATTTGGCGAAGCGATGATGGCTTGCAGACGCGTCAGCAGATTGGCAAATCTATTGTCCATGATTTGTCCGCTGTCGGCGGACTCCTGTATTATGTCCGCTGGGTCGATAGCCAACACGCGGACTTGTACCGGACGGATAGCTCTATTGGAGGACCGCAACTCGTTGGGCAAGTGGAAGCTCCTTTCCAGTTCGCGCCCAAGTTGCTTCCTATCGGCGGCAATATGTCCGTCGTAGGTCTGTTCGGCGGGCAATTCCAGGTATGGAGCGATATACTAGGGGAACAATTTGCCTACGACGATGAGTTGTCGTCGTTTGCAAATTTGTCCGCTTGGGGTAGCCCGGAACTCAATGGAAATGCGGTTGCACCAACCTATTTCTCACGGTTTGGTTCCGAGTTAGGCAAGGTCGATGTTGCTTCACGTATTTCCATATCGAATCGAGTGATTGTCGAAAACGCGGCCCCAGCAATTGTTGGCAAACTTTCCGCCAACTGGAACCCCAACGGCACACCGACTCAATTTAGTTTGGTGGCTGGTTTAGGGGACTCAGACAACTCCCTCTTCAGCATTACATCGGCAGGAGAACTGCGTGCCAATGTAAGCTTCGATAGCGACCTTCAAGCGAAACGTACGGTACGCATCCGCGCGACAAGCGGTAGTAATGTGCTGGCGGAACAGAACATCACCCTCTTTGTTCGCGACCTTTTTGACGGCGTGGAGCTGGTTTCGCTCAATGGCAATGTGGTAGCTGAGAACTCGCCGGTAGGTACCGCAGTAGGAACACTCTCCGCCCAGAGCTTGCCCAATACAACGGTGACCTACTCCGTTTTATCCGTAGATGGAGCCTCGACGAATTTGCCATTTGCGATCAATGGAAATCAGCTTGTCGTGGCTGGTCCGCTTGACTTTGAAACCAACCGTACGCGTAGCGTCGTGATTCGTGCGCTCGCAAGCGATGGCAAGTCTGCGAATGAGACCTTTGCCATTCAGCTTACGAATATCAATGAAAACGCAACCGCATCGATCCGACTTTCGAAGGATAGTGTTCTCGAAAACGAACCTGGATTCGTCGGCGTATTGAGCGTGCCAAACAGCAATGAGGCTTGGACTTTTTCGCTCATTTCGGGTGCGGGGGACTACGACAACAACGTGTTTGCTATATCGGGAGGGCAATTGGAGTTGCTGGATTTTCCCGATTACGAAACACGCGACAACTACTCTGTTCGAGTCATTGCACAAAATGGTTTGGTAACCATTGCCGCCGCGTTGACAGTGGATATCACTCCGGTGGATGAATTCGACCCAGATGGATTCACGTTCATAGCGGGAGCCACTGCTTCTTCGTTGCCCTTCCTTTTTGAAAATGTCCCCATGGGGACTCCTGCCACGCGTATCCAAGTGGAGGATCGCGACCGAGGTGAAACGTACACTCTCACGGGAAATTTCTCGGATTTTGCGACTATTACTGGGGATGCATTTGTTCCGATTCGATCCATCAATTTTGAAGAATACGCAAATCCATATAACTTCTACGTAAACATCAATGCAGTAAGTTCCGGAGGACGGTCTTATTCGCGTTCCTATGGTACGTCTTTGATATTGGATGTAAACGATCCGCCGGTGGTCACCACACCCAAATTGGATGAAGACATCGTGGCCGGTGTCCCGAGTTTTTTCACCGTCCCAGTCGATTCATTCTTCGACGAGGATAGGAATGATCGCCTGACACTGACAGCAACCCTCAACGATTCGAGTCTCCCTGCTTGGCTGACATTCGACCCGGAAACGGGTAGTTTTGGGGCCAACCCAACTACTGGCCAGATCGGTAGCTATTCGGTCAAGGTCCAAGCAACCGATTTGGCTGGAGCCGTCGTGAGCAATTCGTTTACCTTGACTGTACTCAATGGAGACTTCGTGCAAGCGAATGGAACGGCGGGCAACGACACGCTGAACATCATCGCCCAAAATGCAGCCGGAACACAGTGGAGCGTCACGCTAAACGGCACGCAGATTTTTGCCGGCGACTTGACGCAACGCCCTGTTCTGTTTTCTGGGAACGCAGGTATCGACCGAGTGATTGTACAGGCAACGGTTGGAGCCGATACGATTTCCATTCGAGACAACCAGATCGCGGTTGGGCAAGTCCGTATCTTTTTAAACAATGTAGAGTCAGAAGATATTCGGGGGCGTGGAGGGAATGACACGTTCCGAGTGTTGACCACGACGTCGTCTACTGCCCGTGCGCCCCAAATGGGGATCTCGATTACAGGCGGAGCAGGGATTGACACGTTGATCGGTGCAGCTAACTCAAATGAATGGACGGTTATTGATTCCGGTGAAGGGACACTCAATGCGATCACTTTCACACAAATCGAAAACCTCATTGGCAATTCGGCAACCGATCGTTTTGTGATCGGCTCGCGCGGTGCGATTGCGGGCCGAATCGATGGCAGCGGTGGAAACAACACTTTGGAATACAGCAAGCGCAATGCGTCGATCGATGTTCAAGTCAATTCCCTATCGCCGATAGGTGGTAGTGCAACCAGCACCGACGGCTTTGCCAATCTCAACGCGATTTCGATTCAAACGACGCGGACGAGTACGATCACTGGACCTGGACTCTCTGTGGCTCCAAACGGGACGATGACATGGGAAGCTTCCCAGGGCAGGACACTCTTGCTGGCGAGTAGGTTGACATTAACAGGCTTTGACCGATTGGTCGGTTCAGCGGCCAACGATGAGTTTTATTTGTCCGACTATGCCAGTCTTTACGAAATCGATGGACGTGGTGGAATCGACAAAATTCAGTTGCAAGGTGACCCAACTAAAACGAATATTAATCTCGACGACAGGACTGGATCGGGCATTCGTAAATTCGATAACATCGAAACGATTGTCGGAAACGGATTTGAATCGGAGGTGCGTGGTCCAAAACAGGACATGCAGTGGACGGTAACGAGTCAATGGACGGTAACGAATTCGCAGAATATCACGCTACAGGGATTTGGCCGTATTCTCGGTGGGTCAGGCAACGATTCATTTAGCCTACAACCCTACTCTCCTCCCGTTACGTTAATTGGAGGGGGTGGAAACGACACGCTTCGGACACTTGATGCGCCAGATACCAATAGCGAAGCTTTGTGGGATCTAACCGGACGCGGACGTGGGTCAGTCCAAAGCACGTCCTTTGAGGGTATTGAGAACCTAGTGGCTGGGACGGATCACGACAACTTCGTGTTTCAGACGACACTACCGCGGAGCGTTTGGTTTGAGTCGATCAACAGCAGCTTGGATCGCTACACCTGGATCACCTACGTCGCATCGCTACCGGGGGAAGTCGGTGTCGAAGTCAACTTGCAAGAGAGGTCAGCAACTGGCATTCGCGAATGGAACACTATTCAGGCATTCTTTGCTGAAACGGGCTCGGATCGTTTGATCGGTCGCAACGCCAACGTTCGGTGGCAAATCGACATGTCCGGAAACCTTTCCAGCGATGGAATCTTGAGCTTCCAAGGATTCGAAACCATTGCATTGGGGAATGGCGATGACGTCATGAACTTTGTACCAGACGGAAACGGTACGTTTTCCAATGGACCGAAGCGAATCACAGGCGGCAACGGTTCGAACACACTCGTTTTCACATTGTCTCCGGTGCCGGTAACAATCGACTTGCAGACTGGCGTTGCTTCGCCATTCCCGCTTGGGATCGCCGGCTTTCAGAACATAACCGGTTCTGCCTTCGACGATTTACTATCGGGGAATTCCGATGACAACATCCTGGTCGGCTTCTTTGGGAACGACACGCTACGTGGACAGGCTGGGGACGATGTGCTGATGGGAGGCGGAGGGAATGATTCGCTATATGGTGGTAGTGGAAACGATCTTCTAATCGGCGGCACGGGTGCCGACAAATTGTATGGCGGAACGGGCGATGACTTGTTGATCGCCGGATTCAGCAACTTGTTCCTCAATGAGGGGAGCAGTGAACCTGAGGGCGTCCAGCTCTTAGCCATCCAAGCGGTGATGACTGAGTGGACGAGCAATCGAAGTTATTCGCAGCGAATCACACGATTGCAAAATGGAGTGGGAGCCAACAGCGGCATTCGACTCAACGCAACAACAATCACCTCCGATTCCAGTATCGATCAAGTGTTTGGCGAGGGGAATGACGACTGGTTCTGGCTTGGCAGCAACGATCTTGCGCAAGACCTCAATCCATTGCGGGAGCGTCGAAATTGAAGAATCAAAGAAACTGGCTAGTAGCCAATGCAACGAAAAAGGGGCGATGACCCGCTAGGTACTAGTACTCGGTGTCGGTGCGCTCGATCCGTCTATCTTGTCCAGGATCCGATACAGGCTGCGGCGGGCGATGCCTAACTCGCGCGCGGCCTTGGCTTTGTTCCCATGATTGCGGCGAAGAACTTCGGTGATATGCAATTGAGAGAGGGACTCCAAAGGAATCGAATCACCGATGGCAACGGGATTGGACGCTACGTCCAGGCATTCGGTTTTTGCAGAATTGCGAAGTTCTTGCGGTAGGTTACCCAACGTAATAACCGAGTCGTCGGCAAGAATCTTGGCTCGCTCCAAGGCATTGATCAGTTGACGTACATTGCCAGGCCACGAACTGCTTTGAAACAAATCGTTCACCCCAGGCCCGAGTTGCCATTCCTTGCCCAAAAAATGCTCCACCAACAAAGGAATGTCGCTGACTCGTTCGCGAAGAGGGGGGATGGTTATCGATAGGACATTGACTCGATAATAAAGATCCTCGCGAAAGCGTCCAGCAGCAACTTCTTTGCCGAGATCTCGATTGGTTGCTGCGATCAATCGGACTTTGACACGCCTTTCCTTCACCGAACCAATGCGGCGCATCGTGCCGTCTTCCAGGACTCGCAACAGTTTGGCTTGAAGACCGCCGGCCAACTCCCCAAACTCATCGATGAAAAGTGTTCCTCCATCAGCGATTTCAAACAAGCCTGGTTTCGCGTCTGTGGCACCGGTAAAAGCTCCTTTCTCGTGACCAAACAACTCGCTTTCTAGCAACGACTCCGGCAATGCTGCGCAGTTGATTACCACCAGCGGTCGATTGGCCAGCTCGCTTTGCTCGTGGATGGCTCGGGCAACTAACTCTTTGCCTGTTCCGCTCTCCCCGAGAATAAGAACCGGCTTGTCGCTAGGCGCAATACGTTCGACCAATCGCTTGACTTCGCAGATGCCGGCCGATTTGCCAACGAGTGGTTTACTCCCCTGCGTCTGAGCAAGCTGAATTTTGAGGTGTCGGTTTTCCCGTTCGAGCGTCACCGACTTGGCTGCTCGTCGAATCAGCATATCTAGGTCAGCCAATCCAAATGGTTTGGATAGGTAATCCACCGCGCCCCGTTTCATAGCTTCGACTGCAGAAGCAATGCTTCCTCCACCCGTCAACATGATAATACGGAGTTCCTCATCTCCTTCGTGAAGCCGCTTCAGCAGTTCCAAACCGTTCATACCCGGCATATTCTGATCGATGACAGCGATGTGGAAATGCTGGGACGCTTGGACGGCAATGGCCTGTTCCGCATTCGCTGCGGCCGAAACGCGATAGCCCTGTCGTTGAAAGAAGCGGCATGCAGGCTCTAAGAAATCTGGCTCATCGTCAACGAGTAGCAAATCGATTGGTTCTGAAAGTGGAGCAATTGGCATAGTGGCTCGTTTTAGGGAACAACGGAGACGATCACAACAGACACTATCGGCTCAGATTCGAGCGAAAAATCGAGGTAAGATCCAGGTTGACCGCAAACTATGTGCCGTTTATTCGTGGAAATTGATTATTGCAGAAAACCAGCGATCATTGCTGGCTTGCCGAGCCAGAGCGCTGCAATATGTCACATTTCTACCGGAATCGCACACCCGCACAGATGAGCGTCTACCCTGCCAAACCGAAGAATATTATGCGACAATAAGTCTTTGGGCCTAACGTGACACACTTGCACGCCTTTGGAATTGCAACGTGTGTGCCATTTCCAGGGCATATTGTGAGTTGGTTCCAATCGCCGTTTTGCACCCAATGGCGACTGCGACAAGTTGTCTCCGCTGCTTGGCACAGACGTTGCTTCGGGGATGAACCATCTGGAGAGTGGTGGGTTTATGATAAACACAAACAGACGGCAAAAAGATGAGTGATGTATCCGTAGCTTCCTCGAGCGAAATCGAGGTTCGGCAAGCTACTAGGGCAACGCAACAGGCAACGATGGAGTCGTTCAGCTACAACGATGGAATCGTGCGGATGTTTGTGACGGCCACTATTGTTTGGGGGCTGGTGGCGACGTTGGCGGGCGTTCTTGTTGCCATTCTGCTGGTTCTCCCTGCATTATTTGGCGGTTTGGAAAGCAACGTTAGCGCATTGCTCTCTTTTGGAAGGCTGCGACCAGTCCATACCAATGCGGCCATTTTCGCTTTTGCCGGCAACGCCATTTTTGCCGCGATTTATTACAGCACACAACGCTTGTGCAAGTGCCGGATGTGGAGCGACGCGTTAGGACTGCTCCACTTTTGGGGCTGGCAAGCGATCATTGTTGCTGCGGCGGTGACGCTGCCCCTTGGGATTACGCAAGGCAAGGAATACGCTGAATTGGAGTGGCCAATCGACTTGGCGATCGCGGTCGTTTGGCTTGGTTTCTTCGGTGGCAATTTCTTTATGACGCTATGGAACCGGCGCGAACGGCACATGTATGTCGCATTGTGGTTCTACATCGCAACGATAGTTACCGTTACCGTTTTGCACGTATTCAACAACCTTGTCGTGCCGGTGGGCCTTGGGAAAAGTTATTCGGTATACGCAGGAGTTCAGGACGCGTTGATTCAATGGTGGTATGGTCACAACGCAGTGGCCTTCTTTTTGACAACTCCTTTCCTTGGGTTGATGTATTACTTTTTGCCCAAGGCCGCAGAGCGACCGGTCTTTAGTTACAAGCTCAGTATCATCCACTTTTGGTCCTTGGTTTTTCTTTATATTTGGGCGGGCCCGCATCACCTTCACTACACTGCGTTGCCAGAATGGGCTAGCACGTTTGGGATGTTGTTCAGCGTTATGCTGTGGATGCCATCTTGGGGCGGGATGATCAATGGATTACTGACACTGCGGGGAGCCTGGAATAAAGTCACATCCGATCCTGTGCTCAAGTTCTTTGTGGTCGGCATCACCTTCTATGGAATGGCGACCTTTGAGGGTCCGCTATTGTCCGTCAAAAGTGTGAATGCACTGTCGCACTATACGGATTGGACGATTGCACATGTGCACTCCGGTGCGCTCGGTTGGAACGGGTTCATGACCTTTGGGATGATTTACTGGATGTTGCCTAGGTTGTATCAGACCAAGCTGTGGAGCAAGTCGATGGCGGATTGGCACTTTTGGATTGGAACCATTGGGATTTTGTTATACATCGTACCGATCTATGCAGCCGGAATCACACAGGGGCTGATGTGGCGAGCGATGGACGACCTTGGACAGATGCAATACCCCAACTTTGTTGAAACGGTTCAGTCGATTTATTGGTTTTGGTTGGCGCGTGTGTTCGGTGGTGGGCTATACGTAGCAGGGGTATTGATGCTCGCTATCAATGCCACCATGACTTGGCTAAACCGACCTAGCAAGTACGAAGAGCCAGTCTACACCGCGCCGCGATTGTTGCAAAATTATCAGGACTCGCCGATTCCAAAAAGCAAGCTAGAAGGAGCACCGGTTCTCGAAGCTGCGGCCACCATTGATCGTGTCGTGAAGATGGATTGGCACCGAAGATGGGAAAGACTGCCATTGCTTTTCACTGTGCTAACGACTTTGGCTGTGATTGTCGCGAGTCTGTTTGAAATCATCCCGACTTTTTTGATCCGAAGCAACGTCCCGACCATTGCCAGTGTGAAGCCTTATACACCGTTGGAGCTTGCTGGCCGGGACATCTACGTGAGCGAAGGCTGTTACAACTGCCATTCGCAAATGATTCGTCCGATGATAGCGGAGACACAGCGTTACGGCGTGTATAGCAAAGCTGGTGAGTTCATTTACGATCGGCCGTTCCAGTGGGGCTCGCGCCGCATTGGACCGGACTTGGCTCGAGAGGGTGGTCGGCAGAGCAGCTTCTGGCATTGGGAACATTTCAATAATCCAACCGAACGATCGCCTGGCTCCGTGATGCCCAGCTATCGGCACCTACTTGTCGAACGATTGAATTTCGGCGAAATCCAGAAGCGCATTCAAGCGGTTCATTTTCTTGGTGCGCCGTACGACAAGGAGTTGACCGAGGCAGAGGCGATGGCTCATAAACAAGCCGAAGCGGTGGCGGCCGAAATCCTCGCTCAAGGAGGAAAAGTGGACTTCGAAGGGAAACTGATCAAAGATTCGACCGCAATCGCTTTGATCGCATACTTACAACGAATGGGCAAGGATTTGTTCCGCGTCGACACTCCAGCTACTGTTGTCGAGTTGCCCATAGCCAGTGCCGAAACAGCGGCCACTGGTGGCGACGTACCCTCCCTACCCGTCGCTAAATAGCCAACTCAAATTAGAAAGATAATTCATGTTAAAAGACGTTGTTTCCAAATTGGACTACTCCAACTTTGAGGAGATCGCGTTGGTGATCTTTGGGTTTTGTTTCATCGCGATCGTTTGGGGAGCATTTCGTTTGAATCGAGATGCCACAGAGCGTTTCAGCAGTATTCCAATCGAAGACTCCGTGGTTGACCCCTGGGAAGGAGCTAAGAAGTGAATACAGATTCGGCGCGCAACGAGCCATCGCTAGGCCATAGTTACGATGGGATCCAGGAGTACGATAATCCACTGCCTGGCTGGTGGAAGTGGCTCTTTTGGTTATGCATTGCATTTTGTCCGTTTTACTTAATGTACTTCCATTCGGGTGCAGCGGGGCGCTCGGTGGATGAGCAGTACCAAGCAAGTGAAGCGGAAAATACAAAAAAGCAGTATGGTGAGATCGGTGACTTGGCTAGCGACCAGCCGACCATGGTGAAATACCTCAAGGAGCCAAAGTGGGTCGGAGTCGGTCAATCGATTTTTAAAGCCAATTGTGTTTCTTGCCATGGGGCCGATGGAGGGGGCAATGTTGGACCCAATCTGTGCGACGAGAGCTTCAAGCACATCAAAGCACTGCCCGACATTCTCAAAGTGATCAACGAGGGGGTTGCGGGTGGCGCTATGCCAGCTTGGGGCAAACGCTTTTCACACAAGAACGATGTGGTTTTAGTTTCGGTCTATGTTGCAAGTTTGCGAGGAACCAAGCCAGCCGTCGCCAAAGCTCCGGATGGTAGCCCGATCCCAGCTTGGCCGAGCGAATAATGTCCGAAAAACCGAACCCGTTAACTTTGCTGTCCGATGGTAAGAGCAGGACAAAGTGTGGTCAGTGCTCAGGCGATGGCAAGTGCGCCAGCGGCGACGATCGTTCGGAATCGCTTCTTACACCCAATGAAAATGTCTTGCCGACGTTGCACAGCGATGGAAGTCGAATCTGGATCATGCCGTCGCTTGCAAAGGGAGTTCTTTGGAAACGACGGCGCTGGCTAGCCTATGCGCTGATCGCATTTTTCGTAACGCTTCCGCATTTGAGAATCGATGGAAAGCCCTACGTTCTGATTGATATCGCCCGTCGACAATTCACCTTCTTCGGACACACGTTCTACCCGACCGACACCCCATTGGTCGCGTGCTTGATGCTGATGGCGTTCTTTTCCATCATGTTGGTAACAACCGTGGCCGGGCGAGTATGGTGTGGCTGGGGGTGCCCGCAGACTGTCTACCTCGAATTCTTGTTTCGTCCGATCGACCGGTTCTTTTCCAATACGGTTGGAAGGGGCGGGAAGTCACGCAAATCGCTGAACGCTTTGGCAATGGTCGGCAAGGTTGTGGTCTATCTCATTTGTTGCCTCTTCCTGGCTCACACGTTTTTAAGCTATTTCGTTAGTACGGATACTTTGGCTAGATGGATGCAATCGTCGCCGACGAAGCACCCGACTGCGTTTCTAGTCATGGGGGGAGCGACGGCTGGGCTGATGTTCAACTTCCTTTACTTTAGGGAACAGTTCTGCATGATTGCATGTCCGTATGGTCGATTTCAGTCGGTCATGTTGGATAGAACTTCGTATATCGTTGCGTACGATGCAAATCGCGGTGAACCGAGGAAAAAAGGGAAGCGTGCGCCGGCTACCGATAGCGCGAATGCAAAGTCGAACACAGAGGTGTTAACGCTTGATGAGATTGCCGTTCAAAATATAGGTGATTGCGTTGACTGCGGTCGTTGTACGGCGGTTTGCCCAACCGGGATCGATATTCGAAACGGATTGCAATTGGAATGCATCCATTGCACTCAGTGTATCGACGCCTGCCATCAAGTGATGCAGACCATCGGTAAGCCGACAGGCCTCATTCGGTACTCAACTCAGGATGCATTGGCTGGGAAGCCCTCCAGGATTATTCGGCCGCGAACCATTATCTACCCAACGATTATTTTGATTGCTGGCGGTCTGTTTCTGGCTGTCCTATCAACGAAATTCGCATTTGACACAAGAGTCATGGGTGCACCAGGCGCGCCCTATACCGTGGGAGTTGATCGACAAGTGCAAAACAATTTCCAAGTGAGGTTGGTCAATCGCAGCCAAAAGGACCAAGTGTACTCCGTCAGCGTTGCAGACGAAGAGGTCCTTGCCAAGTGGAGCAGCGGCGACTCAATTCGTCTAACGCCCGGTCAGTCTGTACTTGTGCCGCTCGAGGTGCACTTCCCAATTCAGAAGACGACCGGCAAGGGCAATGTGGAAACGAAACTAACGATGAGCGATACCAGCGGAGCGACAAGACAGATAAACGTTCGATTGTCCGGGCCACGCTGAGAATTTGGAGTGCTGGGATTCATCCCAGCTTTAAGACGAGCGGCGATGGAATAACTATCAATCCTAACCCGATACGTAAGTGAGGAACCTACCAAATTGTCCCTCGCTTACGCTTCGGGTTGGGATGGGATACGCCAAAGAACCGGGAGAGCGAGGCTCCTGCCCAGCTGACGCCGCAATGGTTCGGCAGGAGCCTCACCCGCCTCACCCTCCCGGCAGCGACTGTGTTCCGCGAAATCAGCATTAGCCAGCACAACGAAAAACGATGCATTGAAAACAAACTCAAATCAGACGACAAGATGAATACCTCACCACCAACGACGGCTCAACTGGCCAAGCGTGAACGCAACTCCAAACTGTTTTGGGTTTGCCTCATATGCAGCTTCTTTGCAATGGATTTTACGATCGCTGCCATCGCGATTACTATGGCAGCAGGTGACCCTTCGTTTCGATCGATTCCTGGTTACGGCGAGCGGGCGGTGGCTTGGGATGTACGGCGGCAGAGGAAAGAAGACTCGCAAAAGTTAGGTTGGAAATTGGAAGTCCAACGCGTTGAGCCAGGTCGCAATGCGATCGATGTCACGATTTTAGACGCGGACAACGAACCGGTCTCCGGTTGCGCAGGCGCG
This sequence comes from Pirellula sp., assembly GCA_031374925.1. GTDB lineage: Bacteria > Planctomycetota > Planctomycetia > Pirellulales > Pirellulaceae > JBKCUI01. Next base: position 4,539 of record JANMHA010000176.1, on the reverse strand, counting down.
TTGCGATTGTTCCACTACACGCGTGTCGCAGACCAATTTCAATGTGAACTGCATGAAATAGAACCAGGACGGTACCGAGCCAAGATAGACGTGAGCAAACTCGGCCGATGGCACCTGGAGATGGAAATCCATGCAACCCTCGATCGGCATTATTGGGATGACCTAACACTGAACTGGTTTGAGCTCCCCGAGAAAAACACAGGCATCGTAGAATGATAGCTGTGGAACTGCTTGCAGCAACTTTGTTCTCATCGCTCGTTGGTTCGATGCATTGCGTTGGAATGTGCACTCCATTTGCCATTTTGGCAATGGGGCCACCAAGTGGGGTTCAGCGAAATCGGTGGTTACGAATGAGTTCGTATCATTTGGGCCGTTTGGTTACGTATGGACTGATGGGTGTTGGGGTCGCCTTTTTGAGTTCGGCACTGCAATTCCTTGCAGGCGGCAATCAAGCAGTGCGGGCTGTTGGTTGGGGGGTCGGTATCGCCATGATCATCCTAGGGACCCTTCGCATGCTCTCAACTTTCTCGTGGCGTATGCCAGTAAGACACTCTCGTTGGTCGCAGCGATGGACAGCTACGATTGTGAAGTTGCGGCGAGCGTATTCGGGTGGTCCTGTCTGGTTGGGTGCCTTCTTGTGGGGCCTGACGAGCACGCTGTTGCCATGCGGTTGGCTCTATTTGTTCGTGTTGGCAGCTGCTGCCGCTCCAAATGCCGCTATGACGATTGCGATGATGGTGGCGTTTTGGATAGGAACGCTTCCACTGCTATCCGTCGCGGCTTGGGGCTGGTCATCCATCAGTCCACGATGGCAAGTTCTGGCGCAACCTTTCGCTGCCGGCTGCATCATCAGCTTTGGCGCCTTTATCTTGGTGCAACGCAGTTTGGTCGATTTGAGCCCAATGAACCGATCTCCGAAGGTATTGCGAGGGTCCCAGAATTCGGACGAATCTCTTTCGGCCGCTCGTTTGCCTTTGGAGACTTCACTGGAGATGGTGCGACGGGCTTTGGATACAACGCTTCCATGTTGTCGAGGGGACGATGTCGAAAACCCTTGAATCACCAAAGAACTTAGTTCGAACATCGCGCCCTTGCTTGCACTGCGGACTGCCGACCTTCGGTCAACCGGATGAAGCGAGAGTCTTCTGCTGCAATGGTTGCATGGGGGCTTATTCTCTCATTCATGAGCTTGGTCTCGATGACTTTTATTTACTGAGATCCCCGCGATTGCCAAACGGCTTCGAAGCGGGGGCAAGCAACGGGTCTCGTTCGGCGATCTTGGAGGATCTGAACGCGGCAGGCGTAGAGGTTCACCCCATGACGGATGGCTTGTGTTCGGTGCGTTTGGCAGTGGACGGACTTCACTGTGCCGCGTGCACATGGTTGATTGAGCGGATGCAGCCTACGATTCCTGGGCTGCAAAGTTCCCAAGTACGAATGAGCGATCAAACCATCGAACTCATCTACGACCCCAAACGCACGCAGCCGGTAAATGTCGCCAAGAAGTTGGCCAAGCTCGGCTATTCGCTCTCACCATGGACAGTCGATAGCCATGACGAACAAGGATTCTTACAACAGCAGCGCGAGCATTGGATGGGGATTGCATTGGCGGCTTTTTTTGCTGCCAATGCAATGTGGATTGGAGTTGCGCTCTATGCGGGCGAATCGACGGGTATCTCGGCAGGGAACGAGTATTTTTTGAGGTGGGTAGGCACGGTACTGGCCGTGTTTGCGGCGATTTTGCCTGGTCGCATCTTTTTTCAAACTGCCTGGCAAGCCATCCGAACACGCACGCCTCACGTGGATATCCCGGTTGCGCTTTCACTTTTGATGGGGGTGGTCGGCTCGTTGATCGGTGCGGCGATGGGAGTTGGACATGTTTATTTTGACTCGCTTGCTTCGTTGATATTTCTGTTGCGGATTGGTCGGTACATTCAATTTCGAGCTCAATATCAAACCAGTCTTTCACTAGGACGGTTATTGCGTTGGAACACGCTCACGGCCACGCGACTTGAAACCGATGGTTCCAAAAAAGTCGTGCCCGCTTGTCGGTTGCAATTGGGCGACCGGATCGAGGTAAGGCCTGGGGAAACGATTCCCGCCGATGGTATAGTGACCGATGGTGCCAGCTACGTCGACACTTCGCTGCTCAACGGTGAATTTGCACCTGCGCCTATTTTTATCGGAGACGAGGCAGTGGGTGGAACCGTCAACATACTAACTCCATTGACGCTTGCAGTCTCCGCTGCAGGGGCCAGCAGCCGAGTTGGCCGGCTTATGGAATTGGTTCGCAATGCTTCCACCCACCGATCGCCCTCGATTACGGCCGCAGATCGAGTGAGCAAATGGTTTGTGATCGTCGTGTTATTGCTCGCGGTGGTGACTTGGTCGGCGTGGTGTTTATTGACGAGTGCTGCCGTTGCGACACAGCACACCATGGCCTTGTTAACGATCGCGTGTCCTTGCGCGTTGGCTCTGGCGGCACCGCTGGTACTCACCGTCGCTTTGGGGCGGGCTGCCAATCGACAGATCTGGATTCGTGACGGTAATTGTCTCGAGCGATTGGCTACGCCGGGGACGCTGTGGTTGGACAAGACCGGCACGTTGACTTTCGGACGAATGAATGTGATCGACTTCCATGGCGACGACGAAGCAATTACTTATGCGGCTGCTCTTGAGCAGTCGATTCACCATCCCGTCGCAAAAGCCCTATGCGAGTTTGCCATCCCCGAGCGAGGGCAATTGCCACTGGCCACCGAGATTGATCATCGACGAGGCAAAGGGGCTAAAGGCAGGGTGGAGGGTGTGCCAGTCTTAGTCGGCAACGAAGCTTGGCTGAACGAACAGGGAGTTGCGTTTTCCGCCGAATGGCTTGAATTGCAATCCACGGTGCTTTCTCAGAGCCATCCGATTGTTTGGGTTGCGATCAACGGAACCGTTCGTGGAATGTTTGAAATGGGTGATCCATTGCGGGACGACGCGGTCGCAACACTTCGATTTCTTTCCGCCAAGGGATGGAAACTGGGGATTCTTTCGGGAGATCGACAGGAGATAGTTGATTCCGTAGCCACTTCATTGCGAGCCGATGGAATTGCATTGGATCTCGTGTTGGGCCAGCAGAGTCCAGAGGACAAGTTGGAAAGGATCCGACGTTGCAAAACGGAAAGCGGTCGTCCATGTGTGATGGTGGGGGATGGAGTGAACGACGCCGCTGCGTTGGCGATGGCGGATGTCGGAATTGCAATTCGTGGCGGAAGTGAACAAGCTCTTTATGCCGCTCCCATATTCATTGGAAATGGCCGACTGGACTCGGTCGCGGAGTTGATAATCGCCTCGACTCGCGTTGTTCGCGGAATTCGGCGATGCTTTGTGGCATCGTTGATCTACAATGCGGTAACGATGACGCTGGCAATCATGGGTTTGATACACCCTTTGATTGCAGCGGTGTTAATGCCAATCAGCGGTCTGACTGTGCTGGCAATGGCCCTGTCGACCCAAGCTTTTACCCGAGCGAGGTCAAGATGAGTGTCCTATACGTCGCGTTGCCAGTCGCTTTGCTGCTAGGCGGTTCGGCGCTGTTGGCCTGTTTGTATTGCATTCGAAGTGGCCAGTACGATGATTTAGAAACCCCTTCGGTGAAGTTACTCAATGATGAACTAAAACAATGATACGTCCAACGATCTCCATGTATTTTTGTACTCGTACTCGTACTCAGTCCGTAGGACGGTACCCGTACTCGTGCTCGGCCGGTCAAAGCCATTCGAATACGAATACGAATACGAATACGAATACTGTTTTTAAATACCCGATTTACATATATCTTAATGGTTATTTGATGGGTATTACTAACGAACCAAATTCAGTTGTTGAATACGTAAAGAAAAATAGAAGACTAGAAAAAATTCATAAAAATACATCTGTGTGTTTCGACCCAATTGATAACGAAATTAGAATCTATTGCGATGATGGACGAATTATGAGACCTATGTTTGTTTTAAATAATAATGAGTTCCCTATTGCTAAAATTCAATCCATCAAAAAGTTTTCATGGGAAAATCTCCTAAAAAACAACATAATTGAGTATATTGATGCATCAGAACTTGAATGGTCGACAGTTGCAATGACACATAAAGATTTGGCTGTTCAGTTCAATAATTACATGGAAATACATCCTGTTTGTATGTTTGGTATTGTCGCGTCTATTATTCCTTTGCCAGACCATACACAATCTCCTAGAAACTGTTATCAAACAAACATGGCAAAGCAATCGTTAAGTATCCCGATGCTAACATATCAAAATCGTGCAGATACAAAGACATTCATTCTACAAACTATGCAAAAACCTCTTACATTTACTAAAATATCAAAAATTACAAAAATAAACGATATTCCTTCTGGCTTAAATTGCGTGGTTGCTATTCTATCTCATACTGGTTTTAATCAAGAAGATTCTATTATTTTAGTTGGATTAGAAGCTTCTTCATTTCATTTAAATGTTGTCCCCATAATCATGCCTTGAGTTCCTTTTCCTTAGCTGCT
>JANMHA010000172.1:0-26946 GCA_031374925.1 Pirellula sp. | reverse complement strand
CCGCCGTAGGCGGTCGAGGCGCGAGCGGAGTGCGGCGGTTCGCGGGCTGTTACGTAGTACGCCAAAACAAGGTTGAGGGGAGGCAAGCTCCCACTCAACCTAAGCGATTTGCTGGTTAAAATGCATTACAGCCTTGCCTTCTCCCCTTTCTCCCCTTAACCCTTTCTCCCAGTTAACCCCTTACTCCCCTTCTCCAATTACTCCAATTACTCCAATTACTCCAATTCTCCGTTTCTCCAATAATTCTCCAATTCTCCAATTCTTCCTTACTTCAACCCTCCAACCACTTCTCCCTACGCCAATCGCTTCGCATCGAGTTTCATCTTGGCGATGCGTTCGGTAACCGCCTGTTTGGCGGTGGCTAGCTCGGTTGCACCCGTCACCGGCTCCACGCCGAACAGATAGAACTTGACCTTGGGTTCGGTACCAGAGGGGCGAACAGCAATCGCATTGCCGGACGGTGTCGATTGGCCAGGCAACGCCAAATCCAGTATCAGCATGTTGCTCTTAGGTGCATCCATTGGTTCCAAGCCACCTTGGGCATTACGGCGTGACAGATTGCCGTAGTCGCGGACAGCAACCACCTTGAGGCCACCCATTTCGGCTGGCGGGTTGTCTCGAAGAGATTTCATGAGCTTTTTCATGTTGGCCATCCCCTCACTCCCCTCCATTTGGACATTGATCAAATCCTCGAGATGGCAACCGTGCAGAACTTGCAATTGGTCTAGTCGCTGGTGCATCGTCAAACCCTGGGCCTTGAGGTCGGCGGCGAGCTGGCACATCAGCAAGCATGCAACCGCACCGTCTTTGTCACGACAGTATTGACCAATGAGGTAGCCATGCGATTCTTCCGTTCCAAAAGCGAATTCGCCTGGCCCGCACTCGTCCATCAAGCCTGCGATCCATTTGAAACCGACGTGGATGTTCCCTTCACATCGCGCTCCGTAGCTTTCCGTAATACGACGAATCAGATCGGTGGTTACCAAAGTCTTGATAACGTACTTCTTACTGGTCAGCTGCCCGAGCGACTGGAGTTTGCCGAGCACAAAATCGGTCAGGAGTGCCCCTAACTGATTGCCGTTGATGGTCGCCCATGGGCTATCGGCTTGCGTGGTTAGCGGGCAAGCGCCTCCCATGCGGTCGCAGTCTGGGTCGGTGGCCAAGATCAAATCCGCCCTCTTGGCTTTCGCGTCCTCGATGATCGCCGTGAAGACAACGGTGTTTTCAGGATTGCTGACGTGTCCAGGCACGTTTGGAAAATCACCGTCGGGAGTGGCATGCGGACCATAGACAATCACGTCGTTGAAACCCGCAGCCTTCAAAAGTGGAGGTACAGCAAAGCCACCGACCCCATGCAGCGGTGAATAAATCACGCGAACGTCGCGAGATCCTGGCCACGAATATTTCACGGCCGCTGCAAGGTAATCGCGATCGATTTCCTGGGTGACGATCGATACGTTTCCGGCTTGGAGTGCTTCCGCAAAAGGAACGGTCTTGATCTGTTGGACGTTCATGACGCGATCGATGATAGCGGAGTCGTGGGGCGGTAGAATTTGGCCACCAGTCGACCAATAGACCTTCACCGCGTTGTCGCTTGGCGGGTTGTGAGAAGCGGTAACCATGATTCCGCATGAGCAATTCTTTGCCCGAACTGCGAACGAAAGTTGCGGTGTGGCCCGGTAGTCGTCCAAAAAATAGACTTGGAATCCGTTGGCCACCATGATTGATGCGCACAGTTCGGCGAAATGCCGCGATTTGTGCCGCGTGTCGTAAGCGATCGCGCAGGACAGAGGCGTATTCGAGGCGGGCATTTTCGAGGCGGGCATTTGCAAAATGTAGTCTGCTAATCCCTGTGCGCTTTCGCCGATGGTGCGGTCATTGATGGCGTTGGAGCCGATATCGTACATTCGGCCCCGTCGACCACCGGTGCCAAAAGGGATTACGGTCCAGAACGCATCGTCCAGCGCCTGCCATTTATTAGATTCAATGTGTTCTAGTAGCGCAGGCAAATACGAACGATAACGGTCTTGGGTCAGCCAGCACGTAATGTTTTCAAAAGCTCCTTGGCTGATTAATCCTTCTGATTGAGCTTTTTGGATCCGCTGAGTGGCCGACTGAATTTGAGTTGGAGTGGACAATCTTAGACTTTCTAGGACGGGATGATTTCAAAGAAATGAGCCGCGATCGGTCAACGAAAAGGGCCTCTAGCACGTGGAAGTTGTTGTTAACAAGCGACTTACGCCACACCCCAGAGACAGGATAAGAGTATACCGTCTGCGTTGCTGTTGTGCGTTGAGTTGTTTTCGTGGCTGAGCGAGGCCCTCGCTCAGTTTGGGTGGAAACAAAACGCGCGGAGGGCCTCGCTCGTCCACGCCTTATGGATCGCTTTTTGCACGGATAAGGGTTTTCCTCTCGGCGACACCCTAAGTCACCGCGAATATTACTGTTTTCTGCACTATTGAAAGGTACGTTAATGGCAACGTTTATCACGAACATCAAGTTCACGCAACAGGGCATCAAGGGGATTGATGAAACGACCAAACGTGCGGCGGCGTTGAAGGTATCAGCCAAGAAAATAGGGGTCAAAGTCACGGATGTCTATTGGACTCTCGGTGATCATGATGGAGTTCTAATCTATCAAGCCCCGGACGACGAGACCGCAACGGCATTCTTGCTGCACATCGGTTCTATGGGAAATGTCCATACAACGACGGTCCGGGCGTTCACCGCGGCAGATATGGACAAGGTACTTGCGAAAGTCCACGGATAACTGCCTCGAGTTGTCGACCGTTATCTCCCGAATCGAGCTACGCCATTCGCGTAGCTCAATCGCTGAAATCCATCGGGGGACTAGAATCGAATGATGAGATCGGCCGTTATGCTCGGTAAGAGGATCCATCCATCGGTTCGTGCTAACACCTGCTCGAACCGCCGAGCATCTCCAATGGTTTGAACCACTAGTTCCTTTTTCAGCTCCAGTTGCAAAAATAAAAATCGACATGACAATGCGAAGACGTGACAGCTTATTGCTTGATACTTACCAACCAACCAAAACTAGACCGATTCCGAACGATATTCGGCACCACTTTCCAGCTCTCGACGTTCGCTAATTGTGCGTTCCCAGTTGCAAACGTAAACCGAACAAAATCGGCGCATAATGAGCGCGCATTGTTGCACACATTTGCCCTTAACTGTGACGAAACGCTACACACCGAAACCCGATAAAGACTGTCGCGGAAAGACAGTTGGTGGATCTATGATTTCGATCCCCAAGTCGGTCGTTTTCCGTTTTGGTTTGGACCGATGTGCTTACTTATGGAGAGCCGATTGAATCAAGGGGAAAGCTGGCGTTTCGGTGGGTTTATTGGAATTTCCTATTGCCTGCCCGCTGGATTCCAGGGATCACTAGGAACAAAACGGTAAAATCGAAGACAACTTAAAGGGAAGAACATCTTGAAAAAGCAATTGGCAGGCCGGGAAATTGAAGTGAATGAAGAGGGCTATTTGATTGACCCAACTCAGTGGGATGAGTCGATCGCACACGCCCTGGCGCATGAGGAGAATATCGGCGCCTTAACGGACGCACACATGAAGCTGATTCGCTACTTGCGCGAGCAGCAGTCCAAGGGTGTCTCGCTGACCATCCGAGGTATCGGGAAGAGCGGGGTTACGACGATTAGGGAGTTCTATGATCTGTTTCCAGGTGGACCTCTCAAAAAGGCATCCAAAATTGCGGGAATTGCAAAGCCCGTCGGGTGCATCTAGCGCTCTACGTAGCGGCGTCTCTCCGAGACGCCGACCCTACGCGTTGCCGACCCTACGCGGGTGGGACGATATGGGGCTCGGAGTCGGTTTGCGACGCCGAGGACTTGCGTCTCGGAGAGACGCAACTACGTGTCATGGATTAAGTTACTGCAACAAGGAACGATAGTATGACTTCAGAAGTAAGTGCACCGGTTAAGAAAGTTATGATCGTGGTCAGTCGCGGTTCGTTGGATGCGGTTTATCCCGGCCTGATACTTGCCAATGGAGCCAGGATGGAGGGGATCGAAGCGTCGATGTTCTTTACTTTTTTCGGCCTCAACGCGCTTGTCAAGAAGACCATGCATTCGTTGAAAGTATCCACCGTTGGCAACTCCGCCCTCAACATGGCGATGCCTATGCTGGGGTTGCCGATGACGATACCGTTTCCGACGTGGATGGGGGCAATTCCGGGTGTTTCCTGGCTGGCAACTTCGTTGATGAAAAAGAAAATGGAAAAGCTCGATATTCCACCGGTCGGCGAATTTCTTGAGATGATTTCCGACTCAGGCGGTAAGCTTTACGCTTGCAAGCTTGCTATGGATATGTTTGAGCTCAAGCGCGAAGATCTGTGCGATCCAGTTGACGATATACTGACGGTAGGTCAGTTCTACGCAATGGCGGCTGGAGAACAGACACATATCTTGTTCACTTGAGACTGGAGCAAATTGTGCTTAGCATAAAGAAAATCCTTTTGGCATCCGATTTGGGCACGAACAGCGATAGAGCCACCGAATACGCACGCATGTTTACGAGCCAATTCGGAGCGGAGTTGCATGTACTACACGTCCTAGAGGATATGTTGGTCAATACGCCCAGTTTTGGCGGGGGCCTCGCGTTAAATTCCTATATACACGAATCGAAGTCCGTGGTGGAACGAAGGATTCATTCCCTATTCGAACCCTCTTGGCTTCTGGGAAAGCAACTAGTGACGGCAACCGCTGAGGGGAATCCTGGAGAACAAATCCTGCGATACGCAAACGAACACTCGATCGATTTGATTATGGTTGGTACCCACGGGCGAACGGGTTTGTCGCACATTTTGGTTGGGAGCGTAGCGGAGCAAGTGACACGCAAGTCAAAATGCGCGGTGGTTGTCGTTCGGAGCCATGCTTGAGTCCGAATTGGCACTAGGTTTGCTCTACTTTGGCTACGGGGGCGATAACGGGATGGATATTCTCGTAAAGCCTACGCAAATGCTCGTTCCGAAGCTGAGGAGAACCGAATGCTAGATTGGATGAAACGCTTACCTAATTCACATGTACTGGGCTGGATAGGTGTCGGCTTGCTTGCGATTGTTATTGTTTTGGTTTTTGTACGACGACTCGTTGGAATGGATGGATAGGAGCACTTCGATGAAGATCATACTCGCGACGGATGGTTCTCAATATGCCGAGGAAGCTGCTTGGCTCTTAGCCCACTTGCCGCACTCGGAAAAACTTGAGCTAACGGTCTTATTCATCAGCAATATACCCAATTTGCATGGGGCGAGGAATATTGCGGATTTGATGAAGCGACTGGAAGTTGCCGACAGGGAAAAGGCGGCCTCCGTGTTTGCCCATCTTAAGAACATTTTTGAAGGCGCAAACGCCTCGCTCGAGCTCGTGATTGGTGAAGGACACGTTGGAACGAGGATCACACACGAAGCGGAGGTGCGCAAGAGCGACCTGATTGTGTTAGGTGCCGTTGGCCACTCGCTGTTCGAACGCATGTTCGGCAGCACAAGTGACTTCGTGGCGACGCACGCTAGGTGCTCCGTTTTGGTCGTGCGACCAACCGGCCTGAAAACGGCCAAGCGACCTATTGATGTCTGCATTGCGTACGACGAATCCGATGCTTCGTCGGTTGTCTTCCAGCAACTGGCTCAGTTCGGTTGGGGAGTCAATACCAAGATGGAAGTGGTAAGTGTTGTCACCATTCCTTTTGTTTATTCCGAAATCGCGTACGAATTTGATTTGGACGAGATCAAAGCAATTCGGAAGGAAGCCGTTGACTCCGCCGCCAATCAGCTGCGTGAACTCTCGACTTGGGTAGAAACGCATGTGATCGAGTCAAACCACGTCGGAGATGGACTCGTGCAGTTTGCCAAGAAGAAAGGAAGCGACATCATCGTAATGGGCAATACAGGAGGTGGAATGGTTAGTACATTTTTGCTTGGAAGTGTATCCAAATACGTATTAAGGCATACCGAGTGCTCCGTCTGGATCGCCAGAAAGAAAATTGCGTAATGACCTATTGCGTAATGACCTTAAGCGACCGGCAGATGGAAACTTGCAACGTTGCTGCGGTTATCTAAAACGCTCAAAGGTCCGCCTCGGAGATGCGGACCTATGAGTTGAAATACCGCGCTAATCGACTTTTTGGAACGGCAAGCGTGTTTCGATGATTCGAAATGGAAGGCCATGGATCGAGGCGCCACCGTTGTGAAACGTAAGTCCCGCATATTGCACCGCGTTAACCATGCGATGGGTATGACCAAAGTAAACATCTCGCACGCCGTGTCGTGTGCCGAGCCCTTCGTCCGTCAAGTATCGAGTTAGCTTGCGCAATACGCTTTTGGGACGAATTGCGATGTGCATGACTGCTCGATGCAATCGGGCCTGAACGACGACATCGTAAAGCAAATGCGCATGTCGCTTTGGGAAGGGCTTGCTTTCATGGCGTTTTCGTCTTTCGGCGAGAATGGTATGGTTTGGTTGGCAGTCGACGATATCACCATGCAAGAACACGCACTCGCGAATTCGGAGGACGTAAGGTTGCCATTTGAGCCGAGGTTGACGCAAAGCAAGCTGAGCTAGCTCGGAGACAAAACGAGGATGCGCATCGTGATTGCCCAGCACATAGTGAAAGGAACACTGTGGATAAGAAACTACAAGCTCTTCAAGCCACGCGATACCCGCGTCGATGGAACTTTCAAGGGTGGAAAAAGTACTCCATTTGAAGTCAAAGATATCCCCCCCCAGCACCATCGTGTGCGATTGACTGGCCGCTTCGCGGATCCGAGTTTCCATTGACAACGCCGAGGATCTTCTTGCCAATAGGTGCAAATCAGAAAGGAAGTGGCCTCGCAGGATGGTCGACATGGTGGAGTTCGCGCACTTGAATCGACTTAGATACCCATATCCGCTAGACGTTCGGCAATTAACGACAAGTTGGATGTGAGTTTGGGGTGGTTGACTTCAAAGTCGGCTATGAGTTCTTGGACTCGCTCCGTCAGCGTTTGGTGTGATGGTGTTGAATCGGACGCGGGAGTAGCTCGCGCCAGAGCCAACTGGATCTCATCGATGAGCAACCGCATCTTTGCCGCCGTCGACTCATCGATTTGAGGAGTATCGGCCAAGTTTTGGTGGAGCGAATCCAGTGTTTGCTCTAAATCTTCGTTTGTCATAGAATTCTCCGCCGTAAGGATTTCGCCATGCACCGTGATCGGAACGAACGCATTTCGTTCTACTGAGTTCTATGTCGGCCAGAGCGAGTAGTCAACATCGGCCCTATTTCGAGACAAACACATCGACCATGGCGTCAAAATGGTTATGGATCTCGCAGGCACGCACCAATGACTCAAAATTCAACGAACCACCATGATTTCATTTACGGACTTCCCAAGGCGAAGCTTCATTTGCACATCGAAGGTTCGCTGGAACCAGGAATGATGCTGCTGCATCTTGACGCGATCGATGCTTACGAGGCCACATGCTGGAAATGAGAAGAGTCTCAAGCGTCGTGGATCCATTTGTTACGGCGTTGATGATCGTGGTGGTGGTAGCCTCGTTGTTGCCATGTCGGGGAAATGTTGCCATCATGGCTCACTACTTGGCGAATGCTGGGATTGTGCTGTTGTTCTTCTTGCATGGTGCCAAGCTTTCGCGGGAAGCCATCGTTGGTGGGCTGCTAAACTGGCGACTTCACCTAGCCACGTTGGCGATGACGTTTGCGATATTCCCGATTTTGGGTCTATTGTTGATTCGAATTCCTGGGCTGGATCCTGCCTTGGCGGCGGGCTTGTTGTATTTGACATTGCTACCGTCGACGGTGCAGACCTCCATTGCATTTACCTCGATTGCTGGTGGGAATGTTTCGGCTGCGGTTTGTGCCGCCACTTTATCGAATTTGCTCGGGATGTTCATCACTCCCATTTTGGTGGCGGTATTCATGAAGGTCCCTGGGGTACAGGCACAGGTATCGTTCGATTCCGTAAGGAACATCGTTTTGCAGCTGATGTTACCTTTTGTGGTTGGGCACTTAGTGAGGCCGTGGCTTGCCGCTTGGATTGGTCGACATAAGTCGCTTGTAGGGCGAGTGGATCGCGGGACGATTTTGTTGGTGGTATACACCGCTTTTAGTGCGTCGGTGGTGGGAGGATTATGGTCTCGCCTGTCGTTTGTCAGTTTAATGGTGTTGGTGTTGATCAGTTGTGGTTTATTGGCGTTTGTTCTTGGATTCTGTTGGCAGTTTGGGGGATGGCTTGGACTCTCTCGAGAGGATTCGATCGTTTTGCTGTTTTGCGGTTCGAAAAAGAGTTTGGCATCGGGTGTGCCCATGGCGGGGACTTTGTTTCCAACGGCGCAAGTTGGCCTGATCATCTTGCCACTCATGATTTTTCACCAGATCCAGTTGATCGTGTGCGCGGTGATTGCGCGGCGAATGGCCCAGAAAAAAGGGCCCCAATAATTCTAAGAGTGTGCTCAGCGTGGCACAGCATCGATTGCTAGCGACTCACCTCGCCGTGCGAACCTAGCATGCCGGAGTCCTCCTGGGGTACTGGAAATTATGGAATTTTCCGGGTAAAAAACCTGGACTTGTGAGATGTCTAATGCATACGATACGTCCGTGCAAGCGAGAAGGAATCTCGGGACAAATCAGGTGAATTAGACATAGCGTCGCATTGGAAACCTTTTCTCCTGCTTGATTTTTCACCGCAATGAATACTGCACAAAACGCTGGGTCTGGGATTTGGAAGTTGTTGTCCAGTCCGACTCTTCAGACCGTTCTTGGAGTTCTGATTTTGTTGGCTGTGTGTTGGTTGGCAGTTTATGTCATGGCAAGATGGCGCGATTCCAACATCCAAGACGTACCACTGGACGATCTACTCCGAAAGAATTTTGAGGAAATGCGGAGTGGGGGTGACATCAGCGACGCAGAATTCCGAAACATTACATCGTTGTTAGAGGAGAAGCCTCGTCGGCCCTCTTTACTAATTCAGAACCCAACTAACGACTCGACCGCCGGAAATAGCGAAGAAAAAAGTAACTGAATCTGTTGCTTGAGTGTGTTAGACTTTAATAATGGCATGAATTTATTCGGTCTGGGAGGCCGACTTCGCAAGCAGTCATTCTTCTTGCAACATTAGTACATCATCAATCGGCTCGAAACTGTGGACAAGGATGCCCGGTTCGATTCAAAACCTCGACTTTGCGTGAGGCGTTTGAAACAACCAATCGAGCTTCCACATACAAAAACGTGTCCAACCTGAAGCCATCCACGAGATATCGGAGACTTTTCTCCGGTCGCTGTGGGTTTGGCCAATTAGTTAAGGAGTCGAAAATGCCCTCGAGTAAGGATGTCATGGCTAGTCGTCGCAACAGCGGCGGCGGCAGCAGCGGTAGTACCACCAAAAAGAACGCGTTTTGTTCGTTCTGTCGCAAAAGCTACCGAGACGTAGGTCCGCTAGTTGAGGGACCGGGGGATGTTTACATTTGCGGTGAGTGTATTGAACTTTGTCAGTCCATTCTGGACCAAGAGCAACGCCGTAGACCCTCTTCCAAGAAACTGTTCAGCGAAACTCCTACGCCGCGGGATATCGTGGAGCATCTCGACCAGTACGTGATTGGCCAGGTTCCGACGAAACGGGCTTTGGCGGTCGCCGTCCATAACCACTACAAGCGGCTGACCGCCGGGTGGAATGGTTCCGATATCGAGATTGAGAAATCCAATATTTTGCTGGTTGGCCCGACCGGAAGCGGCAAGACATTGATGGCCAGGACTTTGGCCAAAATGCTGAACGTCCCGTTTGCAATCGGCGACGCAACGACTTTGACCGAAGCAGGTTACGTCGGTGAAGACGTCGAGAACTTGCTTTTAAAATTGCTGCATGCAGCGGATTTCGATATCGAGTCGGCCCAACGCGGAATCTTGTACATCGACGAAATTGACAAAATTGGGAAAACCAGCCAAAACGTTTCTATTACTCGGGATGTGTCCGGCGAAGGTGTTCAGCAGGCTTTGCTAAAGATGTTGGAGGGTACTGTTGCGAACGTGCCACCTCAAGGTGGACGAAAGCATCCTGAGCAACAGTACATTCAGCTTGATACAACCAACATTCTTTTCATCTGCGGCGGAACATTTGTAGGAATTGACGACATCATTCGCAAGCGACTGGGAAAGAAGTCTCTGGGCTTCGGACCGGGATCCAATTCTCGGGAGGAAGGAGACGTCGCCTCGTTGCTCGCCCAAGTGCAATCCGACGATATATTGGAATTTGGGATGATTCCGGAATTAGTTGGAAGGCTACCAGTAGTAACGTCCCTTCTACCGCTTGATGTGCCTGGACTTATCAGAGTCCTGAGTGAGCCAAAGAATGCGTTGCTGAAGCAGTATCAGGCCCTGTTTGGAATGGAAAACTGCGAGTTGCACTTGACCGAAGCCGCATTAAAGGGGGTCGCCCAAAAGGCACATATCAAGAACGTCGGTGCTCGCGGACTGCGTGGTATTATCGAGGACGTCATCATGGATATCATGTTCGAGTTGCCGGACCAAGAGGCGGGTAC
The DNA here is from genome assembly GCA_031374925.1 of Pirellula sp. Lineage (GTDB taxonomy): Bacteria > Planctomycetota > Planctomycetia > Pirellulales > Pirellulaceae > JBKCUI01. The sequence continues at coordinate 16,378 of JANMHA010000172.1, read as the reverse complement.
CGTTTACACGATCGATGTCGATGCTGCTGACGGAAAACTCAGGCACTACAAGAGTGTTCCGCAGCGCAAAGAGAGCGCGTAATTCACTAAGCCGAACGCTTGAGCCCTGGGGCGTGCAACAACGTTTATTTTTTTCGTGGCTGAGCGAGGCGCTCGCTCAGGTTTTGATTCCAACGAGCGAAGGGTCTCGTTCAGCCACGAGTGTCGCTTTTTGCTCCTAGTGCTGTGAAATTATTGAATAGCCCCAAAGTAGCAGGCACACTCCGTGTGCCGTAGCCCCAAAAACCAAAGGTTTTTGACTTGCGGACGGCACATGGAATGTGCCTGCCACTATTAATTCACAGCCATCCGCAAAAGAGTGTTTACGCGGCGCGCAATGGCGGAGCGAATGGCACCTCCTACGGGGTCTGAAACTTCTTTAGTTTCCGATCGAGTGTGGAACGCTCGATGCCGAGAATTGTGGCGGCGCGGTTCTTTTGACCAGCGGTGTATTCTAGCGTTGCTTCGATATGCTCTTGCTCCAATTCCTCAATGGTTTTTTCCTCGTATCGGCTCGCGAACGAGGGCGCCGGCATCGAGGCTTCAATTCCAGGTATTTGCAGGTAAGAAAGAGCTAAATCCTCGGGTTCGGCGAGCGGTCCGTTCGCCAATACAAAGGCTCGTTCCACGCAATTACGCAGCTCTCGAACGTTGCCTGGCCAATTGTATTTCTGCATCGCTTGTTTAGCACGTTCGCTAAAACCCGTTGGACCATGACCAGATCGAGAAACAAACTGACTTAGAAAATAATTGGCGAGGGGCATAATGTCTTCAGCGCGTTGTCGTAGGGGCGGGACCAGCAGTTCGATAACTCGCAATCGAAAATAAAGATCGGATCGGAACTGGCCGTCGCGAACCGCTTGCTCTAAATCCCGATTCGTGGCAGCGATGACACGCACATCGACATGAATGGGTTTGTTACCTCCAACGCGTTCAATGGCTTTACCCTCAAGAACCCTCAAAAACTTGGCTTGGATCTCCGAGCTCATTTCGCCAAGTTCGTCTAGCATGATGGTGCCGCCGCTAGCCTGTTCAAATTTTCCGAGCTTGCGGTCTGTCGCACCGGTGAAAGCACCTTTTTCATGCCCGAACAGTTCGCTTTCGAGGAGCGTGGAGGTGAGCGCGGCGCAATTCAGAGCGACGAACGGACCATTGGCGCGTTGACTTGTATCGTGGATGGCTCTGGCGACGAGTTCCTTCCCAGCGCCGCTTTCACCGCGGATGAGGACCGTGGCGTTAGTGGGTCCGACGCGTTGTACTTGGTCCCGAATCTGCTTCAAGGCTGCCGATGGACCTACCCATTCAACCGCATGTCCGAGTTGCTGCTCCAGTTCCGAAATTCGACTGCGAGAAGACTTGAGTTTCGATTCCAGTGACTGTTGACGAAAGATATTGTCGAGGGAAACAGCCAACACGTCAGCCACGGCTAAGGTGACTTCCAAGTGGTCGGGAGTTAAGTCAGGCTCACCTTGACGTGAATATAAATGAACTAGGCCTATGGTTTTTTCCAGGATGCGCATGGGAGCGACGATGACGCTATTGGTTGTCAACACGTGGCTAGCGTTGGAAGACATCGATGAGGGCGAGAGGTTGCCACCAACGAGGTGAGCATCGGCACTGACGTTGCGTGCAAGAATGGCGGTATTATCGCGTCGGACACTGGCAACGAGGGTGTCCGAAACGGGGTGGTATGCTTTTCCCTTGCGTTGCAACGCGGCCAATACCGTAGGTTGGGCGAAGGCTTTTTGCTCGTTCGAGGCCACTTCCAATTTCAAGACTCCACCCGCTTGGCAGCCTGTTGAGAGCATCAGTCGATTCAAAGCCAGTTCGCATGCAGAAGCGACGGAAACTTCTCGAGCCAAGTCGAACGCTAGCTGCAAAAGTTCGGTGGCGACAGCGGGGATTGGGCGATTCGGTATGGGTTGAGCATTGCGTGAGGTTGTGGAATCTAGTTTCAGCGAATCAGGGTCCAAAATTGAAGATTTCGACTGGCGGTGAATAATCGAAGGGATTTCCGACTGCGTTTTGGCATTGGACTGAGGCGAAAATTCATCCACTTCTAGAGGCGGGACAACTTCGTCGAGCGACTTTGCAAAAGTCAACCGGCACGATCCGACTGTGATTTGGTTGCCAGGAGTGAGCGTTTTGGACTCTTCCAGCTTTTGGCCATCGACGAAAGTACCATTTCGGGAGCCGAGATCACGAACTTTCCATTCACCATGCTCGAAGAATATTTCAGCATGGCGGCGGCTGGATCGTTCGTCTGCTATCGGTATTTCGTTGGAAGAAGCGCGCCCGATGATAAGCGGATTGCGAGGTTCTAGCCGAAAAACGTCTGTCCAGCGGTGTCCTTGACGAATAATGAGGTACGCCGACGAATTGTTTGGTTGCATCGCAGGGCTGCTGAAATTACTCTTAGAGAGGAGAAATTGTCCGATTGGCGGGTTCGAGACTAGAAATCCAGTCCAGGTATCCCAACAATAGGATACAGTGGTGTTGGTAGCTATCCCTGCCGATCATTCATTGTTTCTCGTCAAAAAAAATTGTCACCTCTTTTTCTTTTGGAGTTTCGATCATGTGTTTTCGAAGTTTGAGCATGCACGGATCAACGGCGTACTGTGCCCGACTGAAACTGTCGATCGCCATGATCGCTGCGGCAGGCGCGTTGACCGCCAGCCTTTGGTCCATTCCTGTTTTGGCACAGCAGGGTGGTGGCGGCGGTGGGGGAGGCCAGCAGGGAGGAGGCCAAGGTGGAGGAAACAACAACAATAACGGCTTCGGGAATGTTTTCCGCGTTGTTGGAGGGGTTAGCATCCGACCTGACGGCGCCTTGCAAATGGCTACCGCGGAAGAACAAACTCTAGCATTGGCCGACATGCGTGCACGCCTGATTGGTCCGCAAGGCGAACTGAATCAGCCAACCGATCGTCGACTCATTTCATTGAAGACTCTTAAAAAGGTTGTTCTCGCGAGCATGGAACAGAACAAACCGCTGCCTGAGGAAGTGCTGTTTCTTGGTGGACTGACCCGGATCGAAAATATATTTGTCTATCCAGAACGGCAGGATATTGTTTTGTCAGGGCCAGCCGAACCATGGAAGATTGGTGCCAATGGTGCGGTAGTGGGTTCTAAGAGTGGTCGTCCGGTTCTATACCTGGATGATTTGCTGTGCGCTTTTCGAACGGTGAGCAACGCACGTAAGACCGGCATTTCTGTTTCTATCGAACCAACCCAAGAGGGCGTCGTCAAACTAGAACGGCTTCTGAAGCAGTTTGGCCCGAGTGTCAGTAACAATCCAAGGGCACTTGAGCCTCAAATGGTGGCGGCCTTCGGTCCGCAGCAAATCAAGCTGGACGGTCTACCTGCCGATAGCCACATGGCTCGCGTGATCTTGGCCGCTGATTTTCGCATGAAGCTCTATGGTATGAATCTTGCAAAAGCGCCTGTTGCTGATTTGCCAAGCTATCTCGAGATGGTCAGCAAACAAGCCAACATGACTCAGCTTCAATCCCGATGGTGGATGGCATGTGATTATTCAGCCATCGAACACAGTCAAGATCGAATGGCATGGAAGATTTCCGGGCCAGGGATCAAGACCTTAACCGAAGAAGAGCAGATTGCGTCGGATGGGTCCTTCAAACAATCGGGCAAGGTAGATCGACTTGCCAAGAAATGGGCTGATCAATTTACTAAAAAATTGGATGAGCTCGCCACCAAGGACACCGTTTTTGGTGATTTACGAAATGTCATGGACATGTGCATTGTTGCTGCTCTGATCGAGTCGCAAGAGTTGCAGGGATTGTCTCATTGCGATCTTTCAGGGCTGATGGGTGAAACAGCGAGAGTCGAATTGGCCAAGTTCGAAGTGCCAAAGTCGATCGATCCTCAATGCAGCTTTCTTCAAACGGTCAAGGGTTGGGTGGTTACAGCCAGCGGGGGCGTGATGGTAGACTCATGGGAAACGGTCAGTCATCTCCAAGCCAATGATGCGGTCGCAGGTGCATTGAAGTACGGTGCAAACTGGGAAAAAGCCGACAGTATTTGGCAATAGTTAATGCCATCTATGTCCAAAGAAAATCAAGTTCCGTTCCAATTATTCCATCTAAGTGACGAGGACAATGGTCAGACACTTGGAGCCGCCATCAAAAAGCGGATGAGCCAATGGAGCTGGGGGCAAACTCGCGAGGCGATCCTCAAGCGTCGCGTTCAGGTCAATGGCAATCTCTGTTTGGATCAAGCGCGCAAAGTCACTGAGAAAGACGTTGTGAAGCTTTGGAAGGAGTCTCTTCCCAAGCCGGTCCAACCGTCTCATGTGAAGATTGTCTACGTTGACGATTTTATTGTGGTAGTTGAAAAGCCCCCTGGGATTACTTCAACACGGCATTTCGAGGAGCGTTTGCTCAAAGAAAAACGCAAGCAGTTGCAGCCAACGCTGGAAGAACTCTTGCCATTAGCGTTGGAAGCACATTTTCAGTCTCGGTCCTCAGCAGCGGAACGTGAGGCCAAGGACGGAAGAAATTCTGTACGCCAATCCAGGGGGCGTTTGTCGGCTCACGATGAGCAGCGACAGCGAATAAATCGACTCAAGAAATTCGCGGTGATTGCGGTGCATCGATTGGACCGAGATACCAGCGGGTTGATGGTGTTTGCAAGAACTCCATCCATTGCCCAAATGCTTGGCGTGGTTTTCAGGAAGCACGAGGTAACGCGGAAGTACCATGCTGTTGTTCACGGTCATCCGCAAGCACAGACTTTTGACAGTGTGTTGGTTCGAGACCGAGGCGATGGCAAACGAGGAACGAAACCAGCCGACCGAGACGAGGACCCGACTGCTCAACGCGCGGTAACACGCATTCGGCCATTGGAATCCATTGGCGAATACTCGATGGTGGAATGCGAGTTGGAGACCGGCAGAACGCATCAAATCAGAATCCATCTGTCGGAAGCGGGGCACATGCTCTGCGGTGAAACCATCTACAACCGCTCCTTCAGTGGAGAGCAAGTCGAGGACCGAAGCAACGCCCCAAGGCAAGCCCTGCATTCCGCGACCCTCGAGCTGAAGCATCCGATGACGGACGAACCCTTGGCATTTCGCATGCCTTGGCCAGCTGATCTCTTCAAATGGCTAAAAGATCTCCGCAATTCGTAGCGGCGCAGCGGTCCCGCCGCGATCTCCTCAGTAATGGCTTGAACGCGGCGATAAATGCGGAATAAAAAAATCTAAAGATTATTGAACGGATTCGCCCGCCCATCGTCTCTACCTTACTGACGCCTAAAGTTCCACTTCGAGCACGAGCTGCATTTGGTGAAAGACAATGAGACTAACATTACGAACATTGTTGGCTTACCGCGATGGGGTATTGGATCCGAAGGATGCCGCGGTCCTGGAAGCCAAAATTAGAGATAGTTCAACCGCTCAGCAAATTTCAAAACGCATCGCTGACGAAATGCAAAACCGACGGCTTGCGCCGATTCCGGTGGATGCTCGTGAATTTGGTTTTGAAGCGAATATGGTCTCGGAATTTTTGGACGATACGATTCCGATGGAAACTCTGCCGGAGATGGAGCGGAAGTGCTTGGAAAACAACACGCTGTTGAGCGAAATTGGGAGTTGCCATCAGATCTTGTCGCGAGCTCTTTCGATACCCGCACCCGTGTCCGCTGGGCTGCGCCAACGCATCCGCGACTTACCTAACAATCCAACGGCGAGCATATTCACAGACTCAAATGGACGGATTCGCAGATTCGACGTTTCTGGAGCCAATTCAGGGGCCGAGAGCATTCCGGTGGGCGTTACCTCGACAAAGTCCGTTCGCAAGTCCAATGTAGAACTTCGAGGATCTGGCATCGAGCTGAATGATGGATTGGGACGTCAAGTCCCGGAGTACCTGATTGGAAGTGATCGCGGCTGGATTAAAACCGCAGTCGTTGCGTTCTCTCTGCTGTTTGCTCTGGTTTTTGTCGGGGCGATAGCCGTCGGGCCAGTCGATCGTGTTCGCGATTTGTTGCGTAAGTCGGAAGTGGCTGCTAATGCGAACGCTAGCGAAAAAGCTCGCTTCACCGAAATCAGCGAGCATAGTGCTTCCCCACCCTTGCCTCCGAAAAAAGCTGTCGTCGTGGAAGAGAATTTCGACCCTAACGATTCCGATATTGGAATTGTCGAATCGTCTTCGGGACCGCCTGCCCCCTCAACGGACTTGAAACGAGCGTCCGATGCCGCTGTGCCCAAAAACGGAAAGAAAGAAAATGAGAGCTCGACCTCTAATTTACCCATTCCAACCCCAGTGAACCGAATCCAGTGGCTACCCGATACCAAGGCGTCTTCTGAGTCGATAGTATTGAAATTCTGCACGACTGAACCCGAATCAACAGCCTCATGGAGACGCATGAATCCAGGCGAATATGTGAACGTAGGCGAGCGCGTCGTAGTGCCACCGACACAGCGGACTGAATTCAGAGTCGAGCCGGGGATTCGGTTGTTGTGTGCAGGCGAGAATGATTTAGAACAAGCCAAAGAGGTTGGGACTCCCAAAGTGATTTTGCGTTCAGGTCGCGTTCTCATTTTTGCAACGCCGGATGCGAGGGAGATCAAGTTAGATTGCAACGGACTGGAGGTTTCTATTAGTTTCGCCGCCGCGGACGGAAGTTGCGCATTGGAATCGCAAAATCAATGGTCGACTTGCACGGCAGAGATGGCGCAAGCTGGTGAAATCGAAAGCCAAACTACAGTACGACTTATTGGAGTCGAAGGGGCTCTTAAGTACTCTTTTAAGCATACCGGCGGCGCTGGGGGACAAGGGACGATAGCTGTAGGTCAGTACCTCGATTGGACGAACGGTGCTGCCACAGGATTGCAGGAGCTGACCGAAGCTCCTTGGTGGTTTCGAACAAGCATTGGTAGACCGATCGATCAGCTAGCGGCCGCAGACCTGCAGCGGGCTCTCGTAGGACGGGTACCTGGAGAAATCGAATCGGAGTTGTCAGAACTGACGAACCATCGGCGAGCTGAGACCGCTGCCTTGGCCGCCAGAACTCGTATGATGCTCGGGCGTTACGACGGATTATTCGAACCAACAGGGATATTCAACCGAGAGAAGTTGCACAGTCATTGGCAGTCCTTGTTGTCGCAAGTGCCTCAATCGCTTGGGCGACCAGAACATCGAATCGAACTCGTCGATGCAATCCGAACCGTTTCACCGAATCGCCTGAGTTCGATATTATCTCTTTTAATACCACCCTCCCAAGAGCAATTGGCGGCAGGAGCGGATAAACTATTGGTCGAAGCCCTGTCCAGCCCACTCATGGACGAGCGAGTATTAGCGATCCATCAACTCACTAGTATTACCGGCAAGAACCTCGGCTACCATCCAGCCAAGAGCCAATCCGATGCAATTCAGCAGTGGCGCAAGCTGCTCGGCAAGAATGAAATTAGATACCCTGAGTCCACCAATCTAAAATTGGAATAGTTATGAAAACGCCCCCTTCTAAATATCTAGCAGTGTCCTTGTTCGTTTATTGCCTGATTTGTACTGTATCTTTACCCTCCATGGGGCAGGACGCGACCGAGGCGTCTTCTCGAAAATCGAGCAAAGTGCTACTGGGCGGCCCAGTTCCTGGCGCACCGGCTGTCGTGAACGGCGTGCCGGGAACGCCCCCAAGCCCGCCCGGTGAAGCAAAACCCGGTGAGGCAAAACCCGGTGAAGCAAAACCAGGTGAGACCAAGCCGGCAGAAAACGCACCCCCCGAAGCCATCAAACGCAAAAGCGAACCGCCAGAACCTCCCAACAAACGGGAGTTTGATGTCAGACCCGACCAACAGGGAATGTTGCAATTTCAGTTTCGCAATCAAGCTTGGCCAGACCTGATGCGATGGCTGTCCGAAGTCTCCAACATGTCACTGGATTGGCAAGAACTGCCGGGCGACTATCTAAACCTTTCGACGCAAAGAAAACACTCACTTGAGGAAACACGCGACCTCTTCAATAGGCACCTATTGGCTCGCGGTTTTACGATTCTAGAATTTGAAGGAATCCTCCAAGTCTCGAAGACGAAAGGTATAAACACCTCGCAAGTCCCCAAAGTCGATGTCTCGCAACTCGCTTCGTTGCCTCCCCATCGTTTTGTTCGAGTCTCGTTTTCCTTGAACACTCTGATTGCAGCCGATGTCGTTACGGAACTCAAGCCACTCATCAGTGGCAACGGCGATTTACACGCATTGGCCGCAACCAATCGACTCGAAGCCATGGACACGGCAGCCAATTTGTGCGAGCTGAATCGCATATTGAACGAGGAGCAATCGCAAACAGCACTTGAAGGGCTCGCACGTGAATTTGTTTTGGAGTACGTTCGCGCCAATGATGCCAAGGATCAGCTGCGACAATTCCTTGGGTTGGAAACTGCGAAAAAATCAGGTCCCATGTCACCCGAAGAGCAAATGGCTGCGCAGCAGCAACAGCAGATGATGATGCAACAGCAGCAACAGCGACAGCAGCAAGGAATTCCAGCGCCGCCGAAAGCAAAGGACAAAGGAGATATCTATTTGGTCGCCAATGTCCGACGCAATAGCGTTATTGCGTCTGCCCCAGCCGACAAGATGGCGATCATCGCCGCATTCGTTCGACGCATCGATGTACCGAACGAAAATGCCGATTCGATGGGCATGCTCGAAGCGAGGATGAAGGTTTACCGTCTTAGTTCGCTCGATCCAAAACAACTGGTGGCAACGCTCTTATCGATGGACGTTTTGGAACCGACCACGCGTTTGGAAGTCGATGAAAAAAACAAAGCGGTCATCGCGCATGCCTCCATTGCCGACCAATACGCCATCCAGCAAACCATCAAGCGATTAGATGGATCCGCCCGAGACGTCGACGTCATTCAACTGCGCCGCCTGCGTGCAGAAGACGTAGTGGGAACGATCAAGTTCTTGATGGGTACCGATGAAAAGAAAGACGATTCCCGTAGGAGCTACGATCCTTGGGGTTATAGCAGCAGAAGTCAGAAAGATACATCCACCGACACATTTCGCGTGGCAGCGAACTCGCAAGACAATCAAGTACTCCTTTGGGCGAACGAACTTGAGCGAACGGAAGTCAATAAACTACTCGTCAAGTTGGGTGAACTTCCTCCCGCGGGCGGAAATGTTAGCCGAGTACGGGTGATCGATGCAAATCGATCCAGCGATACGAAAGAGTATTTGAAACGTTTGCAACAAGCTTGGAATAAGATCTCACCGACTCCTTTGGTTTTGCCAAGCGAAGAACAATTTGATCCAGCCGACGCCAAGAAATCGCCTGCAGCGGACGCCGATTCCAGGGAAACGGACAAGCCGAAAACGCCGCGAGATCCAAAAGAGAAAGCCCAAGATATATCGTTGAAAATAGACAATAGCTTGGATGAAAGACTGACTCGAATCGGGATTCCTTCAGGCTTCCTTTCCGCCGCTAATCAAGCACCGAACAACGAACGAAACGAGGATGAGAACGCGAACGGTCCCAAGTCCAATTCAGCGCCCCCGAAGGCCGCAAACCCGCAAAGCGAAATCACGCAGAACCGAGTCCCACAGATCGCAACCGACTCGGTTTTTGCCGACAAGGAGCATTCCGGCAAAACGCCCCAACCTAGCTCTCCCATTCAAATCACCTTTGATGAACGAGGCAACTTAGTCCTGACGGGCGATGACCCCGAAGCCCTCAGTCGTCTCGAACAGATGATGATCGACAATGCCCCGCCGCAGCGCAACTACGAAGTCTATTACATCAAAAACTCAAAACCTACCTGGGTGAAATGGAATCTCGAAGACTATTACAAAGAAGAGAAAAAGGACACCAGCAACGACGCATTTCGTTGGATCTTTGGAATCGATGCGCCCTCCGACAAGAAGAATGAGGATCCGCAGCTTAGTAAAAAACGAAAGCTCAAGTTCTTGTCTGACAACGACACCAATTCGCTAATTGTTATTGGTGCAGATGATGTGCAACTCAAAACGATCGAGGAATTGATTCGGCTATGGGACGTTCCGGAAAAGACCAATAAACAAAAACTCAGATATTCCAAACTAGTGCATGTCGATTTTTCGAAAGCCGATGTTGTTGTCGACGCAATTAAAGAAGCGTATCGCGATCTGCTTAGCACGAACGACAAAGCCTTCGAAAAAGAAAAGTCCGGCGGCGGTGGCGAGGGAGGTTCTAAGGAGTCAAAACGTGGTTCGTCCTCGGATTCCATCTTTGAGGGGGGAATGAGTTATAGTTTTTCAGGTCGGTTATCGATGGGCGTAGACAAGATCACCAACTCCGTTATCGTTTCCGCAGAAGGCGAAGACTTGCTGAAGTTGGTTTGCGAAATGATCACCCAACTGGACGAAGCAGCAAAACCAACCGGATCCATTGAAGTCATCAAGTTGGATGGTGCAAACGGAGCGGCCATGGAAAAAGCACTGACCGCGCTAGCCAAAGCCAACGGCAAAGACGTCAAGAACGGCGATCCAAATCAGCAGCAACAACAGTTGAATCAGCAACAGCAGATTCAACAACAAGAAAACATGAATGGGCTGCCCCCCAATTTGTCGCGAAGTCGCAAGAAGTAGTTTGACCATTCGTCCTTACCGAAAGCTTGTCGCCGCTTTACGGCCAGGTTTATCTATTCGATTCCTTCACGCAACAAAGAATGGCATGCGACACAACTGGTCGTAAGCTGATTGAATGCTAGTGTCGCACCCTCAGTGTTGTGGCGTTGCGAATGTCGCACGAGTTCTTGATTGGCCAATTCGAAACTATGAAGTTGGGCTTGATAGTCTTTGTTGCGACGAACTAAGCCTTCCAGTTTCCCAAGTCTCTGCATGCGATCTGCATCCTTAGCCAATTTTTCAAAATCTCCTTTGGTCAGCGATTCTAGAATCGATTTTGAAAACTCAAGCTTTCTGGCCATCCAGAAGCTCATTGGCTTCTCACTCGTAACCCTGGGAGTCTCATCCCCGGTCCGTTGCTTCGCAGCTTCCACTTGGGTGGTGGGCGGCGCCAAAACCTGTGCTGTTGGGGGAGCAAGTGTAGTCGGCGGTGCAGCTGGCTGCTGGCAGTACGCTACCATCGACATGATCCCGATCCCTAAAGCTAATATGAACGTTCGCATGGAATTCGATCCTTTTTTAATTCACTAAAGGGGAAAATACTGTGAAAGCAAAGACACTGTGCTGAATGGAGACACTGTGCTGAATGGAGACACTGTGCTAAATGGTCTGTCCGCTGCGGCTAAAGCCATCGAATCGAGTTGGCTTCGTCAAAACTCGTGATTCCGTCCTTTACTTTTTTCATGGCCTCTACAGTCAAGCTGGAGACACCTTGCGACCGAATCAGGCATCGCAGCTCAGCTTCGGTTGCGTTATTGGCAATCGCCAGCGACAGTTCCGGATTGCATGAGACGCTTTCAAAGACCCCACACCGTCCTTTGAAACCAGTGCCTCTGCACGAATCGCAGCCCACAGGTTCGTAGATCACGTCTGGTAAGCTTAAGCCATTCTCAGCAAATACTTCTTTTCGTTTTTCTGTCAGCTCGCAAGCCTTTCGGCATTCAGAGCAAAGTCTTCGCACCAATCTTTGGTTGAGGACACCAATCAGATTGCCTGCTATGGAATGATTCGAAACACCAAGATCACGAAGTGCTGTCAGCGTCGAAGCCACGTCACGCGTATGCAACGAGCTGAACACAAATCTCCCGGAACTCGCTGCGCGTAGTGCGATTTCTGCGTTTTCGGGATCTCGGATTTCACCGACGAAAATGATATCAGGATCCATTCGAAGCACGGTTCGTAGGCCGCTGGTCATCGTAACACCGTGGCGTTCATCGACGTTCACCTGCCGTACAAACGGAACGTCGAACTCCACTGGATCTTCGATCGATACAATATTGCGATCTTTGCTGCCATAGAATTGAAGCATCGTGTAGACCGTCGTGGTTTTACCTGAACCCGTGGGGCCGGTTACCAGAACCAACCCCTCGCTTCCTCGAAGAATCTTCTGGATGGTGTCTAATCCGTCGTCACTGAATCCAAGTCCCTCGAGCGGCAGAAAGACGTTGCCTTTCGCAAACAGTCGAAGTGATATCGCTTCCCCTCCAGCTACGGGGGTCGCAGTAATACGACATTCGATATCTTGCATCGCGGGTGGAAGCTGCAGTCGTCCTTCTCGAGGACGAAACGGTTCTGCAGTATCGATTCTGGCCAGCGTCAGATACTGGTGCATCAAGTGCTCGGCAACACCCCGATCTAACGTACAATAGGACACGACAATTCCATCGATACGAAACCGCACTTGATATTGCGCGTCGTCAAAGGGATCGATATGGATATCGGTCGCACGAAGGCTGATTGCCCGAGCAATCAAGTCCAGCGCTGGGGAATCCGATGATTTCAAACTTTGGTACTTTCCATCAGCATCATCTTGAGCAGTATCGCTTTGGCTCATGTCGGACTTGATCAACACAACGGGGCATTGGGCTGATTTCAAGACGCGCTGGGCGACGCTTCCCATCGCTAGCCGAAGAACTCCAGATCGACCTCGCGATCCCATAACAATCAAATCGGCGTGGCACTTTTTGGCGTATTGCAACAATTCAGCGTGGACGACGCCACTAAGCGCTTCGCGATGGACTTTGTTTTGCAACTCAAAGGCCGGCGGCAATGCCGCCAGCAATCGATCCATCGCGTGACGCTGAAAATCCACATCCGGCGATCCTTCTCTGACATGAACTAGATGCAGTTCCGCTTTGAGTTGTTGCCCGAGTTGGCAGGCTTTTTCTAGCGCCAGAGTGCTGCTCGGGCTAAAATCGAAGGGGACCAGAATCGTGTTGATGGTCATCCGCTAATTTCCTTGTGTGTTCGTCTGGATAGATGGTTGCTAGATACTGCAAGTCGTGTTCCAAGAAGTCACAAGTAATTTGCGAACTGTCGACGGCTAGGGTCTACCGGCGATAAATTGGCATAGCGGAGCGCTCAAACTCCTCTTCTGCAACCGGGATTTGGATGACTCGGTTGGGTATGGCTGCAATCCGAAGGATATCGCGACAATGGGTGTGGCAACTCACGCAGGTGGAGATTGTTTGAATATAGTTGAACGCCGCTCCATCCAGGTTTTGCTGATCCGCTAGCTCTGACAACTTTACCGCTTGGCGACGCAATTCGGTTTTGTAGTGTCCGTAAAGTGGGTCTGGATGGGCTTCCCATTGAGCCGCATCGCAGATATTCATCATATCCTTGGCACCTCGTTTGATTTCGCCAAAATTTTTGGAAACCAAGCCGGTTACAACTCTCTGGGTGCTGGCCAATTTTGCCAGCATCAATCCCGGAAGATTAATCTCTTGTTGGTTGTTAGGCGTTCGATCCCCGGCGATCATTTTGGCGCCCGACAAAAGCAACACCCCACCCGCAATCCAAATCCAAGTTCGTTTTGATTTCATATTCGCTTCCAACCCAATGAATGATCACCGCTCAACTTGTCAACTTTTGAGAACCTTGAGAGTATCGGATTTCTCTGAACTTGACTTCAAGTTATGTCGAACCCAGAAGCAACAACGATCGATTACTTGACTTTATCTTACATGCCTATTTTATGTGGTCCTGTGTGCACACCATCGCTGCCTATTTTTGCACATTACCCTGTGCCAAATTGGCGCATGTTTACCAGAGAAGCAATTAACATCGATTCACCCGAGCACTCGGCACAAGCATTTCATTTCATGCTTGGCTGGTGAATAAAGATAAACGCTGAGTCTTTGGTACTTGTTTTGCTTTGACAAGTTTCGGCAAGGGCAAGCGAACCAGCCGCACGGTGCGGAGAACGGATTTTGGCCTGTCGGACGTTTAGAATTTTGGAGATACGTTATGGCTACGACACTTACTCCCACGCGTTCCACATCCGCTGGGAACCCTCGAGACTCATTTTCGTTGTTGCGTAAGGAAATGGATGATTTGATTTCTAATTTTTGGGGAAATAGTCAATCCAACTGGCTTTCGCAGTCCATGTCGCCCCCGTTGGATGTCGTAGAGTCGGAAAACTCATTCATGATCAAAATGGATGCTCCGGGGCTTCAAGCCAAGGACATCAACGTTCAAGTGCACGGTAACACTCTGACATTGAGTGGGCAGCGCAATGAGGAAAAGGAAACGAAGGACAAGACTTTTTATCGCATGGAAAGGCGTCATGGAAGCTTCTCGCGAACGGTTTCCTTACCTTGTGGTGTCAACGAGAGCGAGGCCGTTGCGGAATACACGAATGGAGTGTTGTCATTGACACTTCCCAAGGCTGAAGGGGCCAAGACCAAGAAGATTGCGGTGAAGGGTTCCTGATATCATGCCTATTCGCATTTCGATTGCGGATTGCAATCCCGATTCCAGTGTTTTACTGGAAAGACTAGTATCGGGCTTCGGCTTTGAAATGCGAGTTGTGGCAAGTGGCGATTTGCTAATGGATCACGTCAGTGTTCATACCCCTGGCGTGATTCGCGTCGCTGAATCGACCGTCGTAGGTAAGAGTGACGCAAGAATCGCGAATAAGACCGACTGTTCTGCACTTCTGAAAAGCGGTTCGAAGGCAGTAAAATGAACAGTGCTATCGAGAACAACGTTCTGACACACGATGCCTTAATTGAATCGCTACTAGATCCATCGGCTTACGTTCACTCCGTCACTGGGCCAGTTGTCTTGCATGAGACGCATATTTCATGGGTGTTGCTTGCTGGGAACTATGCTTACAAGGTAAAGAAGCCGATCGTCACGGACTTTCTAAACTACGGAACCCTTCCGAAACGGCATCACGCATGTTGTGAAGAACTGAGACTAGGAAACCGTTATGCAACCGGTATGTATCTCGACGTTGTTCCAATCACGTTTGAGGATGGCCAAATTCGGATGGATGGCGATGCCCAACCCATCGAATTCGCAGTCCGTATGCGGCGATTCCCTGAGGACGCGTTGCTTAGCAGGCAACTAAGTGAAAACCTCGTCGCGAGTGAACACATGACCCAGCTGGCTACAAGCATTGCGGGTTTTCACGCTATTGCATGGCGACTTGAGCGGCCCAGCGGGGAGATGGTTTCCCGAGTCTTTGACCAAGCCAAAGAGAATTTTAATTTTCTGCTAAACGAGCCGTTGCTGCGCTTGGATCCGATGCTTCTGCGATTGGAAAACTGGACTACCGCTTTTTTTACGAACCATCAGTCTCAATTTCGGAGCCGAACGTTCGACGGCTTCATTCGGGAATGCCATGGTGATCTGCACTGCGACAACATCGTTTTTTGGGCTGGACATTGGGTCCCTTTCGACGGCATCGAATTCAATGCTGAATACTCATGGATTGACGTTGCTAGTGATGTCAGCTTTTTGGTCATGGATCTTGATGAGCGTGGACATGCAGATTTGGCAGCGGTTCTTCTGAATGCATACTTGGAACAAACAGGTGACTATCGATCGTTGTCTGTGTTGAAATGGTACCTCGTCTATCGAGCCTTGGTACGAGCCAAAGTTGCGGTGATGCGCGCACGGCAACTGAACCAGGTGCAACGTCTGGATACAGACCAAATCGCTCCGGCCAAGGAGTACATCGGTCTCGCCGACCAAATGATCAAACCAGTCAAGCGAAATCTGTGGATCACACATGGTGTGAGTGGAAGCGGCAAAACAACGGTAAGTCAACGAATCGTTCAAAAGGAAGCCGCCGTTCGAATTCGTTCGGATGTCGAACGCAAGAGACTTTTCAAGACATCGACCTCAGCGCAATCAGATAGGCCAGGCGAGGGCATGTATTCTCCGACCGCGTCAGAGGCGACGTATCGCCGACTTTTCGACGTCGCAAAAGACATCCTGCGAGCCGACTTCCCTGTGGTAGTCGATGCAACATTTCTGAAACAATCCGATCGACACCGATTTCAAATGTTAGCCAAGTCGGAAGGAGCCGAATTTCGCATCGTTGACTTTCCATTGGACGAGGAGACGCTGAAGCAGCGCGTTACCCATCGAAGGATGACGCAAAACGATGCATCGGATGCGACCTTGGAAATCCTCGCAAATCAGCTGCTGACTCAAGAACCACTTACGGCCGAAGAGTTGGAAGTGACCATGGATGGAAGCAACTATTGCAAATAGCATCGAACGAATAATTAACGTCGGTTTTCCGTCCGCTCGGAGCTTGTCTCCCGTCCGCTCGGAGCTTGTTTTCCGTCCGCTTGGAGCTTGTCTTCCGTCCGCTCGGAGCTTGTCTCCGACGGACGCCGTTTTGGCGTCCTACGAGTGCCGTAAAGGCCGCAAATTCGCATACCCCCTCTCCCGCCTCGACCGCCGTGGGCGGTCGAG
>JANMHA010000171.1:0-6718 GCA_031374925.1 Pirellula sp. | reverse complement strand
TCGTGCAAATCGCAACCAACCATGATAACCTTAGACATAATTCGGCCCTCGTTGGAGAATGAAGTGTTTGAATATTCCCAACGAGTGTGCCGGATTTTTCTTTGAAACTCAACCCTACATAGCTTCTCCGCGAAAGTGCGTTTGGGAATCGCACTTTCGCGGAGCGAAAGGCGACAATAGGAGCGAAAGGCGACAATAGGTACGAAATGTGGCTATAATCGGATTTCCGATTCGCGTTGGACACAAAATTGATCAGGACCGCTACCATGCGTCAGCGCATTGACCAACTTAATAAGGGATCCATCAGTCGCCGAGCTCTGCTGAGTCTCGGTGGCGTTGGGCTTAGCGGTCTCACCTTGGACCGAGTCTTGCAGGCCAGCGAGAAGAAAGCAAACGCGCTTCGAGCGCGGGCCAAGAATGTTATCTTTCTGCACCAGTATGGTGGCCCCAGTCATATCGACACGTTTGATATGAAGCCACTGGCGCCGACCGGGATTCGGGGGGAGTTTACTCCGATCGATTCATCGCTCCCGGGTGTGCCGGTCTGCGAACACTTGCCGAGATGGGGACAGCAACTACACAAGTGGGCTCAAGTTCGATCTGTCCATCACGACATGAAAAATCACAATTCGGCATGTTACTATTCGCTGACTGGCAAACGGCCGCCGACCGACGATATTCGGTTGCGAGACACGATGGAGTTGTATCCCGCTTATGGTTCGTCGGCTGCCAAATTCTTGTCAACCTCCGAGGGTGTACCGCCGTTTGTTGCTTACCCGTACGTGTTGCGAGATGGAGCCATTTCGCCTGGACAGCATGCGAGCTTTTTGGGGAAACGGTACGATCCCTTCTTTTTCGATTCGGATCCAAACTCCAAGGAATTCGGACTTCCGGAGCTTGAATTGCCCAATTCCATTTCGCTAGAGCGGCTGGGGCAGCGCCGAGAATTGCTACGCGTGATCGACGAGCAGTTGCAATTGGCAGAGCGATCGAGCGAAGCCAAGGGACTGGATGAATTCCAACGACAGTCGATGTCAATTCTTTCGTCGCCCAATTTGAAGAAAGCGTTTGATTTGGCCAAGGAAGACGACGCGTTGCGTGATCGGTATGGTCGAACAACGTACGGTCAGTCTTGTTTGCTGGCACGACGACTTATCGAAGCTGGTGCTCGGTTCGTAAACGTCTATTTTTCGCGTGGGATAGGTGGGAAAGGGAGTGAAGGCTGGGATACGCACCAGGAAAATTTCAAGGATCTTCGCGACCGGCTGTTACCGATGACCGACTGTACCGTACCTACTCTCATTGAGGATCTAGAATCGCGAGGTCTTTTGCAGGACACGTTGGTTTTATGGATGGGAGAGTTTGGACGCGGTCCGCAAATTGGTGATCGGGACGGTAAGGGGCGTGGTCATTGGCCCCACTGCTACACGGTGATGATGGCGGGTGGAGGTATCCAAGGTGGATCAATCTTTGGCAAGAGCGATGAGCGCGGCGCTTACCCTGCGGCATCTCCGGTTGGCCCCGAGGACATCGCCGCGACGTTGTTTTGGGCTCTGGGTATTGAACCCGACAGAGAAATTCGCGATGCTGCAGGGAGGCCACTTCCTATTGCCAGCGGTTCCCCTATCGAATCGATTTTTGGCTAGCTTAGGTCCGCATCTCCGAGGCTGTGATTTTATTATTGTCGCCTTTCGCTCTGCGAAAGTGTGCCGCCCGCAAAAGTGCGCCGCGTTAACGCACTTTTGCGGAGCAAAAGGCGACAATGTTCTGCACGGCTCGAATAAATCACAACCTTTCCGAGGCGGACATCACTGCGTCTCAGGGATACGCAGCTACGTGAGGATCTTCCATACGCCGTGCCACACTTACCACTGCATTGCATCCGATTTGCCGACCACGACCGGTAGCTTTCTTTTCAGCGCTCGCACTTCTTCGACTGAGAATTGTCCTACGGCCACTTGAATGGTATTTGCGTTCTGAAAAGAAGCGCCGTGCAAGCCATCGAAGGAAATGCGTGTGTTGCTTAAGTTGAGATGCATGCATTTGCTCAGGTACGGCAGCGCGGCATCTGTGATTTGGGTGTCAGCAAGATTCACTTGCACAAGCCCCGTAATATTGGAAAAGAATTTCATGGTCGCGTCCGTCACACCCGAGCCTTGTAGATCCAAATGATAAATCCTCGGATGCCAAGTCTCAAAGCAACGCCCAGTGAAGGACTTTCCCTTTAACTTTAGTAAGGTCAAGCCTTGGACGGTACACAACGCGAGTCTATCCTCCGTAATTCCACCATCGCCTAGTTCGATCCCTGGTCCCACGCTCCCCAGGATGGCTTCGGTCAGCTTTGTATTGCTTAGCACCATCTTGGTCGTTGGGCCAGAAAACTTTCCGGTAGTAGTGATAACGGCGTCCAAGTCCACATCCGTCAGCGGCAGGTTTTCGAGAATCAAAACCTTGACATTTCGCAATTCGGACAAGCAACTTCCGTCCAGTGGATTGCCGCTCAAATCGAGCGTGTCGCAACCTCCCCACTTAACGAACAGCTCTTTCAGTCCGGCGTCGGTAAGTTGATTGTCTCGCAAAAAGAGCGACCGACTCCACTGAATTGATTTGTAATTCTGGATAAGCGCTAGTTGTTCATCGGTGATGTGCAATCCGCTCAAATCAAGCGATTCACAGTCCATCAAACTCTTTGCGTTAGCAAGTCTGGGCATTGTGACTTGCGTGTACGCCAGACTTAAATGGCTTAGATGGCTCAGTCGTTGCAGTTCGATCACCCCCGCGTCCGTGATTTTTGTGTGACTCAAGTCCAGTGACAACAGGCGAGGGAATTTCGACAGGAATTTCAAGCCTGCGTCGGTGACTTGCGTGTGGGCAAGTGAAATCGTTTGCACGTCGCCCAAACTGTGAAAATCTTGAAGCGATTGGTCCGTCGTATCCGGTCCGAACTTCAATTCGACGACCTTGCGTCCATTCACGTCGATCGAACCGCCCTGCTCTTGCATGGACTTTTGGAATTCGAAATTGGCAATATCGTCGCTTGTGTTGGAGCTGATGAAGGCGGTGAGGCTTAAGCTGGCCAACGCAGAAAACCCAAGGACTCCGAATGTCCATCGACGATGAAGTTTTCTCTCCATAGCCCAAGAACGCTCTTTTTCTTCCTCCGAAAGGCAATCGATCTGGGCTGTATTGTGGGCCAACTCATACCCACTCATTCGCAGGGATTTCAATCCAACCAGCAAGACCAAAATAATTCCGACAAATGCAAGGGTATAACCCAATCCGGCCATTCCGCCGAACCAAAAGGCGAGAATCGCAATAACCACATACCAGACAGCCATTATCGCAGCATAACCAAGCCATCGACGCCACCGATTCTTAATACGAAACGAGACGAAGAGTGTGGGTATTGTCATTAGCAAGCCGAAAAGTGCGAGCACTCCAATATAGGCCGCAACCGGTAAAAAAAGTGTCATTGCTGGAAATTCCATCGCAATCTGTGGAACTCGGCAGAGGAATAGAATCGAAGCAATAGCCGCAGTTATTAGGAAAAGTTCCTCGATGCCAAAATTTCGACGCGACATTCCGTCTGTCGGTTCTTTGGACAGTTGCCACCCAAACAGATACCTAACAACCAATAAAGGAGTTGCCCCACCGAATACCAAAGCTGGGATAGCAAAGACAAACCAGTGAGCTCCTTGGTTATCAACGACGGAAAATCCCATATTACTCATAGATATGCCAACGAGTACGCAACCAATCCAACAGGTTGCCAAGAACGAACCGAGAACAATTCCCTTGAGCCAATACGTACCCAGTAGCCCGCCCAACAAAATGGCGAAGAGTATTTGTCCCAACAAGGACGCTTGAACGAAGAACATGATCCATTGAAGAAAGGCCAATCCTGCCCAACCGTTCAGGAGTATCCCAAACATTGCGATATCGAGAAGCCCGGTTCCGATCACGAATAGTACAAAAGGCAGCTGCGTGCGTTTTCTTCTATCGGTTGAAGGTGCATCCATTCGGTAAGTACCTATAGTAGTGTGGCGCACTCAACCAAAAAGTTGAGCGATGGGCTTGCCATCGTCGAGCAGATTGTACGGTCGTCCTTGCGCGTCGCGGGCATGAAGATCTTCGATACCCATGGCATGATATACTGTCTTCGTGATATCGGCTGGTGTTACCGGATGTTCGGCGGGATATTCCGCATTGCGATCGCTCGAACCATAGGTTTGGCCACCGCGAATCCCACCGCCCCCCATCACGACGCTCATGCAATGCGTCCAGTGATCCCTGCCTGCACCGCCTAGTCCGCCCGACCGAGGATCGCCAATTTTGGGCTTCCTCCCCATCTCGCTGGTGACCATCAACAAGGTTTGGTCCAACAAGCCGCGTTGATGCAAATCCTCGACCAAAGCCGAAAACGCTTGATCGAACTCCGGCAATAAATTTTCTTTTAGACAACCAAAGTTATTGCCGTGCGTATCCCATCCTCCCGCGCTTTTGCATTTGTCAGCGATGGCTTCGTTCTCCTTCCAAAAGACCGTGACGAACGGAACTGCTGCCTCGACCAATCGACGGGCTAACAGCAAACTCATTGCATTGACGGTCTTTCCATAGCGGTCGCGGACCGATTCCGGTTCGCTGGCCACATCGAATGCCGTCGTTGTACTCGACGACATCATCAAGTCGATCGATCGAAGCTGGTGCTGCTTCCACGTTTGCACCGACTCCACGCTGCTGAATTCGCGACGCGCGCTATCTAACTTTTCCAAAAGCTTCTTCCGCGACTGCAATTGTTCTGTTGTAACGTCACCAGCGAGCACCAGCGACGGAGCTTGAAATTTCAACGGTTCGTCCAGACTTCCATGCACGTACAGCGGATCAAACTCGACACCAAGTCTTGCCGAGAATTGCCCGGGGCGAGTGTAAGGCGCCTTGCTAGGCATGTGAGGCAAAGTCATCACGTTGGGTAGGCTCGGATGGATCGGACGGCGCGATCCGACGACGGAACCCATGAAGGGCCAATCGTCCGAATAAGGTCGACGGTCGTTTCCTTGAGACAAAAAAGTAGGGTCAGGAGTGTGGCCTGTCAATTGATAGTAGTAACCTGCATGATGGTCATTCGTGTTGACACTGCCGGAAACCGACCGAACCACCGCCAAGTGGTGCATCTGTTTGGCGGTCAGAGGCAGATGCTCCCCCACCATGACGCCGCTGGCGGATGTTGCGATTGGGACGAAAGGGCCTCGATATTCCGATGGCGCCTCGGGCTTTAGGTCCCACATGTCGATATGGGATGAACCCCCGCACAAAAAGAAAAGAATGACCGAATTGGCTTGGCCTCCGCCACTGTTCTTGGCTGTGGGTTTGTCGTTCGATGCCCGCAAGGGTTGTGGCATCCCAAAGGGGAGGCCAGCTAACCCGGACGCAGACGCGATCAGGAAGGCTCGCCGTTGGTCAATGAATCTTTGATTGGAACGCGACATGCTTGGCCTTTACCTTTCCTATTTCCTAGGGAATCCTATCTTAACCTAGTTGAGGCCTATTGTGGGCGGTTAATGAACTGGAGTTGTGAAGCTTTTGTGTTAGGATAGCGAAACGCTAAGGTGTCTTTTCCCCTCCCCAAAACGGTCAAGATGGTTCTTCATGATGCAAAAAATCAATGCTCGTCTTTTTTTGTTCGGTGTCGTTTCGTTGGCGTTATTGAATGGGAGTATTTGCTTCGGCCAGCAGGTTGGAAAGCCGCGTACACTCTTTGCTGCGGATTATGAAAAGAAGATTGCAGCCGTCGTCAATATGGACAACACAGTTGCATTGCAATTGCCCATCCAAGCGATTCATGATGCACAACCGCTGGCAAACGGGAACTGGCTTTTGCAGACAACCTTTACGGAAGTTGTGGAAGTCGACAGCAAAGGCAAGGAAGTATGGAAGTACCAGCCTTCTGGCGAAAGTGGCAAGGTAGAGATCCATGCGTTTCGTCGACTTGAAAATGGACTGACCATGATAGCGGAAAGCGGAACCACAAGAATTATCGAAGTGAACAAAGAGGGGGCGATTGTGCACTCGACGCCGATCAAAGTAAGCATTCCAAACCCACATCGCGATACGCGCTTGGTACGGATTACTCCTACCGGCACCTACTTGGTGGCTCATGAAGGGGAAAAGTGCATTCGAGAATACGATCGCGAGGGGACTGTTGTTTGGGAATACGCAGTTGGCTCCCAACTTTACAGTGCTATTCGGTTAAGCAATGGAAATACGCTCGTTGGAACCGGTGACGGACATCGCGTTATCGAAGTTACCAAGGACAAGAAAACCGTGTGGGAGATTAACGAAAGCGACCTGGAGGGTGTGAAATTGGCTTGGGTCACCATGGTGGATCGCCTGCCTAACGGTAACACTTGGATTGTCAATTGCCACGCTGGCCCGAACAATCCGCAGATCCTAGAAGTAACGCCCGACAAAAAGGTTGTTTGGTCCTTCAAGGATTTCAAAAGGTTTGGAAATGCTTTGCCGGTGGCGATTGCAATTCCGTAGATCCGTCGCTCCGCCGACGGATGACCTCCCAGCTAAAGTCACACTGGATCATCGGATTTCCTACACAATCGAAGTGGCATGTTCGTCTTGCGCGCAATCGAAATCGCAAGAAGTTAGAGAGGTAAGCAGGTTTCATCTACGCGGACCGCGAGTCTCGGAGAGACTCGCCCACGTAGAT
>JANMHA010000170.1:0-5205 GCA_031374925.1 Pirellula sp. | reverse complement strand
CCTACGCGGGCCGCGTAACGAGTCGCTTGCGAGTACGGCATCGTCATCGCGAGCAGACTTCTCAAGACGCGACCACCATCCATCGGAAATGCAGGCAACATATTATAGACGGCGAGTACTAAGTTCGCGATGAGCAGTTGTTCCATCGGGCCTAGCTCTCCAACGCTTTCCATCGATAACTGATCAAGACTAGCGCGTATCGAAAGACCGACGAACAAAAGAGTAGCTATGGCTAAGTTGACCATCGGACCCGCAATGGCAACGATCAATTCCGCAACTGGCGATCGCGTAAAATCGGCCATGCGCGCCACACCGCCGATCGGGTAAAGGGTGATGTCCAGCGTCGGAATGCGAAAATACTTCCCAGCCAGCGCGTGTCCCATTTCATGCAGGAACACGCAACCAAATACGGCAAAAACAAATCCGATAGCTGAGGCTGCTGGCCCTATGCCATGTGCGATGTTGGACAGGCCAACATAGAAAGCTAGAAACCAGAAAGTCCAATGAATATAGACCTTGATTCCAAGCAGTTTTCCTAAGTATACGGTTTGAAACATGATGTTTGTTGTGTCAATTCAAAAGTGGAATCGCTGCACTCGGTTGTTGCCGGAGTCAACGACGTAGATCCGATTCTTCGAATCCACCGCCGTTGCCCATGGCTGATTGAGTTCTCCCGGCACACTGCCAGCTACTCCCCAACTCGCCAGTGGCTTTCCTTCTCGGTCCAAGCGTTGTACGCGATGGTTTCCAAACTCGCTTACGATGAGTGACCCATCCTTGGAAAAGCTCATTCCATACGGATATTGGAATTCCCCTGGTGCCTGCCCTTGCTTGCCAAGTATCGCAACGGAACGGGGTTTCGTGTCTCGCCAATCAATGACCTGGATCCGATGATTGCAGGAGTCGGCCACCCATAGGAGCCCCTCCTCGTCAACCACCAAACTCTGTGGTCGACTGAATTGAAGCGGTCCGTCGCCGTGCTCACCCATTCGGTCCAAGTACTTGCCGTCGAGTGTGTATCGATGAATTCGATCGAATTCACCGTATTCGCCACAATAGTATTCCCCGCTGCTCGTCCGGGCAATGTCCGTGACAAAAGCAAACTGTCCCGGATCGGGGCCGTTTGTGCCGCCAATCATTCGCTCCTCCATGAGTTGGCCATCCGGTGTGTAAAACAAAAAGCGATAGTAGTGCGTGTCCGCTACCATAATGGAGCCATCTGAATCGATGCTCAATCCAGTGGGTTTACCCGAATCAATAGCGGGCGTACGCCATCCCAGGATGAATTTCCCCTCATCGTCAAATTTTTGGATGCGTCCGGTTTTGTCGACGACGTAAATCATGTCGTTGAAGTCGATAGCAATTGCTCTTGGCTTTTGAAATCGTCCGTCCGAGAGTCCCCGCTGGCCGATAATCAAGTCCGGACCATCCAACTGGACTTTTTCTTTCGAATTCGTACATCCGCTATGGAAAACCATGCTCGGGGCGACGAGAATTCCCACCCCTATTGCCATCGTTCTTTGCGCAGAAACGAGAAACTCACGTCGATTGTGTCGATCTGAAGTCATTTATAGCCTTTTTGCACGTTATCAACTTGATTGCGTGGGGAATCGACCAGCGAACGCTAATGGGATATCATAACCCTATTGAAATGGAATTGCGAAAATCAGTTTTGTTGATTTGAAACTTAGACCCCTGCTAAAGCACTGCTAACTCGCGTATGACCAAGATTCTGGATTGGAGGAAGTCAGACGATCCACGCGATATCGTTCATTTGGCTGTGCAGGCGCTGGCGGAGGGGCATGTTGTTGCGTTGCCGTCCAATTACTCGTACCTCCTGGTGGCGAGTGGTCTTCATCCGAGTGCTGTCGAACAATTGTCTCAATGCTCCAAGCGTTCGGGTGGCGATGCGATCTCCTTAATGGTTCGATCGGCCGACGAGACTCTTGATTATTTTCCAAACATCAGCCAGGCGGCGCGAAGATTGGGCAGAAAAGCTTGGCCCGGACCAGTCATGCTGAGCATTCAGGACTCGCATGCCTCAAGTGTTTTGCGATGCTTAGATGATCAAGTTTGCAAGGCAATTCAGAATTCGAATAATCGAATTCAAGTTTGGCAACCGGAACACGAAGTCCTTGAGCATGTTTTAAGGCTTTCATCGGGTCCGATAGTCAGTTTCGAAGCGCGCGACTCGAAGGGGAGAATTGCAAACTCCGCTGAACTCCTGAATCCAGAGGAAAGTGTTCTCGCAATCGACGATGGGGAAGTGCTTTCGCCTGGGGAACCGACAGTCGTTGCCATCGACGGCAACACGGGGCAGATTATTCACCAAGGTATTGTTGACGAGCATGGACTTCGGCAGATTTCACAGTGGATTGTATTGTTTGTCTGTACGGGCAATACGTGCCGTTCGCCGATGGCACAAGCGATGATGGAAAAGAAGATCTCCGCCAAGTTTGGACAATCGGCAGCCGAAGGGAAGTGTCCGGTTGTCGCGTTATCCGCCGGCGTGTCTGCCTATGGTGGCGACCCTGCCTCGCATGGTGCATTAGCCGCAATTCGAGACTTCGGATACTCGCTGGATCAACATCAAAGTACCCAGTTGAATACTTCCTTGGTCGAAGAAGCTGACTTGATCCTGGCCATGGGGCAACGGCATCGACACGCAATCATTTCGCAATGGCCATCGATTGCCTCGAAAGTACATCTAATTTCACCGGACGGCGGAGAGATTAGTGATCCTTTTGGAGGACCGTTGGAGATTTATCAAAAATGCGCTCAGCAACTGGACCAGCATACCGATTATTGGATCGACCGACTCGACATGGAGGCTCTCATTCAATGGCGTTAAGATATCCGATTCATTCCAAGCAATTTGTGGAGTATGTTGAATGAGAATTGCCATTGGTAGCGACCATCGAGGTTTCCAGATTAAAGGCAAGTTGATCACACTTCTGACCGCGGACGGACATGAAGTTGAGGACTATGGTACGCACAGCGACCAAGCGGTTGACTACCCCGACTTTGGTGTCGAGGTAGCCAAGCGTGTTGCGGCAGGTTTAGTCGAGCGAGGTATTTTGATCTGTGGAACCGGTTTTGGTATGGCCATTGTTGCGAATAAATTCAAAGGAGTCCGTGCGGCGGCGTGCTGTGACGAAGTCATGGCGGAAATGTGCCGGCGCCATAACGACGTGAACGTACTTTGCTTGCCAGGTGATTTGATCGGTGATCGTCCCGTTGGCGATCTTGTTCGTATTTGGTTAGCAACAGAGTTTGAAGGTGGCCGGCACTCGAGACGACTGGAAAAGATCGCTGGAATCGAAAACCATGAATTGACCTAAAGGACTGCAGCAAAGTGTATCGCATCGACAGCCATCACCATTTTTGGCAATACTCCTCAGAGCAATATCCGTGGATTGCCAAACCGATGAAGATGTTGCGACGAGATTTCCTCCCATCCCATTTACTTTCGGAAATCCAATCGACACAAATCAACGGTGTCATTTCAGTACAAGCCAGACAGAGCCTCGAGGAGACAAGTTGGTTACTGTCCGTGGCAAACAGCCAAGATTGGATCTTGGGTGTCATCGGATGGTTGCCGCTGTCAAGTCCCACCATACGCGAAACGATGGCGAGATTTCTCCATGATGGAAAACTATGCGGCCTACGGCACGTGGTTCAAGACGAACAAGATGACGAATTTCTAGCTCGACCTGAGTTCAACGAAGGAATCCAATCCATGAAGGTATTCGGTTGGACGTACGATCTCCTTATTTATGCTCGGCAATTGCCATTTGCGATTGCCTTCGTCGACCGGCACCCTGATCAAGTGTTTGTACTGGATCATATCGCCAAGCCAACGATCCAGTCCGGGGTTCACGATGAGGCCTGGGACCGTAATTTTAGAGAATTGTCCAAACGTCCAAACGTATTCTGCAAATTCTCAGGTGTGGTTACGGAAGTCCGAGACGAGGGATGGGCGATACCTCAGATTCAACGCTATTGGGATACTGCCACGGAAGCGTTTGGTTCCGAGCGATTGATGTTCGGAACGGATTGGCCTGTGTGTTTGCTGAAAGCTAGTTACACGGAGTGGTTTGCTGCAGTATCCATCCTGGCATCGAAGCTCAGCGAGACCGAGCAAGCCAAGTTCTGGTCCCAAAATGCAATCCGGGCCTATCGACTTGACGCTCCTACGTAGGTCCGCATCTCCGAGGCGGACAAGTCATCCTCGGAGGTACGCTGCTACGTAGGTCCGCATCTCCGAGGCGGACAAGTCAACCTCGGAGGTACGCTGCTACGTAGGTCCGCATCTCCGAGGCGGACAAGTCATTCTCGGAGGTACGCTGCTACGTAGGTCGCGAATCGACGGTCGGTTGGATCGAACTAACGTCCGATGCTCGGTGGATTGTTCGCAAAGAAATCGCGAGGGCCACGATTGGTGTAATAGGGATAAGCGGTTTGTGGCGCCTGAACACCGGACCCCACTTGTGGATCGGTGCGGTATTGGCTGTGCGACAGGTGGGCGCCGTAGTCCGTGCCGCCTCGTTGCCAAGCAACGTTGCATGGCCTGCATCCCAACGGACCGTTGCAGCTATTGCAGCGATTGTGGTTATGGCAGCCACTGGACATGGCAAGGGTGATTCCAAATAAGGCGAGGGAAAGAATGCCGCGTTTCATGACTTAGTCCTTTAGTGTTTCGCATTGGCTGGGCTTGCTTGATCGAGACTCGCATTCTACGGGTCGTATTGTCCAGCCACCCTAGGATCGAAACAATTGGCACTCTAAATTCAATCCTCCTAACCCGCCCTGCACAAACAGCCTAAACTACCGGGACGAGTTAAGACTCCATGTCCTTCAAATGCACATCCAGGGCACCGACGGATATCCGAATTTCCAGAATGGACAATGCCAAAGAGCTTGCCATGAGGATTAGGCTGCAGCCGAAAATCAACTTACCCAAGACGATCCAACCTATGAACAACGCACCCATGCAGAGGGTGCATGCTAGCAAACTACACACACCCAGCGTCTGCATATCGCGAATCAAATAGACGCGTCGTCGCGTACGTGTTTACCGGGGGTAAACTGATATTTTAATTGACCGACGGTCTGGGTTATGTTGTAGCGATGGAAACAGACTCGCCACAACCGGATTGTACCCGCTGCAAGGAACTTGAGAAACAAGTCGCTGAACTTGCTGCC
>JANMHA010000166.1:0-39743 GCA_031374925.1 Pirellula sp. | reverse complement strand
CTCGACCGCCTAAGGCGGTCGAGGCGGGAGCGAAGTGCGGTACTTTAAGGTCTGAGCCGCACTTTTAGTACGCCAAAACGGCGTCCGTCGGAGGCAAGCTCCGATCGGACGAAAATGCTTCACAGCGTTGCGTAGAGAGGGGGGAGGGATGATGGAGAATTGGAGAATTGGAGAATTGGAGGGTTGGTGTGGCATGAATGCTAGCGTGCGAAATGTGCTTTTTCTGGAACAGTTTGGGTAGCCCCTGGCGGATCTATTTGGTATTCCGCTATTGTCGCCTTTCGCTCCGCGAAAGTGCGCTTCGTAAACGCACTTTTGCCGAGCAAAAGGCGACAAGGGTGATATCGGAGCATGGCTATGGCTTGGCAAACAACCAAAAAATCACAGGTGGCAATGGGGCACATCACATGCATGGGTATGCTGGCGCTCGCTTTGATGAGTGGATGCAGGATCCTCGAACCCAATCCGATCGCCGTTGTTCGCAACAACATCCCAACCGATTTGATTGCGGATGGTGAATCGCAAATGGAGCGAGGAAGTCCGAGACCCATTGTAGATGGTTTTGGTTGGGTCTGGGGCATTCCATCGAAGCTCATTTTGTGGAACAGAAAGGTCGAGAATCACCGAATTTCAGCAGAAACGGAAACACTGCTATACGAATACTTGGAAACCAATGGTCTGAGTGACGTCAAAGTTCGTCTCAATCAATACCGTCCATGGGATGATTGGCGACGATTGACTCGCAACACGTCGGTTGCCTGGCCGTGGCGATACACGTTTGGAGCCGTAGCTACCTTGGGAGAGACTGTCGTCCCAGGTCGTTTGTTTGGTGGTGATCACTACAATCCTTATACGGGCACAATCCATCTGTATGGTGATGTCCCCGCGCTCGCATTTCATGAAGGGGCGCACGCCAAGGATTTTTCTAATCGCCAGTATCCAGGAACCTATGCTGCATTGTATGTCATTCCTACGGTTCCCTTGTGGCACGAACGGATCGCGACCAATGATGTGTTGTCCTATGTTCAGTATCGCCATGACCGCCTTCTAGAAAAACAAGCGTACCATGTGCTTTATCCGGCATATGGAACGTATCTGGGCAATGCAGGGGGATATGCATTCCCGAAGTACTCGAACCCGATCTACTTGGGCGGAATCCTGGCGGGTCATGCGATGGGCCATTGGCAAGCACCGAAGGATGAGCCGTAGGGTAGCACGGCACTCCTAGGCTGTGAATTTATTATTGTCGCCTTTCGCTCCGCGAAAGTTCGCCGCGTTAACACACTTTTGCGGAGCAAAAGGCGACAAACTTCTGCACCTTGCGAATAAATTCACAGCCTATCCGTGCAGTATTCTTGGGCAAGGAATACCGTGCTACATTGGCGAGGGAACTGGGAGAGCGAGGCTCCTGCCGAGCTTGTCGCCACACGGTTCACTTCATGTTCAATGCGTTGGAATACACTTGCAAGATTTGAAAGAAGATTAGGAAAATCGCGGTTATGATCATAGCCGCGATGAACATCCAGACGGCGAAGCCAGACAAAATCGCAAACTGTTTGAGCGCGAGTTGGGCTTTTTCTCGGTAGACAACAGCCATGCGTTCCAGTGATTCACTATCCGAGCCGCTCATCTCGCCCACTTCGACGTTTTGAATGAACTCGGCCGGAAGTAGTTTAGGTGCATCCAGCGCCTCGGCAAACGACTTTCCCTTGACGATTTCTGCAAGCGACTTTTCCAGACCGGAAATGTAGTAGTAGTTACCTGTACTGAGCAACGCATCTCGAAGGCTTCGTTTGGCCTCTACACCGGCGCCAAGCATCATCGATAATGTCATCGACAGCCTGGAAAGGGCAGTCGTGGTGAGAACGGTTCCAATGACAGGCACATTGCGAACCAATGGCACCAATGTTTTGTGGCAACCAAACCAGTTCTTCCAAAGTCCAAAAGCGACCACCGCCAGTGTCCCAAAAAAAATCGCTGCGAGACTGGCGAAGATCGCAACGCCGGTACCGCCTCGCAAACCGACGCCAGTGAGATCGAAGGGTTTGTCCTGCGGCGAACCTGCCGTTAAAAAACCGTTGACAAAAATCAGAGCGCAAGCGATCAAGAAGGCCAAACCCAACTGAATAACGGGAAAAGTAATTTGTGAGATAAACGCGGTGCGAGTCTGTTTGAGGTCATGGTAGTAATCCGCCATTTCGCGAAAAACCCTGTCCATTCCCCCTGCATGCTCACCTGCGTCGACCATTTTCACCAGCAACGTGGGGAAATAATGTCCCTGCTGAGCCATCGATTCGGCGAGTGAATTACCATTCCGCAATCCATCGATCATGCTTTGAACCGCTTCGCGATGGCGTGCCGAACCTGTTTTTGCCTCGATTCCGAGCATCCGCAGGAGATCGACACCGGACTTCAAACCTGTCGACATGCGGCGGCAAAACGCTTCCAGCGCTTTCAGGGAAATACCACCGAAAATGCGTTCCAAGCTATTAGCGTTCGACGACTTTGCATCGAATTGGTTGGGGACACCGGCTGAAATCGATGAGGAAGTCATTGCGAAACCTAGTTAGGTTGGCCAAGTTGGATTGGTGCAAGAATAACACCTGCATCACTATTGTCGCTTACCAACCCTGTTTTGGCCAGCAACTTGGTGGAATTCTGAACTCATGTGGAGTTCGCTCGACGCTGGTCTATGATGGAGAAAACTCCATGTCCCTTTAGGAAAAACATGACCGGAAACAACAAACCGCCGCTGGACGATGTCCGATACCAGCACCCAGAACAACCCATCGCCAGATTTCCCAAGAGCCTGCCGCAAACGGAACCGCTGCATTTGAGCGGTGTTTGGCGTATGGAATCCACCGAACAAGCGGACGCACTCTTGGCCGGAACGGCTCCAGGTTTCGTCTATCGTCGGGAGGGGCATCCCAACGCCACTTCCTTGGCCGAGGCCTTACGGGTCGTCCATACTGCGGACGAATCCATCGTTACCGCTCAAGGCATGAGCGCGATCTCGATTGCAGCCATGGCCCTGCTAAAACCTGGCGATCGAGTTCTATTAGGTCAACCCGTCTATGGCCGAACCTCCTTTTTCATCAAGAAGGACTTAGCGCGGTGGGGGATTGAATTTGAAGACGTCAACGTGACCGACACCGATGCTTGGATTCATGCTTTTCGAAAACCATCTCGAATGGTGATCATCGAGACAATTACCAATCCGCGGCTCAATGTACCTGATATCGAGTCGATCGCTCAACTAGCCCATCAATACGGTGGACAAGCGAGGTCGGAAACCGGTACGGTCGTTTTAGTCGACAATACTTTTGCGACGCCCGTACTTTGCCAACCCTTGGCGCTAGGCGCGGATTTGGTCATGGAAAGCCTAAGCAAATTCGTGTGTGGGCACGCCGATGCCATGCTTGGTTTGCTGTGCGGTCGCAGTGCCGTTTGGAATCGAATGCGCCAAACCATGGTTTCGTTTGGTATGACCAGTAGCCCGCTCGACTGCTGGCTGACGCAACGCGGACTTGCCTCACTCCCGGTGCGAATGGCTCATGCTGCATCGTCGGCCTTGGAACTTGCGAAGTCGATCGAAGATCATCCGGCCATCAACCAGCTGGACTATCCTGGTTTGCCAACTCATAGTGACCACGCGATAGCCAAGAGGCAATTCAATGGGACATTTGGAAACATGCTGACTTTCCAATTGCACGGCGGATTGCGGTCGGCCCAACGCTTCATTGCGGCAGTGGCATCCGACATACCATTTTGCCCAACGCTTGGAGAAGCGCAAACGACGCTCAGCCATCCCGCGTCAACGAGCCACCGAAGTTATAGTGAAGAGCAGCTTGAGTCGTTGGGTATCAACGGCGGCACACTTCGCTTTTCTGTAGGACTCGAGCCGAATGGCTGGTTAACCGAAAAGTTCTTGCTAGGCTTAAGCAGATCGATGTCGTAGAAACCTGCAACCGACGGATTGTTTCATGCAAAAGACATTTGACAAAAAACTGCGTTTGGCAGAAAAGCACTTGCGGGCGGTTTGTCCGAAAATGAGTGACTGGATTCGAGATCAGGGTCGATGTGATTTGCAACCTGTTTGGGACCGAGAACCATTTGAATCGTTGGTGCGCGCGGTGGCCCATCAACAACTGCATGCGAAAGCCGCCGAATCCATCTTGGGTCGCATGCTGGCTAGGTTCCCGAATCAGCCCTTCCCAACCGCATTGCAATTATCGCGAATGCGAGTGCCGTCCTATCGCCAATGCGGCTTCTCCCTGGCCAAGACAGAAGCGATACGGGGCATCGCGAAAGCCATCACTACAGGCAAAGTGCCAGATCGCGTCAATGCAAACGCCATGACGGATGAGGAGTTGATCGAAGCGCTCACGGAGTTGCGTGGCATCGGCAAGTGGACGGTCGAGATGTTGTTGATCTTCACCATGGGTAGATTGGACGTCATGCCGGTGGACGATTTCGGAGTCCGGGCCGGACTGATGCATTTATACGAGTTGCCTGAAATGCCCAAGAAAACAGAGTTTGCCAAGTGGACCGATGCATGGCAACCCTTTCGAAGCGTCGGCGCTTGGTATCTATGGCGTTTGGCCGACGCGCGTAAGGGGTAAGCTCCGACCACAGACAGGGGTTGCAGATTCTTTGTATTCCGCGTAATTGAATAGATTTTCTTACTTTTTGGTGAGAAAGTTCTGAGAAGCAAGCGGAGGATTTCTTGATTCGCAGCCCTTTAGCCGTACGGACGGATTGGATTCGGAACTGGTTTATGTCGAGACTAGAAGCTATAAAATAGGAGGCGTTAGGTTTCAGAAGGTTCCAAAGGGCGATTCGGTGTACATAATGAATGCTTCAGATCAAGCAAGTGAGAAATCCAACACCAGTCCCATGCCGCATACGCTGCGATGGTGGCCAGCTGTACTTTTGCTTGTTGCGATGGTGTTGCTGCGCAAGCTACCCGATACAATGGAATCGCCTGGCATTCCAATCTTTATGCTTGGCTTCTTGGGGCCGGCTGCACTCGCGATGCTCGTTATGCTCTGGTGGCTTTTCGCGAGTCGAGCCAATTGGAAAGAAAAAGGGATCGGCTTTGTCGCCGTTGCACTGATCGGTGTCGTGGCCAGTTTACTTTGCCATTTCACCCTATTGAAAGGAATGAGCGTCGTAATCTTTGTCATCCCAGTGGGTGTCGCTTCCTTTACGCTTCCATTGATCCTTTTGGCAAATCAACCCATCCTTCGACTTCCAGTTGCCATCCTTGGGTCCGTCCTAGGATTCGGCTACTGGGATCTGTTGCAGTCGGAAGGGGTAAACGGGAAGTTCGTGGCGGATTTCAAATGGCGATGGGAACCGACCGCGGAAGAGAGTTATCTTAAGAGCCTAACAATCAAAAGGTCCGCAAATGCACTTGAAACAAATGAGCCAGCGATCACGCTTGCTTCGTCCACTTGGCCCAGCTTTCGCGGTGCTTCACGTGACGGAAAGTTATTGGGGGTCTCGCTCGTCGAGGACTGGACTGCGTCACCACCGAAACTGATTTGGAAATCCAAGATAGGTCCCGGCTGGTCTTCTTTTTCCGTTGCCGGAAACAGGTTGTTCACACAAGAGCAGCGAGCAGAAAAAGAAGCCGTCGTCTGTTTGAACGCTGAGACCGGTGCGATTGTTTGGGAGCACGAATACGAGAGTCGCTTTTGGGAGTCGGTCGCTGGAGCGGGGCCGCGGGCTACCCCAACCATCGCCGATGAAGGTTTATTCTCGTTGGGCGCCAACGGCATCTTGACTTGCCTAAACGCAAGCACCGGGGCGAAGATCTGGGAACGCAATATTCAAACGGATGCGGAACGAAAACCTCCGATGTGGGGTTTTTCCTCTTCACCGTTGGTTATCGAAGGGATGGTGATCGTTCATGCCGGGGGTACGGAGAACAAGGGCATTTTGGCATACGATGCC
This sequence comes from Pirellula sp., assembly GCA_031374925.1. Classification (GTDB taxonomy): domain Bacteria; phylum Planctomycetota; class Planctomycetia; order Pirellulales; family Pirellulaceae; genus JBKCUI01. The sequence goes on along the minus strand of JANMHA010000166.1, from coordinate 33,785 downwards.
AAGACGGCCGAATCGCGATGGTCGACTGCCTCGGGTGACCATAGCTATAGTTCGCCTCAAGCAGCCAGTTTCGACTCCGTTGATGGTGTACTGATGGAGACCAACGCAGGCCTACAATTCATCAGCGCAAAAGACGGAAGCAAGATCTGGCAGTACGACTCTCCGGTCCAAAACTATCGCGCCCTGCAACCGTTGGTTCTCGGTAATTCCATCTTGTTAGCGAACAGTTTGGGCGAAGGGACAAAAAAACTGTCGGTTTCACGCGATGCGGACAAGTGGACAATAAAGGAAGAGTGGGCATCGCGCGATATGAAGCCCGACTTCAATGACTTCGTCGAGTATCAAGGGAGTCTTTATGGCTTTGATGGCAATATCTTTGCCAGTATCGATTTGGCCACCGGAAAACGCCAATGGAAGAAGGGGCGCTACGGCAATGGACAAGTTCTATTGCTATGCGATGCTGGTCAAATGCTGGTGACATCGGAAGCCGGGGAACTCGTTTTGTTGCGTGCGGACTCCAAGTCGATGGTGGAACTCGCCAAGTTCCAAGCGATCGAAGGGAAGACGTGGAATCATTCCGTCGTCGTTGGAAACCACGTTTTCATTCGCAATGCCGAACAAGCCGCATGCTATGAGTTGCCAACTCGTGCGCAATAGAAAAGGTGTCAGGCTGCAACCCCATTTCGTGGGCTAGGCAGACGGGACGGCCGGGTTCTTTCATGTCGAAACTCCAGAGTCTCTTGAACTAATTCTAAATTAGTATCTTATTCCGTCGCCAATTCCAACGGAAACCGGGGGATAACCGATTTCGCACGTCGGCTAACTTGGCCGAATCGTTCCTAACGGCGTCCGGCGCTTGCTCAATTCGGAGAGTTCATCGTTGCTCAAGTTGTTTCAAAGAGGGTGTTATCCGAGTAGTCCGTGGTCCGAATATTTAACTGCAGTTCCCGATTGCAATTGGATCAGCGCCAGCTTTCGTTCCGAATGGCTAACCAATTCATCTCGAAAGACTTGGCTCATTCCCAACGCCATCATTAAAATCGTATTCTCGATCGATGAAAAAGAGACTTCATGGAAGGCCATTTGAATACCATGAACGGCTATCATGCAAAAGCTGAGCACTGCAGCGCTACGAGCATAGGGCGATACTGTGGGATGGTTCCAAACCACACAACAATTGCGAATCAAACTGATCGCGGCAAGCATGTAAAGCGTCGCTCCAATCAATCCCAAATCGACAACCAAACTCAGAAAGGAATTGTGGTGGACATAGCCGCGAATCGACTCCAATCGAATGTTCGTGGTCCGATCGTCCAGGTAGGGTCGGTTATGAACTTGAAATTGGTTGAAGCCGAATCCGGTGATCGGCGAGTCCTTGAACATCTGCATGGAGACATAGGCGAATGCGCCTCGCATCTTAGTACTCTCAAGGGTTTCGGCTTCGGAATACTCCCGTTTGAACGCGACCAAACTTGGGCCTAGCACGAGTCCAATAACGATCGCCGACATGAAAAGGGCTCCTAGAGTTAGCGTTCGAGCTTTCCCCTTCAACATAGTGGAGAGCAGAATGATGACGATGGCTGCAGTTCCCATCCAAATGCTCCTTGTGTACGTCAACAAGATCGCAAGCATGAAAAGCGGAGTCAGTCCAATCGCCATCAGCCATACCAACCGCTCTCGTGAATAGATCCAAACCGGAAAGGTCCAGAGTAAGGCTAAGCACAAGTTGAGACACATACCTAAACGTACGGATTGCAACATTGGGCCACGCGCTCGACCGAAGTGGATTCCCAATTTTGGGTCACCGATAAAGTGTGGAAAAACGAGCGACCACTGCTTTGTTACTTCCAGTATGGCAGTCAGACTCAAATAGATGCCAAAAAGCAAAAGGACAGTGATGGCGGGCCAAAGTGTCCGGGGCCTTAAATCGGAATGGCGAATCAGCACAAACAAGAGCGCCGGAATCAAATAGCCATTGAGCAAATGCATCACCGTCGATGGCTGGCCTGAAAGTTCCTTTCCGAATGGCGTGGTGACGGTTCGTACGATAAGCCAAGCCAGGAACAAAAACAACCAAACGTCCGATGCGGTCAAGACTCGGATTCGGGCTCGGCGATTCCAGGCGTCGTACAAAAACTGACCCACCAAGGCGCACAGCCAAACGCGGTCCACTGTTGCAGATAGGCCTCCAATCTTCGCCGAAAGGAACTCCGGTGGAAAAACACTGGTGGCTATTAGGAAAACGGCTGTGCCGGTCAAGATGTCGTGATAGCGCACCACTGCAATCGCCCAAACGATCGCAGCCATGGTCATCAGCAGATATACCAAAACCAATTGAATCTTCTTTCAAAGTAATTTCATGGGATCCACCAAGGCGATCCGCTCGGATGGCCAACTCAAACCTAACGGCAGAGTGGAAGGATCCCAACCCGAAGCGTAAGCGAGGGACAATTTCGCAGGTCCCTCACTTACGTATCGGGTTAGGACTGGTCGTTTTCACATCGCCACTTGCATCAAGATCGTCACAGGCGTGCAAACGAGCACGCAAATCCTTCCAGAATACACAATGCAACGAGTCGGATGCAGAGAACGCTACCCGTCAGGCGCAACCGTCAGCAAGTTTGTTGCAATCGGAAAAATCGGTATTCGCCATGGGGTTTGCGCAATCAATTCTCCTTCACCAAATAGACTGGGCCTGAAAGTGGAGCAACGTTTCCTGCGAGGTCGAGATTGAGTTCCGCACCGAGTATTTACCTATGTCAATGATTCACCGCGAAATTGGACTGTCGCTTTACCGGTGGGCAACCGCGCGATTGCGCTCGAAGATATTCGATTCGTTTGAGAATCGAGAGATGTTTCCAGCGTTAATTCTCTTCTATCATCGCGTCGCAACACATTCGATGAACGCTTGGTCCATTCAAAAACGCAACTTCGAACGGCAGTTGGATTGGATCTCGAAACAGGCTTCGCCCGTATCGTTAGACGAGATCCGCGAATCCCAATTGCTCGGAATTCGCAAAAAACCAATGGTAGGCATCACATTCGATGATGGTTACAGCGAGAATTGTGAACACGCAATACCGGCATTGATGGAACGTGGAATTCCATTCACCTATTTTGTTTCGACTCACTTTGTGGAATCGGGAGAGCCATTCCCGCACGATCTGGCTCGCGGTGTGCCGCTACGACCGAACACTATCCAAGAGATCCAAAACATGGCGAATTTGGGCGTCGAGATTGGTGCCCATTCGCATACGCACGCAAATTTTGGGCGGCAAATGAGTGACGCTGAACGGCGCATTGAGATAACCGACGTTCGGAAGCGGCTTCAAGATTGGACCGGACAATCGATCGACTATTTTGCATTCCCGCTTGGGCTCAAAAAGAACATTTCGCAGGAAGCTATCGATGTTGTCTTTGAATCGGGCTTCAAGTGTTTTGTCAGCGCCGCCGGGGGAATGAACTTTCCCGGACAGAATCCAAATCATTTGCAACGCATTCACGGCGATCCCGGTATGGCCGCAATAAAAAACTGGTTGACCTTCGATCCTAGAAAAATTCGATCCAAGAACCCATTCGAATATGAGTTTCGAATTCCTTCTCCGCGGAGCGTATTTGCGTAAGTCCATGACACGACTCCGACTCGTTGATTTTCCGAACCATGAGACTCTTCATTCGATGACTCCTTGTACTCCTCCTACTCAGATCGCAGCCAATGGGTTCTCAGCAGCCAGTCCCTGCGATGAACTCGTGCCGAATCCGCAACGACCGCTCAAAGCTCTCTTTGTGATCACCAGCATGCCGGTTGGTGGTGCTGAAACTCTATTGGTAAATTTGCTAAGAAAATTCCGACCGTCGCATATTGTTCCCTCGGTTGCTTGCCTAAAAGAAAAAGGGCCTTTAGGCCAGGAAATCGCTCAAGAATTCGCGGTCACAGAGCATTGGCTCAAAAGCAAACATGACTTGAGAGTTCTGCCAAGGCTTGCAAGACATATTCGCAAAGAGAGGTTTGACGCTCTTATCAGCGTGGGAGCTGGCGACAAAATGTTTTGGGGGCGACTCGCCGCAAGACTCGCAGGGTTGCCAGTCGTTTGCAGCGCTCTGCATTCAACCGGATGGCCTGACGGAGTTGGAAAAATGAATCGTTGGTTGACTCCAATAACGGATGCGTTCATCGCCGTCGCAAAACCACATGGTCAATTCTTAATTAACTTCGAGAAGTTTCCGGCTAGCAAAGTCGTCGTTATTCCCAATGGCATCGATACCAACCGATTCCGACCGCATCAGGAATCCAAAGCGGATGTTCGACGCGAGTTGGGGCTTTCGCCAGAAACTCCGATTGTCGGAATTGTAGCTGCATTGCGTCCGGAAAAAAACCATCTTCTCTTTGTAAACGCCGCGAGCAAAGTCATTGCGAAATTCCCGAAAGCGCATTTTGTTATCGTCGGTGATGGCCCGGAAAGATCCAATATCGAAAGCGCCATTGCGGCATTAAAAATAGAAAACAACGTATCATTGCTTGGTACCCGCTTCGACACTCCGAGATTGCTGGCAGCCATGAACGTGTTCGCGCTAACCAGCCATAACGAAGCGAGTCCCGTTTCGATTTTAGAAGCGTTATCGTGCGGTGTTCCTGTCGTCAGTACCCGAGTGGGCTCCGTCGCCGAATCCGTCCACGATCAATGGAATGGATTTATGGTGGAGCCTGGCGATGTTGAGGCGGTCGCCGAACGCATCAAATACGTGTTGTGGAACAAAGAAACAGCCGAATTGATGGGAAAGAATGGACGAGAGCACGTCCAATCCCACGGATCTTTGGATACCATGGTTCAATTGTACGAACATCTGATCCATAGTATCTTTGATCGAAAGTCCAATCGCGTACAATAGACATTTCACCACGAACGGATTTAGGTGGCAACTTGAGCATTCACGAACAGCTACGACTGGCTCCTCTCCAACATCCCTTATTGGAAACGGCGACGGAGGCCGTTGTGCGCGGAGCCAAGATCCTCCGAGAACGTTTTCAGACCACCGTTCAAATCGAAACCAAAGGCCTTGCCAATTTCGTTACGGAAGCAGATTTAGGCTCTGAACGCGTGATCGTACAAGCGATTCGCGATCGCTACCCGGATCATGCAATCATCTCGGAAGAGTCCCATAGTGATCGCGCGGACTCCAAGCAATTGTGGATCATCGATCCATTGGACGGCACTAGCAATTTCATGCACAACATCCCTCACTTCGCGATTTCGGTCGGCTATTACACCGATGGCCAGCCAGAACTAGGGATCATCTGCAATCCAATTCGAGGCGATTGGTTCGTCGCGGTTCGGGGGCAAGGCGCTTGGCATAATGGTATTCGTCAAAGGGTGGCATCGTCCGATCGAATCGATACGACCATGATTAGCTGCGGTTTCTACTATGATCGGGACCGCATGATGCAAGCCACATTGGATACCATCGGTGACTTTTTTCGAAACAACATTCACGGAATGCGTCGATTCGGAGCCGCTGCTTTGGATTTGTGCAGCGTAGGTTGTGGCCAATACGGTCTGTTTTTCGAGTACAAACTGCATCCATGGGATTACGCTGCGGGGCAGTTGTTCCTCACAGAGGCCGGGGGGCAAGCGTCCGACTGCAACGGGAATTCGCTGCCGCTCAACGCGTCCAGCAGCATTTGCGCAAGCAATGGACTCCTTCATCGGCATGCGCTTGAGATTATGTCCCCCCATTGGAAACGACTGTGTGAGGGGTAGCGGAGAGTTGGAATGTTGGAATGTTGGAATGTTGGAATGTTGGAATGTTGGAGTGTTGGAGTGTTGGAGTGTTTGCTAGCAAGCTCCAACGCGTGTTGGGCGTAGCATCCCAAAATGGTTTTATTCAGTCTCGACACGAAAACGCCGATAGCGTATCGAAGATGTTGAATGCCTCGACCTGGTTGTGGTCCACGGCTTTTCACACAATCCAGCCACCGGAAGCGACGACCATGCGAATTGCAAAAAAATATTGTATCTGTTCAGTACTTGTTTGTTCATTTGCTAGCACTAGCTACGGGCAGAGTCAAACACGGGACGGTGCCTTGCTGGGTGGTGTGACAGGCGCACTTATCGGTGGTGTAGTTGGCCATCAAAACAAAGAGACCGCCGAAGGGGCACTAATTGGAGGTGCTGTCGGTGCTATCGCTGGCGGCGTGATTGGAAACCAACGCGATCAAGTCTATCGGCAACAATACTATCAGCCTCAAGTTGTATATCCAACCTACCATGAACATCGAACGTATGTCCAAGTGCCCCAGCAGCGTGTTGTTGTCAGCAGGCGCCCGGTAACGACTGCGGAAGTCATCAATATGACTCGAAGCGGAGTGAGTGATGCAGTGATCGTGGCCCATATCCAATCCAACGGAATTGCCATGCAACCGGACGTCAACGATGTAATCCTCATGAATCAAGAGGGGGTCAGCGACTATGTGGTGAACGTCATGCAAACGGGCGGCCGAGGGACAACTGTGTATCAACAACCCAATACCGTCTATCGCACTTACCAACAGCAGACTCCGGTCGTGGTGCGTGAGGAATATCACTACGCGCAGCCAGTTTATCAAGCTCGCCAGCCAGCCTACAAACCTTATTACGTAGAACGACGTGGGTTTTAGTGTAGAACGGCACTCCGTGCCGTGATCCTCGACACGGATAGACTGTGAGTTTATTCGCAAGGTGCAGAAGTTTGTCGCCTTTTGCTCCGCAAAAGTGTGTTAACGCGGCGAACTTTCGCGGAGCGAAAGGCGACAATAATAAAATCACAGCCTAGGAGCGAAAGGCGACAATAATAAATTCACAGCCTAGGAGTGTCGAGCTACACTTTGAAAGCCTTGGATGTCCTGCGTATTGACGGAAATCCGAATGTTGTGCGCTACGGCGGAGGCCGCCCTGCCACTCTTTGCACCATTTCGAGTCCTTGGATCCGATGAGCCAATTGAAAAAGATCATCCAAGCCATATCTGAGGCTGGCGGTGTCGCCTATGAAGTCGGTGGCTGTGTTCGCGATTCCCTGCTCGGCCATGTGAACAAGGACCACGATATCGAAGTTTTTCACTTGGATGCGGCTACACTTTCGAAAATCCTATCACGCTTTGGACGCGTCAACGAAGTGGGTGTGTCGTTCGGAGTCATTAAGCTTCGTACCGCGCAAGGAGACGATCTCGATTTCACATTGCCTCGACGCGAAAGCAAGGTCGGTCGTGGGTACCGTGGGTTTCAGGTGGAAGTGGATCATACGTTGAGCGTTGCCGAAGCGGCCCTCCGCCGCGACTTCACGATGAACGCCATTTATCGAAACTTGCACGACGAAACGCTAATCGATCCGCACGGCGGCGTGCGGGACTTGGAGCAACGCGTTTTGCGAGCGACCAGTGAGCATTTCGCGGAGGATCCACTTCGAGTGCTGCGTGGGATGCAATTCGCGGCTCGATTCGACGCGGTCATGACTAGCGATACGATTGAAATGTGTCGTTCCTTGAGCCATGAATACTCATCGCTGGCCCTGGAAAGGGTTTGGAATGAGTGGTTGAAGTGGGCAACAAGTAGCAAGTGCCCAAGTCGCGGATTGACGTTACTGAAAGACTGTGGTTGGATCGAACATTATCCCGAACTCGCAGCCTTAGATGGTGTCCAACAGGATCCCGCATGGCATCCCGAAGGGGATGTCTGGATTCATACACTTCACGTATGCGATGCTGCTGCCCGAATTGCAGAACGAGAGAATCTGCCGGATGACGAGCGAGTGATCTTGATGTTCGCAGCACTTTGCCATGACCTTGGTAAGCCAGCCACCACTGTCCTCACCGACGGTCGATGGCGATCACCAAGTCACGCATCGGTTGGCGTACCGCTGACGGATTCGTTCTTGACCAGTATCGGATGTCCAAGGCACTTTATCGAGGTGGTACAGCCAATCGTGGCCGAACACCTGATTCATATTCAATCCGAAGCCTCTCACCGAACAGTGCGACGACTCTCGGTTCGTCTGGGCAAGGCTTCGATCGTGCAGTTGATGAGGCTGGTGGAAGCAGACCTCGGTGGACGACCACCATTGCCAATCACGATCCCAGAATCGCTGATTCGCATCTTGCAACTGGCAGAATTGACGAAGGTCTCGCATACGCGACCGGAGCGTATTATCTTGGGACGTCATTTGCTACACCTAGGATATGAGCCGGCTCGATGGTTTAGTTCGATTTTGGAAAAGTGCTATCAAGCTCAGTTGGATGGCGTTTTTGAAGGTGAGACCGGAGGAATTGATTTCTTGAAATCGGAGCTAGACAAAATATCTAAGTCACCCTCCCTCTGGGAGGGTCGGCCATAGGCCGGCATAGGCCGGCGAGGGTGGCTAAACTGGTCTTCAATCTTCCAAATGAAATCGATGCAAGAATCGATGAAGGATCGGAGCAATGATGATAGCCATCATCGATAGGAAAGCGATCCCACTGTAGAGGGCGTAAAAGGTCGCAAACAATTTGCCTGAGGTAGTCATCATCTTATCGACAGGTCCCATGCCCGTGAGTATCATCGCCGCGTTCAAAATCGCGTCCACCCAGCTCAATCCGCCAAAGTACGCGTAGCCTAGGCTACCAATAGCCAGCGAGAAAGCAACAATAATCAGGGTGGTCCCAAAGCTACCAATGACCCTAGCATAAAAGCTCTTGCGTGATAGCAACCCGTCGTTCGCTTTTTCAAATGCCATGTTCCGACCTTATTGTTGCTTTGGCTTGTTCCCATTCAGGGCTACGACTACCCCAATGACCACAATCGAGACAACAACCAAGATAATCAGCAATTCAAATGCTCCTAATCCAAACATAGCTTGGCTCCTCGTCAATTAGAAATGCGACCAATTCTGCAGGCCTACCATAATATCATGTTTGCGTGGAGGTTGTGTATTGTCGCATTCGGAGCAAAAGGGGGCAAAACTATTGTTAGGCCAATTTGGTTTCAGCTTGATTGAAAAGGCGATTTCGGTTCCTGCTGAGCAGCGGGTTCCACATTGGACCACGGGGAGGTCGGTTCTTTGCGAACATTGCGAAAGTATTCTGCGATCGTTGCCAACGCATAGAATCGGTCTTGCGATCTAAAAAGCAACCCGCCCACCGCTTCGATGTGTTGTCCAAATTCGCGAGTGGATTTGACTGGCAATTGCTTAGCTCGACCGAAAATAGGAAAGGCTGCGAGCAAGACCAACATGCCGAGGAACACCGCGTGCAACGAGATCACATTGAGCGGCCAAATCGTAAGCATTTCAAAACCCTTTTGTTGGTCCGAATGGTCGTCTTTCCGAACCCTAGGATCGTTGCTACCGGTCAAGAAACCAATGTTTTGCTTTGGAAGTTCACGAACGAGCATTTTGGCCAAGGCAAGATTTTCGAAATTTGTTAGGGAGAGGTTAGAGATCAACGATGAATTCGAAAGGACAATGACTCGGGAATTTCTCCAGCTTGGCTTTGTCACCTCGGCAATTAGCGGCCTTTCATCCATCGTGGAGAGCAAACTCTCCATTTCCGGCAAGTTGGATGCCGTCAGCGACTTCACAACCCCAAGCATGGATGCATCCGAGGTCTGCCATTTGAATTCGTATTCAACGGTGTTGGCTGCGTTGACGGGTTTGGTAGATGTGTCGTCGGTTTCCCTATCAAATTCCGTTAGTATCGTTGCCAGATTCTGTTCGGAATAACCCATCGGGTAGCTGCGAACGAACAGCCTAGCCTTCGACGGGTCTATTTCGTTCGACCAGGGTCCCTTCACGGCATTGACCCGTTCCTCGTTCCGTTGCGAATGATCGAAAAGACACCACGGAGTAGCGGTCTTAACTCGAACACGCGACCGCATGCGGTCTAGCTCAGTCAATTCGATGGCTTGCTTCTCACGTGCAGATAGAACATCTCCGTCGGACAGTCTGCTGTTTGCGAATTTTTCAGCGGATTGGGACCAATAATCGGCAGTCGGGGAGAAGTCCCGACCAACATAAACAAGTGTACGATCGCCGGACGACAGCCAGTGATCCATCCATGCTACGGTTTCAGGCTGATGCGGGTCGAATGAATCGGGCGACCACACGATTGCATTCAGTTTTTTCAAGGCTCGGGGTGACAAGGATCGCACCATCAGGGTCGAACGACCGTCTTCATTGCACATGTTGCGAAAAAGAGATACAGACGCAGGGCTACATCGAGCGTCAGTACCTTCGCTCAACCCGTAATACGTACTCATCGAGTTGCGGCAGCCTGAAAACGCCATGGCAACCCAAAGCCAAGCAAACAAGATCGACCTGTTTTTTCGCAGAGGCATCACGAAAACCTCGCTGATCTTGGGCCAGCGTTGGTGCTGGGCTTCAAAACGATTTGCTTCAAGTAGGCATCAAAGGCAGGGACCTGTTGCCAAATGCGTTCGAAGGCCTCTTGGCTCAAGACATGTTTTCCGAAAAACGCATATTCAAAGGCCAAAATAAGTTGATTGGTAAATCCTCTCAGATTATCCAGTTCCGTCAGTTCTCTTAAATAAGCTCGATTGGTCTTTCCACGTTCTAATCGGATGCAACGGGCACCGTCCATCTCGACCAGCGCATGGCTGAAGAGATAGATGATCGCCCTCGAATAGTCTCCAGCGGCTCGATACCGTTCGGCTTGCGCCAATAGTCCAAACATGGTTTGCTCTATTTCGAATGGCAGGTCTTGCAGCTTTGCTTTTTCGTTTTCCCGGATAGGAAGGTCCATCATCTTGGCGGCGCGAACTTGAAAGCTCAATCCGTATCGTAAAACGAGGAAGCCGACGACCAACAAAAGGCTGAGCAAGCTAACAAGCAGTAAGATTTGCCAGCTTTGAAAAATCCACGTAAAAAAATCACCCAGTGCTACACGAAAGGACTTCCACCAAGCCGACGATGTGGTTTGGACAGTCCCAGCTATGGAACGATGTCGATCGTCTACATCTATGGTTTTGCTAGCGCGCGTGGGATGCACGGACTGATCACTCGAGTCGAACCAAGTAGAGTGAGTCGATCGATTGATCATATCCCGGTCTTTGTCGGCAACCTTGGCATGCAACGGAGCGATTTCCTCGGATGCAGGTAGAGGAGTCGCAAGGCTGACGAAAAGGAACCAAACGCTGGCCACCGCACAAACCAATATGGATTTCGTCATGGCGTCAACTCCTCGAGTCGTTGCGCTTCCGCTTTCAGTCGCAGTTCGATCTCCCAACCCTCGGTTCGAATCCTGGAGTTCATGTACAACAAGAATCGGATGACCGTAGTCCAAGTTGAGACGATCCAAAGGGTTAAGGGATATAGAAAGAGATCCATCCAGATTCCCCAGCTCCAAATGCCTGTCAAGACACCAATTAGGAAAACGATGCTCATCGATATGGAAAGCGAAGTCAGGACGGCAACGATGGACACACCGATATGGACACCAAACAACTCGTTGTAGAGACTCGAGTGAAGCCAACGGGAACGTTGTCCGTAAGCCAACTGATCGGGCCGTTTTTTGGATTTTAGGACCGGACAACGTTCCAGCAACAGGATTTCAGCAGCAAAAGGCCGAAAGCCTCGCACAAAGTAAACCATGCCACATAAGCAAAGCAAGTAGAGTGGAATCTCAATCTCTGGACGGAAGATCGGGGCTAGATACAAAAAGAAAGCAGGCACAAACGAAAGGAGCGACATTCGCAGCAGCCCTAGGATGAAGATCATCGGACCACAGCGTTTCCAAACCGCAGAAAACACCTGCCGTGTGGAAGGCCGCTCGATGAATACAGCCTGCCCGATGAAGTAGGTGACAGCACTCAGTGCAAGCGGCGACTGGATCAATACTAGCCCTGTAATGATACACAAATAGCGAAAATGATATGCCTCGGCACTACTAAAATCGCGTGAGGCAATCAAAAGTAATTCATACTGCGTCAATGGCCAAACCAAGAACAAATCGGCAATTGCAAAAGGGAGGATTCCAAGGAAAGCAAAGAATGCGATAGGCTGCCAATAACGACGCAGGACGAGCAAACTCAAATCGACCAATTCGATGGCTGATCGTTGCGAAATTACGATTGCGGTCTTATCGAGCTGCATGGTCAACTCCAATGGTTCGCCATGGATTGTCGTCGCTGTTGGCTATTTCCCGCTCGATATCGGGGCGTGGATAACCAAGTACCACGAAATAGTACATGAGCATACCTGAACTGAAGATAGCCACACACGCTTTGAAGAAGTAGGGTAAGGGGGACGGAGAGATAAATCCCTCGGTAAAAGCAGCCATAAAAAACAGTGCGACCGACGCTAAAATGATCGGCAATGCGCGCTCGGCATTTAAGCGGAACGATTCGGAGCGTCGCAGGCCGGATGTGGCAAACAGTCCGAGTCCCAAGCGAAGGCCTGAGGCAGCCGCCAGTGCGATCGCGGTCAGTTCGAAAACGCCATGCGCTGTAACAAACTGAAAAAAAACGTCACCCTCTTCTACGTCAGCCCTTGCCATGTAACCAAACGATGCTCCAAGAACGACTCCGTTGTAGGCCAAAGCACAAAGCGAGGGTAAGACAAGCGGTCCGAGAGCGAAACATTGAAGCCCGATGCTGGTGTTTTGTTTGATGTAAAAACCAGACATCACGATGTATTGGTTTAAATTTCCGTCCAAAGGTTTACCGAAGTTCGTTTCCATAGTCTTGATTTGTTCGGGCCCGAGAATTCGTTCGGCAAACCCGGGGAAGGAGACTTCTGACCATGCGAGCATGGCTGAGAGTGTAAATAGGCCAAAGAACACGACGAAGGCTACCTTCACGCACGGATCTCTAAAAATACTTTGTGGAACCACCTTGGACATGTAATGCAACCATTTGTTTTTCGCGAACTGCCGAGAACGATAAAGTTGACTGTGGGCTCGCCCCACCAGCCGATGCAAATACTCCACAGTTGCTGGCGGTAACTGGTATTGTTCGGCCATCGAAAGATCGGTGCAGGCCGCCCGATACAACGCCGAGAATCGTGTCACAAGACTCCCTTTGTTGGCGAAAGGGTATTGGACGGAGCGAAACGCATCGCACATACCCTCCAGCTCAAGCCAGCCTTGACGCCTCTTTTCAAGAAGTTCTGCAATTCTCATAGCGGTGTTTTCATAATGGGCGGAAGAGAATCAATGGTCTCTGGTAGAGAATGCACCAGTAAGCTCGTCGCCGGTAAGCTCACAGAGGAATCCTTGATGGGAGGCGGAGCAAATCGCTTCGCATCGGAAAAGGCTTCCTTGGAAACAAACTCGCGATAATATAGGGCGCACAGAAGCAAGTCTGGACTAGTATCATCTCGAAAGTTAAACAGCTTCAAGAGTGGCCTAGCCAAGTGCGATGCAAGCTCCGTTCGCCTCCCAATCGAGATTCGACTTCGGCGCTCGGCGTACAATGCTATTGCTCTAGCAAGCGTGGAACTCATTCGAAAATTAGGCGGTACGTGCTCACTGAGCGACACTACCCGAGCATCTTCCAATTTGACATTCGTTGGCACCCAAGATCGTTCGTTGACCACGACCATGGTACCGGCCGCCAAATCTCCCAAGCGTTGAAATCGCGATGTCAACGTCATGCAAAGCAAAGAGACGAGAAAGGTTGGAATGACATAAACAGGAGGGGCATCAGGCGCAAACATTTCCAAGGAAACCATTGGCGCAAAGTCAGCGAGTCGAAGAAAATTGCGTACCGTTGCTTGGAAGGCGTTGATCGGCCGACCATCGACCGAAAGAACCCGAATTTTGGTAAGCCATTTTCCAGGAGTCTGTCCATTCCACAGGGCTTCAAAAAATATCCCGTAAAACCAGTCGAGCCCAAAGGACGATATTAGAAACAAGAAGACCATTACTCCGAACGGCACTGCGACCGTTACGCCGACAAACACCATCAGCATGAAAAACGCGATCAAGCACATCGTTCGGATAGCGAAGTCCAGCAGAAGTGCTGGCAATCGTCGAAATGGACCTGCGATTCGGTATTCAAATTGAATATTTTCAGGCGTCGTGATGACGGCAGTTAAATCGATCGTATTTTGAGCGTTCACCGATCCATGTTCCAGCGAGTGGTTGGTTCTTGAGTTTGGACCGATTTTAGTCGCAATCGAGCAAGACTTCACTGGCACATAGGAGGAAAGTCACTGCCAATCGCAAGTTAAATGTTTGCCCCCGCTAGACTTGGTCTGTTAGAATGAGACTAAATCGCTTAACCCCGAGCCGCAAGCGACGGCAGTAATGCATATCTCGCCGTGTTGGTTTTTTGAGAAAAAGGGCATGCTTCAATGAGTGAAATGGAACCAACTTTGGTGCCTTCGCCGCCCGATTGTGACTTGGCGAGTCAGGCCGAAGCGATTGAAACCCAACAGAGGGTTATTGCAGAAGCCAGCCATCATTCCTCCGTTTCCGCCAAGCAGCCGACAGCTGCGTCACTACTTTTGTCCACTTTTCTCAGTTTAGCGGTAGTGCTTGTTCTATTGATGGCCCTACGGTACATGTTGCCATCTTTGCTTGAGTTTTCTCGCTACTCTTGGCATCGTGGTCAGCTTCGGGCCGAGTACGAAATGGCGGGTCAACAACTGGAAAGCGTCTCTTGGGAGGGGCTAAGTACGATTTCTCAGACGGTAGCAAAACGGGTCAGTCCCAGCGTCGTTCATATCATGATGAGTGCAGTGGAACCGAATGACTCGGAGCCGAGTCCGGAGGAAATGCTTCGCTCGCTTCCTCAACGCATGAAAGTCGGGCAAGGCAGCGGGATAGTCGTCGATGACCGTGGATACATACTCACAAATTATCATGTCTTGGACGAAGGTTCTCAAATCAATGTCATCCTCGCTGACGAAAGAACTTGCGTCGCCGAGCTTGTCGGTTTCGATCGACTGACCGACTTGGCTGTCCTGAAAATTAAGGCGCAGGACATATTGCCAATCAGCTGGGGAGACAGTGACTGCATTGAGGTTGGTTCGCCGGTCTGGGCGGTCGGCAGTCCATTCGGTTTGACAGGATCGGTTACGTTCGGCATTCTCAGCAGCAAGCACCGTTTGGATTTGAGTGGGACCAGTTACGAGGACTCGATCCGAAACCCATTGACTCGGGGAAAGCAAAAAGCTCTGGCCAGATATAGTGACCTGATGCAAAGCGACGTGGCCGTGAATCCAGGAAACAGCGGTGGTCCGTTGGTCAACGGTCGCGGCGAAATGATCGGAATCAACACCGCCATCATTGGGGAGTCCTATCGAGGCGTCAGTTTTTCCATTCCTAGCAACGTTGCAAAGCTCGTCTTCAAGCAGATCCTAGAATCTGGGAAAATGCGTCGTGGTTGGGTCGGGGTTGAACTCGTGAAGGCTTCGGAATGGAGACGCATATCGCAATCGAAACTTGCTGCCCAGCAGTCAAAACCGGATGCCGAGCTAACTCTTGATCATGATATCGATGCAGCTAAAGTTCCAATACGAGGTGCCGTTGTTCGGGGCGTGGTGGCCAAATCTCCGGCCGCTAGTGCAGGCTTGAGAATTGGAGACACCATCGTTGAGATGAACGGTCACCGCATCAAAGGAGTAGAGGACTTGATCTTCGAAATCGGCAAGACGCCAGTCGGAAATACAGTGGAATTCACCATCGATCGCGACGACGGTGAAGTCAAGATTGACATGGCTGTCGGTGAACGCCCAGACTTGCCGTAGTAAAAGTGATTCTTATTACGCTCATGACTTTGTCGAGTGGATGTAATCGGGTTCAGGAAAGCGGCTACTCGAGACCCAGTGCATTCGTCCACGAGGAACCGCATTTACGCCGATTCTGCGACCGCCACCCTACCGGTGTATCGCGAGGGAATTGCCGCAGATGGGCAGGCGTATTGCATCTTCAGAAACAGTTGAGGACAGCTGTTCTACATTAAGCTACTTTGGGCTGGTACTTGGGAACGTTGAGACCGAAGAGTCCAAAAATCTCCTTTTGGCTGAGCCCTAGATTTTGCGGAGTTCCTGTTTCTGCAAACAAGTTGTTGAATAGCTCCCGCTTTTCCTCAAGCACATCGTGAATCCGTTGCTCGATCGTTTCAAGCGACATCATCCGAGTCACGGTGACGGGTTGCTTAACACCCAGACGATGGGCACGATTGATGGCCTGATCCTCGACGGCCGGATTCCACCATCGATCAAACAGAAACACATAGTGGCAAAACTGAAGGTTTAGTCCCACGGCTCCGGCGCCATAGCTCATGAGAATAACTTTGTTCTTAGGATTGTTCTTGAACTGATCGATTACGCCATCGCGTTTGTTCGATGCCACTCCACCGTGGTAGTAAAGCGGATTGTACTTGGCCAACCGCTCGCCGAGCACCTCGAGCGTACTGACCCATTGACTAAAGATAATCGCCTTTTGGCCGCTTGCCGCCACTTCTTCCAAGTCCGCTTCTAGTCGTTCTAATTTAGCGCTCGCGCCGGTGGCTGGATCAAAATTGCAAATCTGCTTGAGTCTCAGGACGAGCTCAAACACATGGTGTATGGTCACCGACTCACCCATCTCGGACAATTGAACAATGCCATCTTCTTCCGCCGATTTGTAACTGGCGCGTTGCTCACCCGTTAGCTCCAGTTCTGCGGGTCGGAAAAGTTTCGGGGGCATGTCCGTCAGAACTTTGTCTTTCGTACGCCGCAGGATGTAATCTCGCGTTGCTTTGCCGAGCGATTTTAGATGCATGTCATCCCGCAAATAGCCCGGTGCTAGAAATTCAAAGATACTCACCAAATCCTCAACGGAGTTCTCGATTGGAGTGCCTGTTAGCGCCCACGACCGAGTCCTCGGGATCGATCGGACGATTTCGCTGGTGGTACTGTTTCGGTTTTTGATGCGTTGGGCTTCATCCAGGACTACCAAATCGAAGTGGAGGGCATTGTCTTCAAACACGTCCCGATCCCGCATCATCAATTCGTAGTTGGCTATCTTGACGGGGGCTTGTGGGTTCGTCCAAATCCAATTCCTCTTGGCGGAATCGCCTTCGATAATAGCAAGTGGGATCTCGGGGGCCCACTGTCGGAATTCTCTCATCCAATTTGTGACAAGCGGCTTGGGGCAAATCAGCAGAACATTCTTAAGCTCACCCGATAACAAAAGCATACGTATCGCCGTGATGGCTTGCATGGTTTTCCCAAGCCCCATTTCGTCAGCCAAAATGGCCGCATCGCGGGGGAACAGGAATGCGATCCCCTCCATCTGGTATGGGAACGGCTGAAATGGAAAAGTTAGCTTGGCCGATTGAATAATGGTTTCCAACGGCGGCTGAAGGACGTAGTACAGTCGATCTTCGAGTCGAACTAAGTCTCCGGGTGGGCGCATTCGGGTGATTGTTTTACGAGGCTTGAAATCGTCCAAACCATCGCCGCCGGACATTTCGTCCGTCACCGCTGCATTTCCTACTGATGCTAGCGTGAAATCCTGCGAGTTGGCGTCACGGACCTTGGGTTCCGGGGCGGTCCATTGCGGGGATTCCGGGAATGCGAATCCAATAGTGCGAGGAAGCGTCTGCGACAATTGAATTGGCAATACCTTTAAGGAATCAAAAGAGAGTGATTCCGGGGTGCAAAATTCGGAAAAGCAAATCGAAAGATCACTCGACAATTCCTCCGCCGGATTGAAAAAAGGAATGGCAAGCTCGCCGGAAAACCAGTTGGAGTCCACAGCAATCCCAGTCAAAGCGTTTTCTAAGTGGATCATCTTATGCAGCCTTGGTTGCTGGGTGAGCCTCCATCAGAGCTTCTTCGATCCTACCGAACGGTTCGAGCAAATCGAGTGGCGGCGTCTCCGAACCAAAGAGTCCTAGAATCGCTTCCGCGTCGTCTTCAAACTCCGGCAATACAGAAAACTGCCTTCCGAGCGCCTTGAACCGATAGTAATGGTCTCGTTGGCAGTCCGGACGTCGAAGCCCGCTGTTTTCTTCCT
Source organism: Pirellula sp. (assembly GCA_031374925.1). Lineage (GTDB taxonomy): Bacteria > Planctomycetota > Planctomycetia > Pirellulales > Pirellulaceae > JBKCUI01. Next base: position 15,814 of record JANMHA010000166.1, on the reverse strand, counting down.
TTGGCAAGTCCATTACTGCGATCGGAATCGATTGCATGTGTCGCAGGGTGAGTACGGCCAAAGTGTCCGAAAACAGCACTTGCGGCGTGCCTTTAGCCTTTGCCACCAAAGCACGTGCAATCTGCTCTCCACAAACAAATTCGCCAAGCGTGCTGCCGTAAAGGATTTGCTGTGCTCGAGTCGGTTGGACCGGGAGCGTACAGTGAAATTCCATCGGTCGTGCGAGGCTATTGACTATGAGGTAGCCGCCAAAATAGCCGTGAGCAGGATGGTGGCGAACTGTTACGAAACCAAGGGAGATCGTCTTGTTGTGTTTATTTGCTTCCATACCAGCTTTCATCCGAGATCCGACCAGGATGTGCCTTCCGAAAAACTCGGTGGGCAGGATAGCTTCGTCTGTCCTCCAACGATTCGTTTAGTGCGACCGGACTTCGCCTAACATCCGGAGTATTGGTAATAAGCGTTTCAATCCGCAAAGTTTACAAAAGCCCGTTCGAGATGCTCGACTTTTGCGCAACTTCACGACTATACTGGGGATTCACAGAACTTGAGAAAATTTGAATTGATCTAGCCGGTTTCGTCATACTCACGTTGAACAGATTGCGCAATCACTATGGCCCACGATCCAGCACAATACTCCCCAGTCTTTAGTATCGATGTTTCAGCTGACGCATCCTCCAATACCCCACCCCGACCAGCGGAAGTGGGTGCTGCGTTGGTAGCGTTAACCCGACAACTGATCGAATCCCAGCAAAGACAAAATCAATTGTTGGACCAAATCCTGCAGGTAAACAAACAGGTTTTGCAAGCTAGCAATCAAGCCAACTCGCAGCGGCAAAACGAGCTCACTCAATGGCGGAATGCCCATCCCAAATTGGTTCGTTCCTGCAAGGAAGCCTTGGAAACTTTGTCCAATGTACAGACAGAGTTCCTTCAGAATCTTGCAGATGAAGTCGCAGATTCCAAGGACGCACTGACAGACAGCGATTATGTATTCGCCGAGTTCCTAGACCGTTACGGCCCACGAATGGCCCATTTGAACGGTGTGCTTCAAGTGCTAAATCACTTGAGTGGCTAGTTCTTGGTGAATTAGTGGCGGATGCTGCTAGCATCCGAGTCGACGCCAGCAGCCGAGTCGACGCTAGCAGCGTCGGCCACGGCACCTAAAACCTAACGCGAAGTCGCGGGCTTGGCCTTGGCTGCAGATTTGCTGGCACCTGCTTTGAGCTCTGCTTTGATGACTTGCTCTTCGAGTCTGGCAGAGTAATCCATCACGCTTCCTGCACCCGAAAAACCGACGACAACTTTGTCCCAACCGAGTTCTTTGGAGATCATTCTGCCTGCATCCACGTCGAACTTGATGGTCCCATTGCTTAACTGTTGAAGCACCTGAGCTTCTTCCTGTGGCTCCGTAATTGGAGTTAGCATTTCGCTTCGGACTGCGATGGTAGCCACCCCTGCGCTGACTTTGTCCAGTCGAAACAGCTCGCGAAAGCGGACCTTCTTCACCGTACTATCTTCCCGACGGATTCGCAGTTCGCGAGGGACTTCCCACGTTGCACCAACCGCAATCGGCTTTTTCGGGACAGGCAATGTGATATCGCCCATACCAAGGTTCGGCGGGTTAGTCTCATCGCTGCGGGCAACAATCATGCCTTGTTCGTCTATCGTGACTGTCGAAATCACTTTACCTACCGAATCGGCAGCCGTTTGGAATTCACGCGCAGGTTCGTCACCGCTTTTCGAATTGTATCGAATTTCCATATCGGCCCCAATGCGCTGGGACATGTCAATTTCTAGAATCTTGTACTCAAAAGTCATTTCGCCATTTTCAACACGCGTAACCTCCCAAGTCTTTTGCGATACGGTCCTCGAATTCGAATTTTGTTCGCTTGAGTCGACTTTGGTATCGGTCTTGGCTAAGTGGGTGACTTCGCTAGAAATCACCATGCCCGGTTCTAGTTTGTATCGAAGCAAGAATTCTTCGCCGCCAAGAGTGGACGGCAACTCGGTCATCTCTTTGCGTTCGACTTTACGAAGCGTCGGCGGAGGGTCTATTTCCTTTGCTGTCGGCCGCTTGGCCGGTGTTGGAGACTGAGCCAAGGCCAAGCTACTGCCAACAATGAGAACGCCAACTCCAAATGCGACTAAGATTCGGCACTTCCTGGGAAACATCTAAAAACCCCACTCTTGAATCGGGACGGCAAGCGGCACTCAAATGTCATCTGATTCCGTGAGTGCCAAATTCACTCGGTTAATTAGCAAAGATGAGTTAGTTGCGTCAAGTGAGACTCGCTTGTGGCACGCCCAGAGCGAAGCGGTGGGCGTGGGAACTGAGGCAAATGTTTCTGGCGACTCACCACGCCCTTCGCAAACTCAGGGACGTGCCCTCAGATGTGCTCCTGGGCGACGTGGTTTTGTTTCTAAGGTAGTTTAACTATACTCTTACGGTTGGCACATAAGCATTTGATAGACGTCGGCATTCCGGAGTTTTGCAAGGTCATGGTTCGAAATCCTCTATATTGGCAAATGCTAGCACTTTTGGTTCTATTCGGTTTTTTGCAAATGAATGCCGTCTACGCTCAGGAGAAACCCTCGGATTCCCTCAGGTTTAATCAAGATATTCGCCCAATCTTGGCCACCGCTTGTTACCGCTGTCATGGTTTTGACGCCAAAACGAGAGAAGCGGAACTGCGTTTGGACATTTCCGACGGAGCCTTTGCAAAACGTTCGTCGGGTGAGCACGCCATTGTCCCTGGTAAACTCGACGAAAGTCTCATTTGGAAACGTATTCAATCCACTGACCCGGATACCGTAATGCCGCCACCGTCTTCCAATCGGCAACTTACTGAGGCTGAAAAACGAACAATTTCAAGATGGATCGAGCAAGGGGCGACCTACGAGAAACACTGGTCGTTTGAGCAAGTGAGCCCGCCCAAAGAAGAATCGCTTACGATCGATCAATTCCTTGAGATCGAGCGGAAACGCAAAGGACTCGTCGCACAGGGGCTAACGGATCCTGTTACTCAGGTGCGAAGGCTTGCGTTTACTCTGACCGGACTTCCTCCCAGTTTGTCCGACGTCGAAACCTATTCGGCAAACCCAACGGAAACCAACTATGGCAAGCTGGTCGAACAGTATTTAGCCTCTCCCCACTACGGTGAGGAGATGGCCAAGCACTGGCTTGATGTCGCTCGCTACGGCGATACACACGGCATGCACTTGGACAACGAGCGACAAGCCTGGGCATATCGCGACTGGGTGGTCGACGCATTCAATAAAAACATGCCCTTCTCGCAATTCACGCTTGAGCAGTTGGCAGGGGACCTACTACCAAATCCATCCCTCTCGCAACAGGTCGCAACCGGCTACAACCGCTGCAATGTGACCACCGGTGAAGGAGGGGCCATCGACGATGAGTTCTTGTTTCGTTACGCAGTAGATCGAACAAGCACTACCATTCAGACTTGGCTCGGTTTGACAGGCGGTTGTGCCGTTTGCCATGATCACAAGTACGATCCCATCAGCACTCGCGAGTTCTACTCGATGTACGCATTTTTCTATAGTGCTGCCGACCCGGCGATGGATGGTAATATCGAGTTCACTCGCCCATTTTTGACGGTGCCAACCGCGGAACAACACAAGCAGCTCGAACTAGCCAAGGAACGCGAGGCTCAATCGCTGGCCAAGCTCCAACAGATCGCATCCGACAAAGAGCAGATCGCGTACGAAAACCAGACGACCCGTCAGCGCACCGGACCGGTAACGGCAGTCTGGATGGATGACGAGTTTCCGATTGGCGCTACCGTCAGGAATACTTCTCGCAATGATGCGCGTTGGTCCAGTGATGTCGGCGCACCCATGGGTCGGCGAGCGTTGCGGCAAGAGTTTGGGCATAGATTCGAACAAACCATTTCGGGTGGCCTTACCACCATGTGGATTCCAGATCAGGGAAGCCTCCGTGTTTGGGTACTCACGGACTACAAAGAACCACCTAAAGCAATCTTCGTCGATATCAAGACCGATTCCGGATCGAAGCGTTGGGCGTGGAGCAATGATCCCAACGATTCAAAACTGGTCAGCGTGGAACCGGATCGTGTTCAGGGAAGACTTCCGCAACCAGGTCGCTGGACAGAGCTAAGCGTTTCCTTATCCGATTTGAAAGTCGGGGTTAGTGTCAAAGAAATCAAGCTGGGGCTGTTCGGCGGTATTTGCCATTGGGACGGACTTGCGTGCACAGGCAATCAGCGTGCGGAAGACCAACTGACGTCGGATTTGAACACATGGTGGACGTCCGTGAAAGGGTCAAGTGTCCCATTGGCAAGCGAGGCCCAAGCCAAGGCTATCAAAGACGGACCAGACAGCGAAGCAGGCAAGGCACAGGCAACGCAAGTAGCCGAATTCTATCGAATGTATATTTCGGAAGCGGCATCCCCTGCCGTACTCGATGCCAGACGCAGTTGGCAAGCAGCGAGAGTCGACCGGGCGATGATCGAAGGACGAATTCCTGCAACGATTATCTTCAATGATCGTCCGAAACCGCGCGACGCATTTGTCATGACTCGCGGCCAGTATGATCAAAAGGGAGAAGCGGTATCACCTGGCACTCCAGCAGTATTGCCGCCGATAAAAAAAGATGGAGAACAAGAGCGCTTCAATCGTCTAGATCTTGCAAAATGGCTGGTCTCGGATGAAAACCCCTTAACAGCGCGTGTGACGGCGAACCGATTTTGGCAGCAAGTTTTTGGTGTCGGCTTGGTGAAGACCAGCGATGACTTTGGTTCCCAGGGCTCGCCGCCGACACATCCAGAACTGCTGGATACGTTAGCATTTCGTTTTCGAAAAACGGGATGGGATGTCAAGCAACTGATGCGAGATTTTGTTATGTCGAGTGCATTCCGGCAGTCTGCAATAGTCACGCCCGAATCTCAGCATATTGACCCAGAAAACCGGTATCTTGCGAGAGGCCCTCGAATTCGGCTCGATGCTGAGCAGATTCGGGACAGCGTGTTAGCTGTCAGTGGATTGCTAAACCGGCAGCCTGGCGGTCAAGCCTTCAAAGGTTATCAACCAAAAAATATTTGGGAGCCAGTTGGTTATGGTGATTCCAATACACGTTACTACATTCAAGATCACGGAGACTCCCTTTACCGACGCAGTCTTTACAGTTTCATCAAGCGAACCGCGCCGCCACCGTTCATGAGCAACTTCGATGCCCCCAATCGCGAGTTGTTTTGCACGCGTAGAGAACGAAGCAATACGCCGCTCCAAGCGCTGCAACTCATGAACGACGTGCAGTACGTCGAGGCCGCACGCGTACTTGCCGAAAAAACCCTTCGCGACTGCAACGTAAAACCGCAGGAGCGTGTCGAATCCATTTTCAGGCAATGCCTCTCACGTAAGCCGAATGAGTCCGAGTTGAAAGCGATTGAGGGAGCCTTAGATAAATTCCGATTGCGATTGAAAGAAAATCCAAACGACGCCAAGCGACTAATTGCGATGGGAGAGAAGCCCTATGATGCATCGTTGCCACCTGAGGAACTTGCGGTTTATACTTTGGTTGCCAACTTAGTCCTGAATTTGGACGAACTCGTCAATCGAAATTGAACGTACTGTCTCCTTTCGCTCCTAGGCAGTGAATTTATTATTGTCGCCTTTCGCTCTGCGAAAGTGCGCCTCGTTAACGCACTTTTGCGGAGCAAAAGGCGACAATTTGCCTAAGCGAACCGGCCCAAAATTCGATCGGTGAGGCGAGGAAAAAGTCGGCCTGCCCACACCAGGCATTTTCCGCCCAGGCTCAATACCATTTCTCGTTTTGACCGAACCAGTGCCGAGATTGCGAGTTGTGCGACTCGCTCAGGCAGCATGCTCCCGACCGATTTGCTTTTCTCATCGGCTTTGGTGTCTACGAGCGCATCGAGAAATTCGCTGCGGGTCGTGCTGGGACTCAGCATGAGTACCTCGATGTTTTGAGCTGCAAGCTCGACTCGCAACGATTCAGCCCAGCCTCGCATAGCGAATTTCGCAGCACAGTACTCGCTTTTGTTGGGAACCGCCCTGTGAGACAGAACCGAACCGATATTCAGAATAGCAGGCCTACGGCCTCGTTCTAAAAGTGGCAAACACAACCGGGTCAGTTCCACAGGAGCGAAGAAATCAATCTCCATCACCCGTCTTAGGCGATCGCTTGATGCATCGTCGAATCGACCAATGGCCCCCGCGCCTGCGTTGTTAATCAAGACGTCCAACGCATTCCATTGCGAAGTCGCTTGCTCAAGGATCTTCTGGCGATGCTGTTGGCTAGTCAAATCCCCTTCTAGCGTTGTGAGTACGCCCGGCATAGACTTGCAAAGTTCTCGGAGCTCATTCAACCGTTCGACGCGTCTTGCAGTGGCAAGCACGTTGGCGCCGCGCTGGCAAAGTTGGATTGCCAATGCGCGACCAATCCCGCTCGATGCACCGGTCACAATGATCCGGGCATTTTTTAGATTCCGTCGAGCCATTTGCTATGCGACTTCGCCGATCGCTTCGGATGCTGTACCGCCGGTAATCGCGTCGCTAGCCGCATGTTTAGGTACTTCGGCTGACAGAGGCGGCAAGAAGGTAGCGTCATTGGGAATGTTCTTTTCCCCGGCAACTGGGATCTTTCCCGAAATAACTCGGACGTCTGCACCGTGCCCTGCCAATTTACCAGCAGCACTGCTAGGCATACGACAGTGGACCAGAGCGTGGTCATCGTTATATTGTTTGGACATGATCTCAGCCACGCTGGCCAACCAAGCGATGGTCTTCCCATCTTCTAAAGGCAATCGAACCTCAAGTTCAACAAAATTCTTCGTCAGCGCATCGCTAACAGCCATGGCGAGTTTTTGGATGCCGAATCCGCTATGAGCCGAGATTGGGATCGAATTAGGGTAGCGATCTTGAATCGATTTAACCCGCTCACTCGCTCCTTCGCAGTCCACTTTATTGAGGACTAGTAACGTTTCCTTTTCGTCTATGCCGATTTCGTGGAGCACTTTGTAGACGGACGAAATCTGTTGCAGAACAGCCGGGTTGCTCGCATCTGCGACGTGCAACAAGAGGTCTGCATGGCGAGTCTCTTCGAGAGTTGCACGAAAACTAGCAATTAGCCGGTGAGGCAAGTCGCGAATAAAACCGACGGTATCGCTCAGCAAAACTGGGCCCCAACCTGGCAACATCCACTTGCGAGTTCGCGTATCCAGAGTCGCAAAGAGTCGATCGACCGCTTCGACGTCAGCGTTGGTAAGCACATTCATCAAGGTGCTTTTTCCGGCGTTGGTGTAGCCAGCTAAGGAAACGCTGAACGTATCGCCGCGTGATGCTACCTCGCGGGCCTTGCGTTTTTCGACTTTTTCCAGTTCGGCCTTTAAGTCTTGGACGCGTTTTTCAGCGAGACGACGGTCCACTTCTAATTGCTTTTCGCCCGGTCCTCGCATGCCGACCCCCATGGATTGACGGGAAAGGTGTGTCCACATCCGTTTCAGGCGTGGCAGCGAGTACTCGAGCTGAGCGAGTTCGACGGCCAAGCGAGCTTCGTGCGTCTGAGCTTTCGACGCAAAGATATCCAGGATGAGCTCCGATCGGTCAATAACCTTGATATTCAGGGCTCTTTCGAGATTCCTGGTTTGAGATGGGTTGAGGTCATTGTCGAAAAGCACGACATCCGCGTTCTGCATTTCGATAAGGCCTAGCAGTTCGGTGACCTTACCTTTCCCCAGATACGTCGTTTGGTCAGGGTGTTCTCGACGCTGGATAACGCTTCCAACCACGGTGGTTCCGGCGGTCGTGGCCAATCCTTTCAGTTCGTCAAATGGGTCCTCGGCCGCGACGTCCCTTGGCAAAATCAAACGAGCCAAAATACTTCGTTCACTTGCCAAACCTTCCGAGCGATCATGCGTATGCAAAGGGATACTTACTCCTGCAAATGGGGTTGTATTCGTGATTGCCACTATGTTTGGCACCTATTCTCAAGTATAGCGACCGAGTGAGCCATCGGGCGTGAAAAATGTGGCTCTTAACCGTGCTGCGATGGGTGTTCGGAATCGAAAAGGATGAAAAAAGCAGAATTTGAGCCGATTTCTATGATTTCCATGTGATTTGGACGCCCCGCGAATCCGCAAGACCGGCTTTTCATGCAACTTGGACACTGTCTTGGTCCGTTGGTTCGCAACTTCGCCTTGCAAGCTCGGAAATATTGATTTCCAATTCAGTCAGACCTTTCCCCTTCCTGCCATCAACGGAGTTAAAGTATGCGTACGTCCATCTTGCTATTGAGTCTAGCCATCGCTAGTTTTGTATGTTCGTCGGGCTGTGAAGTTAAAAAATCAGCTTCTAAGGGCGGTACGGCCGGTCAAAAAGATGGATCGGATGCTCATGCAGGACACGCTCACGGGGCGCATGGCCCAAACGGTGGACATCTTGAACATTTCGACTCTACCGGTGATCACTTCGAATGGGCTCATGATGATGCGACGCACAAGCTCACTATTTTCTTGGAAGAGATTGTCAGTGCTGGTGCCAAGGTCGAGTCGGTAAAAGTAGATGTCATTTCTGGTGCGGAAACGAAATCGTTCACGCTCGAAAAAGAGAACGACGCCAAAATAGCAGGCTCGGTTTTCTCTCTGGCTAGCGAGGAACTAATGACTCTGCTGGAAGCCAGCGGCACTGACGCAAAGGGAGTTCAGTCCAAGTTAATCGCGACGATCGATGGCAAAGAGCAGATGGCGCTGCTCAAGCATGAAGACGAACACGGACACAAGCACTAACGACTTCGTCCAGGGAGTAAGTAGCAGCGTATCTCCGAGACGCTTATGTAGCAGCGTATCTCCGAGACGCTGGGATGTCCGCCTCGGAGACGCGGACCTAAATGTTTGCTTTCAAAACGATGCGATATTCGATTTGGGTAGGGAAATGTCCAATAGGAAATGGGTAATAATCGGTTGAAGATTCTACTTGCAAACGATGACGGTATTCACGCGCCTGGCCTGCTCGCGATGCGTAAGGCACTGGCCCAATTGGGCGACGTCCTAGTGGTTGCGCCTGCCACCGAGCAAAGTGGTGTTGGGCATTCAATAACCTATTTATCACCTCTGACTTGCAAAGAAATTTTCGACGGAGATGCCTTTCGCGGTTGGGCTGTGGACGGCTCTCCCGCTGACTGCGTCAAGCTAGGCGTTGCGGAACTTGCGGGTGGTGAAGTCGACTTGATCGTCAGCGGGATCAACGGGGGCTTAAACGCAGGAATCAACGTTCTTTATTCCGGAACCGTTGCGGCGGCTATCGAGGGAGCTTTCTTTCGAATACCGAGCATCGCCGTCTCGCTGGAGTTCGATCCTCACGCCGATTTCGAAGCTGCAGCGGAACTGGCTGTCAGCATCATTCGCCAAATACTGAGGCATTCGGGCAAGGACAGCGAGCTCTACAACATCAATATACCAACCGAGGCGACACGAGCGTTTCGAAGTGGAATGACGCCTGAGGTTCATTGCGTACCAATGGGTGTAGAACGATACGGCGATCACTACATCAAACGGCAGGACCCCAAGGGTAGAAATTACTATTGGTCCACCAATGATCCGCCACCCAAGCCCACCGACTACGAAACCGACTTGAACGCACTCTTTGCTGGCTTCATAACGGTTACGCCCTTGCAATTTGACATGACAAAACGAGGCCTACTTGGGCGCATGACCGATTGGGGGCTTACACTGGGAAGCCGTTCGAAGCCATGAGCGATTCGGCGTCTATTCTCCAAGGGAAGCGTATCGTATTTGTAGGGAAGCTCGGTGCGTTGCCACGCAGAGAAGCTATGCAAATCGCTCGTGATCATGGCGGCAACCCTCTCGAGCGGCTCACGGGTGACGTAGATCTTGTCATCATCGGAGCGGAGGAACTCCCAGCTGAAGACTTGACCGCATTGCTAAGTGAATCGATTCGGCGAGGGCTGCGAGAAGGCCGAACGACTCTCATTCACGAACACGAGCTGTGGCTGCAGTTGGGGGTTGTCGACGAATCGTCGAGCATGCAACTCTATACGCCATCGATGATGGCTGGACTGCTCAAGATACCTGTTCGCAACATCCGACGATGGTATCGAATGGGCTTGCTCACGAGCACCAAAGTCGCCCATCGATTGCCTTATTTCAGTTTCATTCAAGTTCAGAACGCAAGGCAGTTGGCCAATTGGATTGCACGCGGTGCCAACCCGAGCGACATCAAGCGACAGCTGGCCGATTTCGCCCCATGGGTAGAGAATCGTTCTTTGATGGAATTGGATTTGGTGATTGATGGACGCCGCTTGCTCTTGCGAAATGGCGAACAACTTCTAGGTGCGAACGGTCAATTGCATCTCGACTTTGATCGAACGGAATTGAAACATACCGTGGAACCGGATTCGGACCGATCCCATTCTGCCGCCACACTCCCGTTTCAGTCCATGGCTCTTTCGAATGCTGTTTCGATCGCGACGGATGGGGTTTCTTCCGATAGCCAATCGACTGAGATAACGCATTGGACTCGCGACGAAATGCTGCAAGCTGCGGAAGAGCTCGAGGATGCTGGCAGACTAGAACAGTCTATTGGCTGGTACCGCATTATTCTCGCGCGCTATGGAATGACCGCAGAAATATGCTTTCAGCTAGCTGAGTTGCTTTATCGGACCGGGGATAATTCCGCAGCTCGCGAGCGCTACTACAATGCGATCGAATTGGACGAGGACTTCATTGAGGCGCGTGCCAATCTTGGCTGTGTGTTAGCGGAGACGGGCCAAACCATCCTTGCCATCGCAGCCTTTCAAGGTGCGCTAGCGCGAGATGACCACTATCCCGATGTTCATTACCATTTGGCAAAGTGCCTCGATGAAGTGGCGGATGGCGAGCAAGCGGTTCGGCATTGGATCCGGTTCCTGCAACTCTCTCCTCAAAGCCCTTGGGCAGACGAAGCCCTAGACCGACTCGGTCGCATGTAGACGCAATTGTCGCCTTTCGCTCCGCGAAAGTGCGCCGCGTTAACACACTTTTGCGGAGCAAAAGGCGACAAAGTTCGCGATGCTACTTCGCAAACTTCGGCTTGACCCCCGATGGGTTAGGCGAAAAAGTCCACATGGCAAGACCGATCAAACAAACGGGCCCTAGCAAAAGCCAGATTCCCATCCCCAGCTTTTGGCTGTTAGCTTTAGATTCTGTGGATGTGGTTGTTGGGTTGGCTTCGTAAGGCTGGGTCAGCGACGGCGGAGACGATGCTGCGGCTGGATACGGCACCTGCGTTGGAAAAGGTGAAGCTGACATGTTGTTCGAACTCGGCAAGAACTCCCGTTGCGGTGGGGATTGCGTCCAAGTAGTGCTATTGGGATTGCCGACGGGAGGGTTCTGGGCCATACCGGAAAATGACGTGGGAAAACTTCCATGCACCGCCGACGCAGGCATTGATTGCTGAATTTTCGGGAACTGAACGACTCCAATCGCGGGCAAAATGAGAGCTAGGCAGCTAGAAGCGCAGATGAGGATCAATCCTGTAAATTTCATGAGATTGCAGGCGACATCGGAATTGTTGGTTTGAATGAGGACGTTCGTCGGGGAGACTAGCAGATTTTGCACCCCCAAATCGACGGTAAAAAACAGGGAAATCCGAACAAAAGGGAAAAAGGGAACACTTCTCGCTGATCACCACAATAATAAATAAGGGTTGCAAAGGTTTGCCCAAGCTAGCCCCAAAACTTGGAAGCCAACTCGCTCCGGTTTGGGTGACCGGAGCAGGTTGGAATTCGGACTTTTCGTCGAACACTAACCTAAACGCGTATGCGAGAGACTTCCTTAAACGCGGCCGAACGGGCCTTTCCGATCTGACTTGAATACCAAAGCTAATCTTTCTGTTTGGCGGTTAATGGCAAGAAGGGGTACAATGGGGCCGATGGGTTGAAATCCTGGCTGACTTTGAATAACTGAGTTAAGAGGCGACCGTGGTTATAAGCGTCAATATCCCCGATGGAACTGAACGGATTCTTGCAGAGCAAGCTGCTTTGCGAGGGCAATCGGTAGAGTCCTATGCCGCAGAATTGATTCGTAAGGGCGTCATCGGAGGCCGGACGTTTGCTGAAATCTTGGCTCCGTTCCGTGAGCAAGTCGCCAGTTCGGATATATCCGATGCTAAGCTGGATGAACTTTTCGAAGCAGCACGTAACGAAGTGCACGATGCCAAACAAGGATCAAAGTAATTGGAAAGGCCAAGAGTCGTTTTTGACTGCATGATCTTTCTTCAAGCAGCAGCTAGGCCCATGGGACCTGCTGCAGCGCTCCTTGAGCTTGTCGAAGTTGGCGCACTTGAACTTTTGGTTTCGGACGCTTGTATTGAAGAATTACGAGAAGTCTTAACTCGCCCAAGTCTTCAACGCAAGTTTCCATCGCTCTCGATCTCTGCCGTTCACGACTTTCTTGACCGAATTCAGGCTTGCTCAGTGTACTCCGTAAACATTGCCAATGTCTTTGTTCTTGAACGCGATCCTAAGGATGCAAAATACGTCGATCTGGCGATTGCAACGAAGGCTGACTTTCTCGTGACTCGTGACAAAGACCTTCTGGACTTGAGAGAGAAGGAGAGCCCGCTATTACAGATTTTTGAAAAGCTGGACTGGCAATTCAAAATCGTCGACCCTTTCGAGATGCTGACCTTTTTGCGAAAAAAGTAATGGATCGGTGCGGCCGCAAGAAGCCTGCCGGCGCCACGCCGAAGCATTACTAGTTCGTCCACTGCAAAACAAAGGTCGTGCTCGCGTGCCAATTGAATGGAATGACGAAGCTCTGCAGTCGTTCTTTGGGGTTGTCCCGACTTTTGCTGTTGGTGACGATGATAGGAAATAGGTGACGGAGCATTACTGTTTTCACATGACACCGACCGACGGTTTTGGCCTGGCATTTTGGTTGTTTGCTGCATCGGCATGCCTTGCCTTGTGCTTTGCACTTTTCTGGCTATGTATGGTGAGAGTCAGATCAATCCTGTCGTTTTCAAAACGGCCCTGTTCGCGTTTTCCGCTGTTGTAATTTTTGCACTGTCATACGCGTGTTGGGTTGAGGTTGCCACTATGGTTGAAACGCGATCAAGAAAGGTTGTTCTAAAATACTTCTTCCTTGGACGCCCGGTTTGGGTGAGGCAATTCCAAATTCGTGACGGAGACTTTTTTGCAATCATTACCGGAGACGATGAGCATGGTAGCGGTGGCTTTCACTACGTCTATCTTTGTCGGTCACGACCCTTGCACACGATATCCGCAATTCACTTGCCACCCCTAAAGCCGTCCGATGCGCTGATGGATGCGATCGATAACATTGCAGATAGACTGAATATTGAAAATCGTGGTTACTTGCGATGGCGTGATATGTTTGCATCTTGGTTCCGATTTTTGACTCGAAAAGCGTAAAGATGTAGTAAGCCTAAGCCAGTACGCCAGGGCCAAGTCGTGGGTCACCTAATCTCAACTCGCTCCGGTTTGACACGCCGGAGCGTCGAAATCCAGATGATCCAGCCTGGGCGTCCACTCATCCGCAGGTCGACCTCGACCGGCCGCCTGACAGCGGTATCATTGTGGTTTCAAGCATCAGCGCCGGAATATTCGTGCCGCAGTTCAGCACCTGGCGTGCGCCGCCGAATGACGCCACGCGACATACTTAGGGCCGCAGCAACCCATTTACATCGACCAGGAACGACGTTCGCACATTTGACCAGCTACGTGTGCTATTATGAAACTTGCGTTTACAGGCGCATGCGCCTGAGAATTACTAGTTCGTCGAAAGGCTCGATGGGTACCAAAAGCATGAACCGACGACTTGCTTCGATATTTCCGTTGGCCGTCATTGTTACAATCGTCGTTGTCGCAGTATTCGATTTCTTCTTGTCGCAAGCTGTCGCAATATGCACAATCGTTGCTTGTATTACTTGCATGCTTGTGTGGCGCCAGTTAGTTTTGGTCACTCTGCTTTCGTCAGATTACTCGACTCGATTTGATTCGGCGTCAAGAGCGGTGATGATGCGTTCTGCGAAGTGGTCAGCAATCATTACTGTAACTGTCTTTGCAATTGCGTTGATGGCGGCCATACTCGCATTTCGCTGGAAGGGTTCCTGGTCGACCTTCAGTTCGCTGCTTTTCATAGTCGTGATCATTGCCAAATCGCCTTGGATTGCAATCGCGACTGACGCTGAATTGAATCGCATTGATGCAAAGCCAAGCTGAGCTTGAAATCGACGAAAAAAAGATATCGGGATAGGGGTCCGGATTGCCACGGGGCCCCTCAAGCCAATTCCTAGCTCGCTCCGGTTTGACACGCCGGTGCGTCGGCGTTAGCTCGGCTCCGATCCAAACATTCACCTCCAAGCAACTCGACTATTCATTCAGCCTGCCAGTTGCGGTACATTGGGAATGTGTTTACCGCCACAGCGCCGGACACTTACAAGTTACGTCAGAAGGCAATTCGCTGAACAATCATGAGCATCGCCGAATGGTATGAGATTGTCCGCAAGAGTCGATTGGTCGACGACAAAGCGTTATCCTCATGGCGCATTGATTGCAAAGAATGCTTGGACGCGCGTGCGATTGCAAACAGAATGAGCGCCGACGGAATATTGACCGAATGGCAAGCTGAAAAATTACTCGATGGAAGATGGAAGGGGTTTTTCGTCGACCACTATTGCATTAGAAAAAACCTAGGGCCAGACAATGCGCGTAGGGTGTTAGTATTTGAGGCAATGGACATGCGAGATCAGACGATCACAATCCTTCAGGTTGTTCCGCCATCGCGGAAGCTCCGAGACGACGGAGGTCTGATATACTCAATCCAATCCAAACAATGACGCAACAACCATTGGACATGATACTTTGGGCAACTAGCACCGGTTTGACACGCCGGAGCGTCGTGTTTACTCGGCTCACAACCAGATGGGATATATTGCGAATGTGTTTACCGGCGCCGTTCTGACGCATAAGGCTTGGTCCTTCCGTATGAATCCACCTTGGATCAATCGAGGTCGGGAATGTGCTCGCGATCGACCAACAACCTGATGGACCGGCTCTGTCCGGGTTCACGCGAAATGAAACCGCTTTCGTCTAGTTTCACGATCATGTTGTGGACTGACGGTGGTGACACAAGAAAATATCTCTGAAAATCGGCCTCCGCAGGTGCCTGTCTATTCAGTTTCGTGTAGTAATAGATGAACGCAAGATACTGACCTTGCTTCGGCGAAAGGTTGGGAGTCGTCTTTGATTCCATGCTAAGAATATGCGATTGCCTGTGAAAAATTCTTACCGAGATGAGTCCAAACGTCCCAGCCCATTCAGTGACCATAAGTTTAGCCGACGGATTCCAATGTCCACAGGTATGTGCTGGCCGATTTCTGTTAACCATCGTGTCGGATTCTCGCCACTTGCAGCCGAAAACCGAAAAGTCCCACACGGTGGACTTGCACCTAGCCGTCCCCGCTGGCTCTGTCAAACTCCTATTCCACAGTTAGCCAGGATTCTTACTCCGCACCGGTTTGACACGCCGGTGCGTCGGTGTCTACTCGGCTCCAAGCCAAACATTCGCCTCCAAGTAGCTCGCCTGGCCATCCAAGAGGCAAGATGGAGTACATTCAGAATGTGTTTACCGGCACAGCGCCGCAGAATTACTAGGCTCCGTTTCTAAACTGGTATTTCGAAAGTTTTAAGGTAGCGTTGAATGAAGCCAAGCCGAACCATACCACCGAAGTTCTTTGCGGATTTCTCGAATCGTGCAAACACTCTTCGGTACTCCTTCAACCAGCCTAT